>NZ_DATJJF010000216.1:0-26557 GCF_035492435.1 Trinickia sp.
AAAACCTACCGCAGAACGCAAACGCAAAAAGGCTGCTGCAGTGGCACGCCTGCGCAAGCAGATCAAACGGTCGTTGCCGCCGAAAAAGCGATACTGACCGGGAACTGCCGGGCAGCCATGCTGAAGCGGCCGTCTAGTGCCCAGCCCGGTGTCTCGCGTAACCTCCGCATGGGGAACCGGTTCTGATCTGGGCCGAGTGGCCGGTTGAGTTCGCAATACCGGCCACACGATTTTCTGCGATCGATAGACCGCTTCGGGTCGACTTCGGCCCGACGCGGATTGTTGGATGGCGGCCAACTCCGCCGGTTCAAAGTCGGACCGAATGCAGCCAGCAAGTGAATCGTCCGCGCGAGTTGACCACGCAACCCCACCGCACACGTACTACTTCGCGTTGTCTTACTTGCCAACAAAAACATCACGATACGCGCCGTAGATCGCCAGCAGCGGCAGCGCAGTCAACACAGGCGTCATGACTAAAGCGCGCACTGCGAACGGCATCGTCGGCATGAACAGCACGGCAAGCGTCATCAGGAGGAAGCAGCCCAGCGTCACCTGCCAGTTACGCAGTGCGCCGCTGAGACTGGCGATCATGGCGTCAAGCGGTGTCATGTCGTGCAGTACCACGAGTGCTGGAGCGAAGCATGCAGCAGCAACGGCGATGGCGTAGATCGACGCGCCACACATTGCTTCGAGTGTGCCGCGCAGGCCCGGGGCGCCGCCGTAGCTGATTGACACGCTATGGACGCCGTTGGCCGTAACCGAAGCCATCAGCGAGACATCGAAAGTCGCCAGCAGGACAACGTAACCGATTGCGACCGTCGCCACCGCATACAGTCCGATCACGCAAAGCGCGTTGCTATGGCGCACAATTACCGTGCACATGTCGCGAAACGACACTGGCTCGTTCCGGCTTGCGCCCTCTTGCACGAACATCAACGCGCCGACCACGAGGGGCGCCAGCAACACTGCCAGCGGCCGCAACAACGGCAAGAGGCCGAGCAGCGTAACGAAATCGGCGCAGAGAAGCGCGATGCTGAGCCACAACACCGGCTGCATGCTGACCGCGCGCCAGCCGGCTGCGAGCCACGCGAGAAAGCGCAGGGGATTGACTTCATGGCCAGCGGGGAAGCGCAATGCAGGGGCGCTATGAATGCGGGTTTCCCTTGAAACGGCGCTCGGGTAATCGATGTTCATGACGATTTCCTCTGATAAGCGAAAGTGGGAGTGTTGCTACAGTGTCCGGTTATTCGATCATTCAATAATTCTGTGATTCGGTGATTTGCTTCTCGTCGCTTCGTGTTCAAGACGTCGGGTCGCGATCGAGACTTGCCGAGACCACGTCGATTTGCCGCTTTACATAGCGCGTCACGGCGCGCCAGCTCATTCGTGTCAGCCAGACACAGAACAGCAGACCCAACACGCCCATCGGCAGCATCGCGACCAGATGGTTGTATTTACCGCCCGATGCGTGGACGAGAATCCGGTCACGACCATCGGCGATGTCGACGCTGCCGTCGCGGATCTGCATCGAGTCCGGACCGCTGTTCGCGCTCAGACTGCTGGTGTTGCCGTGCGCGTCTTCCTCGATCTGCACGCGGTCGCCATCGTCGCTTGAGATCTTCCATACGTCCGACTTGCCTTCCGGACCGGCACTGGCAAACGACACGCGATCATCATCGTCATTTCTCACGTCGAGCGTCAGCACCTCATCACGGCGCACACTCAAAGTACCGTCCTTCTCTTTGGTCAGAAGTTGCCGCGCGCCGTCGCTCGGGGTCTCGATGTTGAGCTGGTCGTCTTCCCTGCGCATCTCGATCGGACCGGCACGCGTCACCATCGACACCCTGCTGCCGTCCTGTAGATCGAAGACAAACCGGTTGCCGACGATCTTCAAATCTTTCAGGTTGCCCGGCGATTCCTCGCTGCCCTTGTCGTTCCCGGGGGTGGCGCTGGCGTTGACGCTATTTGCGTTGGCAGACTTGTCGTGTTCACGGCTGCCGAAGTGGATGGACGGAATGCCGTGCGCCGGCGTGCTAAACAGGTGGTGTCCGCTCAACGCGACCACGCCGACGATCCCGGCAATGGTCAGCCCCGTAAAGGTTACGTAACCGATGGTCAACACCGCCAAGTACAACATGAACGGCACCAGTAGCAGTACATTCAGCAGCCCCAGCCCCGCGATCGACACCATCACGCGGAACAGATTGCCGAGCGAGCGGCGGCTTTGCCATTGCCGGTAGTTCGCCTGCGCCTTCAGCTCGCGGGCCAGCTTGACCGGATCTCCCAGCGCGGCGATCAAGTCTTCCTCGCGACGTCCGGCCGCGAGCGCGTCGCCAATGTACTCGCGATAGTCAGCCACAATTTCGTCGACCGCTTGCTTGGGCAGACTGCTGAGTTCCCGACGTAGCGCTTCGATGAATTCGTCCTGCTTCATGGGTTTTCCCCTGAGTTCTGTTTGCCTTGTTGTCCTAGCACGCAGTTGACCTCGCTCACAAAACTGCGCCACTCTTCTTCCATCTCGAGCAGCCTGAGCCGCCCCGCGCCCGTCAGTGAGTAATACTTACGGGACGGCCCCGAATTTGACTCGACGAGGTAAGTCGACACCCACGCTTCTGCCTGCAAGCGGCGCATCAGCGGGTATATCGTGCCTTCGCTGATTTCCATTGTTTCCGCCAGCGTCGACACAAGTTGATAGGCGTAGCTATCCCCGCGGGCCAGGACGGCCAACACGCACATATCGAGCGTTCCTTTCTTTAACTGCGTTTTCATTAATTGCCACGTTTGTAGTGTGCGTTGCACGGTACCGTGCATTGCACTGTTTCCGGGTACACTTACAGCCGGGAATCACGAGTGCACTGTAGCAGCATCTACTGTTTTATGCAAGGTACCGTTCTATGCACGCTCCTTGCGTCGGCGAACGCGGTTACCGGCGCGCCAGACGGCTTCGCCGTAAGTAGCCTGCGGGCATTGCTTAGTCAACGGTTGGGCTTCGAAGGTCCGCTTCCGAGAATTGCGACGGGCTGCTGTGGGTCGAACAGCGACACGGGCCTCCGGCAGAGGCCGCCCCGACCGTCGCTTTACGAATCAGCACGCTTGGCGCTCAATCCGTTTTCAGTCGGATTCATGTGGACCGAGGTTGACCAAATCCGGTTACACAGCGATTGCGACTACACGGAGCCCGAAAAGCAAAAAGCCCAGTCTCGCGAACTGGGCTTTTTGCTTGAATCTACTGGGGTGGCCGATGGGACTCGAACCCACGACGACAGGAATCACAATCCTGGACTCTACCAACTGAGCTACGGCCACCACTAAAAACTCTTTCTGCTTGGCTCGCCAAGATCTGGCTCAACCAACGAAGAAGCGAGATTATACAAACTCGTTTTGATCTTGCCTAGCCCTTTTATCAACAAATTTCGGCAGGCATCCGCAAATGCGTCCGAGCCTCATCAAAGATCGAAAGGTCGCGGGCTGCGAGCCGCTTGCTGTCCGACAGCACACGGCGCCAACCGCGCGACCCTGCCACGCCGTGGTAGAGCCCAAGCAAATGACGCGTGACGGCGCCCAGGTACGTACCGCGCCCAAGCTCGCGCGCGCAATATTCGATCAGTTGCGCTTCGATGTCATCCCTCGTCGGCGCCACCTCGCTCGATCCATAAAAGCGCGTATCCACGTCCGCAAGCACATACGGGTTGTGATACGCCTCGCGCCCGAGCATGACGCCATCGACCTGGCGCAGATGCGCCTCCACCTCGTCGAGCGTCTTGATCCCGCCATTGACGATGATCTCAAGTGCCGGAAAATCCCCCTTGAGTCGATACGCGTAGTCGTACTTGAGCGGCGGAATTTCGCGGTTCTCCTTCGGAGAGAGTCCCTTCAAAATCGCATTGCGCGCATGAACGATGAACACGGTGCACCCGGCATCAGCGATGGTCCCCACGAAATCGCGGACGAAGGCATAGTCCTCGACATCGTCGACGCCGATCCGATGCTTGATCGTCACGGGGATCGCAACAGCGTCGCGCATCGCTTTCACACAATCGGCCACAAGCCCAGGCTCTTTCATCAGGCACGCGCCGAAAGCGCCGCGCTGCACACGTTCGGACGGGCAGCCGCAGTTGAGATTGATCTCGTCATATCCCCACTGCTCACCGAATTTGGCTGCGCGAGCAAGATCGCCCGGCTCGCTCCCACCCAACTGCAGCGCGACAGGCGCCTCTTCTTCCGAAAATGCCAGATGGCGCGCAACATCGCCATACAGCAACGCGCCTGTCGTCACCATCTCGGTATAGAGCCACGTGTGACGCGAAACGAGCCGGTGAAAGTAGCGACAGTGACGATCAGTCCAATCCATCATCGGCGCGACGCACACGCGGCGGGGACTGGAAACGGCAACGGAGGACATGAGAAATCGATCGATAAGCAAGTTCGCAATTCTACCGCAACGCTTTTGTCCGTCCTTGCGACACCGCTATCCTGCCTGCTCCCGCAGCCGAGCCGCTAGAATGGAGCCCGCGCACGGCGCAGTGAGCCCCAAAGCACCACTTGCTTGCCGCACAGTTCGAGCAAGAACCGCCTCGGGTCCCTGCGAGGAAAAGAAAAGACGAGAAGAGAAAGGAGCATTCATCGATGAGCGGCGGAGTTCCCCGTCATTACGTGACACGGTGCATTCTGGTCTGGACGCTGCTGTCGGCACTGGCCGGATGCGCGCTCTTCTCCGGTCCGAAGCCGCCGCCGGTCGCGCAACAGCCCGCGCCAGCCCCCGAACCGGAGCCCGAACCGCCCGCCGCGCCGGCGTCCGAAGCGTCGGCCCCGCTTCCCGCTCCCCCGAAGCCCCGCGAGGTTCCGGAAGTCCACAAGGCGCCGCCGCGTCCACACTATCGACGCACGCCCCCGCATCACGAGCCGCCGCCCGAAATACCGCCTCCCCCGGCCCCCGTCAAACCGGCGCCGATCATCGAGACGCGACTGCTGTCGTCCACCGACACGCGCAGCTTGCTCGATGCTCGGGTGCAACGGCCCGACGGCAAGGTGATCGGCCGTGCCATCGACATGTTCGTCGACCAAGACGGCAGGCCAGTCGAAATGATGGTCAATCTCTCCGGATTCATGGGCATTGGGGATCGCAAGGTCCGCTTTCCCTGGAGCGCCTTCAAATTCAGTTCGACACCGAAGAAGGCCATCACGCTCGATCTGCCGCGCGGCTTGCCGCCCGCCGCCGAAGCCACGAAAAAGAAGGGCATGGCCTGGAGCGCCGATGAGCGCGACGGCACGTCGCTGCTGCGGCTCATCGACGCAACGGTGGAGCGTGGCGATGGCTCGCGCGTCGGCCGTGTGACCGACGTCATCATCGACACTCACGCCACCCCGCAGGCCGCAGTACTCGATGTCGGCAGCCTGATCCGCGAGCGGCGCCGCATCGCGGCGGACTGGTCTGCGCTACGCGTTGTGCGCAAAAGCGATGGCCTTGTGGTGCAAACGGACATGACCCAGGCACAAGTCGATGCTGCGCCGAGCTATGAGCCGGATCAGCCGGTGCATGCGGTTTCGCCCGCGAAGCCACCTGCCCGGCCCGCGGCTGCCAGCGCCGCTTCCTCACGGTGACACAGCGAAGATGGCAACACTACGCAGTCTTCGCGCGCTCGATTGGCTGAACTTCTTCCTTGCCAATGTGCAGACTGGCTTCGGCCCGTTCATTGCGTCATATCTCACGACGAATAAATGGACTCAGGGTGAAATCGGCATCGCACTCAGCGTCGGCACGGCCACCGCGATGCTGAGCCAAGTGCCGGCCGGCGCGCTCATCGATGCATTGCGCGACAAGAAAGCCGCCGCCGCTATCGCCATCGTGGCAATCGCGGCCTGTGCGCTGCTGCTCGCGGCGAGCCCGACTCTGGTACCGGTCATTGCCGCCGAAGTATTTCATGGCTTCGCGAGCTGTATGCTCACGCCCGCCATCGCCGCAATCTCATTCGCGCTCGTCGGCCGCCATGCACTCGGCAATCGCCTGGGCCGCAACGCGTGCTACGCCTCGATCGGCAGCGCCGTGGCCGCAGCGCTCATGGGCGCGTTCGGGGAATACTCTTCGGCGCGTGCCGTGTTTTGGCTCACCGCGGCACTGACAGTGCCCGCGCTCGTCGCGTTGTCGATGATCGAGCCCACTAGTCGAGTCGCACCCGGCCTCCCCACCTCGCCCGAAAAACGCGGCACCATCAGCGAGCTGCTACGCGACAAACGTGTGCTTATCTTCGCCGCGTGCATTGCGCTATTCCATCTCTCCAACGCGGCGATGCTCAATCTTGCGGCCGGCGAAGTCACGACGCATATGAGCGACAACGTCCAGCTCGTCATCGCGGCTTGCATCATCGTGCCGCAGATTGTCGTCGCCGCCCTGTCACCGTGGGTCGGGCGATCAGCCGAACGCTGGGGGCGACGTCCGCTGCTCGTTTTCGGCTTCGCCGCGCTGCCCGTTCGTGCGTTACTGCTCGCCAGCATTTCGAGCCCATACCTGCTTGCGCCAGTGCAAGTCTTCGACGGCATCAGCGCCGCTGTGTTCGGCGTCATGATGCCGCTCATTGCGGCGGACGTGGCAGGAAGCAAAGGCCACTACAACCTGTGCATCGGCTTTTTTGGGCTGACTGCCGGCATCGGTGCGACGCTCTCTACACTGGTCGCGGGATTCGTCGCCGATCGCTTCGGCAACACAGTCAGCTTCCTGCTGCTCGCCGCGGCCGGTGCAGCGGCCGTCTTTCTCGTGTGGGCAGCGCTGCCTGAAACGCGCGATGCATCGGAGGCGAAGACCGGCGACGAGCAGCTCCCCCCCGCCTCACCGTAACCCGGCGCGCGACAAGCAGGTCATGCCAACGAGCGAAAGTGCGCTGGAACGCGACGCGGTATCAGTGAAGGATTGCATTTAGCGCCGCGGCGGCCAGGTTTGCCGTGGCCTGCAATGCAATCTAATCGCAATCGCCGGATAAATACTTTCTTCCCTCGCAGTTGATCTCGACGACGCCGCTACTGTTTTCATCGGCAAGTCCCGCAGCGAGTAGCTCAGCCGATACGGCCATGGAAACCAGCGGCGGAGCGTAGCCAATGCCGACCTCGTTCAAGCGCCGTAGTGCTTCGATGGCTTCCGGGCTCAAGGATTTGACCATGACCTGCTCCCTTGCATGCGAGTCGTGGTTTCATGCTAGCACTTTCGCCTACAAACGCTCCAACCGGATCCTCCCCTACGACGCCCCGAAACCACGCCCCTATAATGACGCTCGTCCGCTTCGCCCATGTGCGAGCCGCGAGCACTACCCCCAAGCCAAGCGCCCCAACATCATTCATGCAAAAGGTCATTCTGCCCGTCGTCTCGGGCTTTCTTGCCGCACTGTTTTTTCACGAGGCAATGCTCGCGCTGCTGCACGCCGCGGGTCTCATCGAGGCTAGTGGATTCTCGACCGCACGCTTCGCACCGCTCGAGATTCCCGAATTCGTCGCCAATGCGCTCTGGAGTGCCATTTGCGCTGTCCTGATGGCCTGGCTGCTGCGCGTCGACCCAGAGCGCCCCGCGCCGTGGGTGCCAGGATGCCTTTTCGGCGGTATCGTACTGACGACCACGCGGCTCTTCGTCATCGATCCTCTGCGCGGCATCTGGCCAGGCGGCAACATGTTGGCGCCACTCGCGGTCGGCTTCGCCGTGAACGCGGTTTGGGGTTGGGGCACGCTCGTCTTCCTGCGTGCTTTCATGACGAAAAGCACCGAGGAACCCGCGTAACGCATTTTTCGCGCTCGCTCATACGCGAACAGGGTTCGCGCTTTCATCCGTCAGCCATGCAGGTGGCGCAGCGGATGCGTCTCAACGGACCAAGGGCGGACGAACATGCGATCGACGTCTAAGCTGCGCACGTCCTCGATGCGAGCGATACGCCATTGAGGATGGTCGTCCTTGTCGACGATGCGCGCGCGCACGCCTTCAACAACATCGCCGAACTCAAACATCGAACGAGTGAGATCGAGGTCGCGTCGCAGACATTCGGCCATCGAACCTTCGGCACGCGCCACCACATCCAGTGAAACAGCCATGGCAAGCGGCGAGCGCTCGCGGAGGGTCGCCACGATTTCCTCTGCCCAGTCGCGCGCGCCGTCCGCTCGCTCGGCCTCGAGCGAGGCCAGGATATGCGCAACGTCACGCTGGCCGAAATGGCGATCGATCCATGCGCGCGCGGCGGCCAGCGAGCTGCACTGCGGATCGCGCGCGGCGTCGCAGGGTGCCGTGGCGGCTGCGCGCGCGATGCAGTCGACGACATCTGCCCCGTCGGCGAACGGTTCGGAACGAAGTCGCTCGAGCAGTGCCGGCAACGCAGCCTCGTCGATGCAAACATCGGCCAACCCCGCATAGAGCGCGTCCGCTGCGCGAATCGTCGCGCCTGTCACGGCCAGATACTGGCCAATCGCCCCTGGCGTGCGCGCGAGAAACCAGCTGGCACCGACGTCGGGAAAAAAGCCGATACGCGTCTCGGGCATCGCCATTTGCGTCGATGTGGTCACGACGCGCAGCCCACCGGTACGATGTGCGCCCAGTGAGATACCCATGCCGCCACCCATGACAATGCCGTTCATCAATGCGATATACGGTTTTGGATAAGTGAATATGGCGTAATCGAGCGTGTACTCCTCAATGAAGAACTGCTCGCGCGCCGAAACGTCCGCGCGCAGGGAAAGATCGTAAAGGTGGCGCAGATCCCCCCCGGCAGATAAGCCGCGCGGGTGTGGACTGTAGACGACGATGGCGAGGATGCCCGCGTCCGCGCGCCATGCATCGAGCGCTGCGTGCATAACGCGGATCATCGGCAGCGTAAGTGCGTTGAGTGCCTGCGGTCGATTGAGTTCGACAAAACCAATTCGATTGTCGACGAATGTGCGCAATTCATCACATGCGATTGAACCGGGCTCGGACATGGCCATGGCATGCTCAAAGGCAATGACGGGAATATGCAACGGTAGCACGCGCGGACATTGACAGGGAGCCAAATCGTCGGCGCGCTTTGTCTTTACCCAAGAGGCACCGAACGGCAACCTCAGTGCGCGCTCATGCGCGAGAAAACATTGAGGACGACGACACCCGCGATGATGAGCGACAAACCCGCCACTGCGGCGAGGTCGGGCACCTGGCGGTAGAGAATCATGGCGACGAGCGTGATCAGCACAATGCCGATGCCGGACCAGATCGCATAGACGATTCCGACCGGCATGGTCTTCAGTGTGATCGACAGGCAATAAAACGCAACGACGTAGCCACCCACCACGACAACGGACGGCACAATACGCGTGAAGCCGGCCGACGCACGTAACGCGCTCGTGCCGACGACTTCCGCGACGATTGCGACGGCCAGCCACAGGTAGCCCTGGCCGCGCATCGATCAGACCTTCGCGAGCGCAAGCCGCGCGTAGTCAAGGCCGAGCTCAGCGCAGAGGGCCTCGACGACGAGCTCGTGATCTGCGCGTTGAGGCAGCCCAGACACCGTCACGGAACCCACGACGCCGATCCCTGCCACCGCGAGTGGGAAAGCGCCGCCGTACGGAGCATAGTCTTCCACGGACAAGCCATGCTTATCGACGAGCGAGGTGCCAGCCTGCTGCATGCGCAATCCGATCGAATAAGAGCTGCGTCTGAAGTGCGCGACAACGTTGCGCTTGCGCCGAACCCATGCCGTGTTGTCGGGCGTCGCGCCCTCCGTCGCGCAGAAAAAGAGCGGTTGCCCAAACGTGCGGATGTCGATAGCAACCGCTAGCGCCCGCGCCGTCGCGACCTCACGAAGATAGGCGCCGAGCTGCCAAGCGCGCGCCGCATCGAAGCGAGGAAACACGAGCGTATGTTCCTGTGTAGCAATCGTTGTGAGATCGTGATCGATGTCCATATGTCCGGGAATCGTTGGCCTTGACCGCGTGAACTTCTGGAGCGATAGAGGAAGGCAAGATGGCGATGCGCCGAAATTTTACCGCACGCAATTGCCTCTCAGGCACGTCCGTTGGACGTGGCGCAACCCGGTTCGGGCCAATGGTGCCAACGCTTTAAAGGCAATCGTCCAAATATTGAACAATTGCCCCTCATAACCGCTTGCATCTTTCGTACGTTTGCCGCTATAATCTTTTCTTCGACGGACGCGGGGTGGAGCAGTTTGGCAGCTCGTCGGGCTCATAACCCGAAGGTCGTAGGTTCAAATCCTACCCCCGCAACCACTACTCAGTGCGCTGTCCGTAGCCAAATTTATCAAAGAGCCCGATCGTCACAGCGATCGGGCTCTTTGTTTTTTAGGTCCCGTTTTCAAACCCCGATGCATCCCGGCTTATCGGGGCTTTATGCACTCCGACTTCCTATTGCACGTCATCTGACGAGACCCTATCGTTGAGTCGCCGCACAGCACCTGCTTAAAAAACAGCAAGCCCGTGAAATACGAGCAGCAAAATTGCAGTGATGCCAGGAGACCAACCATGAGTAGTAGCACTACCGACCCGTCGGGCCGTAGCGCCGGCTCGCCGTCGTTCTTCTCGAAACAGGCCACCGTCGCCCGCCCGGGTTTCTCACGCTGGTCAGTGCCGCCCGCGGCGCTCGCGGTTCACCTTTGTATCGGGCAGGCTTACGCTTTTTCCGTCTTTAACGGACCGCTCACGAAAGTAATCGGCATCACGCAATCCGCGCCCGACGACTGGTCGCTCACGACGCTCGGCTGGATTTTCTCGCTCGCGATCGTGTGTCTCGGCCTGTCCGCAGCGTTCGCCGGTAAATGGCTCGAGCACGTCGGCCCCCGTCGTACGATGTTCACCGCTGCGTGCTGCTTCGGCGGCGGCTTCGTCGTATCGGCCGCCGGCGTCTGGCTGCACCAGATCGTTCTGCTTTATCTCGGCTACGGCGTGATTGGCGGCATTGGGCTTGGCCTCGGCTACGTCTCCCCTGTCTCGACGCTGATCCGATGGTTCCCTGACCGTCGCGGAATGGCGACGGGCATGGCGATCATGGGCTTCGGCGGCGGCGCGATGATCGCGGCCCCGCTCTCCGTCGCACTGATGAACCACTTCAAAAGTGCGACAAGCGTCGGTGTGGCCGAAACGTTCGTCGTGCTCGGTATCGCCTACTTCATCTCGATGTCGATCGGCTCGCTCGCCATTCGCGTGCCGCCGCCTAACTGGAAGCCGGCAGGCTGGACGCCCCCCGCGACCACGAACAAGATGATCACGCGCAACCACGTCCATATCGACGAAGCATTGAAGACACGGCAGTTCTATCTCATCTGGCTGGTGCTCTTCCTCAATGTGACGGCCGGTATCGGCATTCTGGGTCAGGCGTCGGTGATGATCCAGGAAAGCTTCAAGGAGACCGTGACGGCGGCAGCAGCGGCGGGATTCGTCGGCCTGCTTTCGCTTTTCAATATGGGCGGACGTTTTGTGTGGGCGTCGGCCTCAGACTGGGTCGGCCGCAAGAACACCTATTTCATCTTCTTCACGCTCGGCGCGGTGCTCTATTTTCTTGTGCCGACTTTCGCGACCGCCGGCAATATCGGGCTCTTCGTACTCGCGTACTGCCTGATCCTCTCGATGTATGGCGGCGGCTTTGCGACCGTGCCGGCCTATCTCGCCGACATGTTCGGCACCGCGTTCGTCGGCGGCATCCATGGCCGCTTACTGACCGCGTGGGCTGCCGCTGGCGTGGCGGGCCCCGTGCTCGTCAACTACATCCGTGCTTACCAGGTGGCGCACGGCGTCGCCAAGGCCGATGCCTACACGATGACCGTCCATATCATGGCCGTGCTGCTCATCGTTGGCTTCATCTGCAACCTGCTCGTCACCCGCGTGCACGAAAAGCACCATATGACCGAGCCGGAACTCGCGAAAGAACTATAAGGGGAAGCCATGAACGACCATCCG
Organism: Trinickia sp.; assembly: GCF_035492435.1. Classification (GTDB taxonomy): domain Bacteria; phylum Pseudomonadota; class Gammaproteobacteria; order Burkholderiales; family Burkholderiaceae; genus Trinickia. The sequence goes on from NZ_DATJJF010000216.1 coordinate 11,908, forward strand.
AGCGCCGTTCATCCGACGAGCCGCGTTGCCCTCGTCGTTTTTTGGGCCTATGTGCTCATTCCGCTGGCATGGGGCGTCATCAACACGCTGCGGCAAGCCATGAAGCTCTTCAGCTAATACCGCCGGGCGGGAGTGGGAGCAGGCGCTTGCGCGCCAAGTCCCGCCCCTTCCCGCGCTGGAGGCCTTCTTCCGGCGAGCCGCCCGCCACGGGCGAACCAAGCGCCTTGCGTCCGAATCGCACGCTGCATGCGGATCACGGGCTGCCCGGTGATAAACTCGCATCACCCTGTTGCGCGTGCCTTCTATGAAATTCTGCTCAGCATGCGGCCATCCAGTCCGCCTACGCATCCCCCCCGGAGACAATCGGGAGCGGTTCGTCTGCGAGAACTGCGGCGCCGTGCACTACCAGAACCCTCGCAATGTCGTCGGCACCGTGCCGGTCTGGGAGGACAAAGTGCTTTTGTGCCGCCGAGCGATCGAGCCGCGCTACGGCTACTGGACCCTGCCGGCCGGCTTTATGGAAATGGGCGAAACGACCGCGGAAGCGGCCGCGAGGGAAACGCTCGAGGAAGCCGGCGCCCGCGTGGAGGTCCAGCATCTGTTCTCGCTGTTGAACGTGCCGCACGTGCACCAGGTGCATCTTTTCTATCTGGCGCGTCTGCTCGATCTCGACGTTGAGGCCGGCGAAGAAAGCCTTGAGGTGCGGTTCTTCGAAGAAGACGAAATTCCGTGGGACGATATCGCCTTTCCCACGGTTGGGCAGACGCTGCGTTTTTTCTTTGCAGACCGCTCCGCGGGCAGCTACGGCCTCCATACGGGCGACGTCTTCCGCTCGTTGCGCGAAGGCTGAGATCGGCGTCTGTCAATGGTTCCCTGGCTCGGTCCCGACGATCCCTTCCCCCCCGTTGAGCGCGCGCTTGCGGCCGCGAGCGGCGCACCGGGTCTGCTCGCAGCGAGCTCGGATCTGCTGCCTTGGCGTCTTGTCGATGCGTATCGCCGCGGCATCTTCCCCTGGTACTCGGATGGGCAGCCGGTGCTCTGGTGGTCTCCCGATCCACGCATGATCCTCGTGCCCCGCGAATTCAAGGTCTCGCCGTCGCTGCGCAAGACCATCAAGCGCGTGCTGCGGGAGCCGCGCTGGGAAATCCGCGTAGACCACGATTTCGCCGGCGTGATGCGCGCCTGCGCCCAGGCTCCCCGCCGTGGCCAGCGCGGCACCTGGATTACGGCCGAAATCGTCGATGCCTACTCGTCGCTACAACGCGCCGGCGAGGCGCATAGCGTGGAAACGTGGCTCGACGGCAAACGCGTCGGTGGTCTCTACGGTGTGTCGCTCGGGCATATGTTTTTCGGCGAATCAATGTTTTCGCAGGTCAGCGACGCATCGAAGATTGCGCTGGCCACGCTCGTCGGGCACCTTCGCCGCCACGGGGTAGAAATGATAGACTGCCAGCAAAATACGTCGCATTTGGCATCGCTCGGTGGCCGCGAAATTGCGCGCAAGGCTTTCGTGGCCCATGTGCAGTCCGCTGTCGCCCAAGCTCCGATTCCATGGCACTTCGACAAGACAGCGCTACTCGAAGTCATGGCTCTCGGGACGCCAGGCGATCAAGCCCGCTGAGCCTGCATCGCAGCGGCTTGCAAATAATCAGGGACGATGCTTCGAGAGCCCGCCCATGACGCGTCCAAACGAGTTGCCGCTTTCACCGCTTTCCGCGCTGCAATTCTATGCAACGGCTGCCTACCCTTGCAGTTACCTGGAGGGACGCGTCGCTCGCTCACAAGTCGCCACCCCCAGTCATCTGATCAATTCAGACGTATATAGCGAGCTGGTGAAAGTCGGCTTTCGCCGCTCGGGCGTCTTCACCTACCGGCCGTATTGCGAGGGTTGCCGGGCCTGTGTGCCGGTGCGCGTGCCTGTTGCCGCATTCAAGCCGAACCGTACGCAGCGGCGCGTGTGGAAGAAGCATGCGGGGCTCATCGCCTCGGTGTCGCCGCTCCATTACGACGAAGAACATTACGCGCTCTACATGCGCTACCAAGCGGCGCGCCATGCGGGTGGCGGCATGGATCGCGACAGCCGAGACCAGTACGAACAATTCCTACTGCACAGCCGGATCAACTCCCGTCTTGTCGAATTTCGTGAGCCGGCCACTGCAGCACCCGGCGTGGCCCCCATCGAGCCGGGCGTGCTGCGCATGGTCAGCATGATCGATATCCTCGGCGACGGACTTTCCTCCGTCTATACGTTTTTCGAGCCCGGCGCGCCGCACACGAGTTACGGCACCTACAACATCCTTTGGCAGATCGAGCAGGCGAATAGCCTCGGACTTCCGTATGTCTATCTCGGCTACTGGATTCGCGAGAGCGCGAAAATGGCTTACAAATCGAACTTTCAGCCGCTGGAGGGGCTATTCGATGGACGCTGGACGACCCTCGCGTTGAGCGAAGACAACGGCCTGCCGCACGTCGACGAAACAGGCCGCGCATCCGGAACCTGACACAGCCGCCCCATGCGGGCGTTTTGGGTCCGCTCGCGAAGCCGGTAAGATATGGGGTTCCCTCATTTTCTGCCGCCTTTTTCCGTGCTCAGTTCACTTTATCCGCTTGCACGCGCCCAGCTCTTTCGCATGGACGCCGAAGACGCCCACCATCTGACATTGCGCGCGTTGCGTGCAGCCGGCCGCACCGGGCTCGCCAAGCTGCTCGCGCCGCATGTACCTGATCTACCGCGCACCGTCATGGGCATTGCATTTCGCAACCCCGTGGGCCTCGCGGCCGGCCTCGACAAGGACGGTGGCGCCATCGACGGGCTCGCGGCGCTCGGTTTCGGCTTCATTGAAGTCGGCACCGTCACGCCACGCCCGCAGCCCGGCAATCCGCGCCCGCGCATTTTTCGGCTGCCCGAAGCCAGCGCCATCATCAACCGAATGGGCTTCAACAACAGCGGAGTCGATCAGTTCGTCGAAAACGTTCGGGCCGCGCGTTACAAGGGGCCGCTGGGGCTCAACATCGGCAAGAACGCCGACACCCCGATCGAGCGCGCCGTCGACGACTACCTCTATTGCCTAGAGCGCGTCTATCCGTTCGCGAGCTACGTGACCATCAACATATCGTCGCCCAACACGAAGAACTTGCGTCAACTGCAGGGAGCGGACGAACTCGATGCACTCATCGGAGCCCTCAAAGACAAGCAACAACGCCTTGCCGACCTGCACGGCAAACTGGTACCACTCGCACTGAAGATCGCGCCCGATCTTGACGACGAGCAGATCGAATCGATCGCACACACGCTATTGCGGCACCGAGTCGAGGGAGTCATCGCGACCAACACCACGCTCTCGCGTGCCGCCGTGACCGGCCTCACGCATGCCGAGGAATCCGGGGGACTTTCGGGCAAGCCCGTCTTCGACGCCTCCAACCAAGTTATTGCCAAGCTGCGCAAGCACCTCGGCGATGCGGTGGCGATCATCGGCGTGGGCGGCATCGCCTCCGGAGAGGATGCCGTTGCGAAGATTGCCGCCGGTGCGTCGCTCGTGCAGCTGTACACCGGCTTCATCTATCGAGGGCCCACGCTCGTTGGCGAATGCGTCGACGCCATCGCCCACGCACACGCGCCGGTCATATAGAAATAATCAGACGGTATTTCGGAGCACTACGTCAGGTCGCTATCATTGGCTGCTTCATAACAACGAACCGCGCTCGCGGCGAGGAGAGATAGGATGAAAATTTCGACGTTGAAAAAAGTGCTGGCGCTCGGGTTTATCGGGGCAGCCTGCATCGCAACGAACGTTGCCCATGCAACCGATCTCCTCGACGACGCTCACGCGCGCGGCACGTTGCGCATCGGACTCGAAGGAACATTCCCTCCCTTCGACTCCAAAGCGCCAAGCGGAGAACTGGTAGGTTTTGATGTCGATATCGCCAAAGCGGTGGCTCAGAAGCTCGGCTTGAAGCCCGAATTCGTCACAACTGAGTGGAGCGGCATCATCGCCGGCCTGCAAGCCGGCAAGTTCGATGTGATTGTCAATCAAGTCAGCGTGACGGATGCGCGCAAAGAGGTGCTGGACTTTTCGCCGCCCTACACCTATTCAGGCGCCCAACTCATTCAGCGCAAAGATGACAAGCGCGCGTTCAAATCGCTGGAAGACTTGAAAGGCAAGAAGCTCGGTGTCGGCCTGGGTACCAACTACATGGAAATGGCCAAATCCGTGCCGGGCATCGACGTGAAGACCTACCCGGGCGCCCCCGAGTATCTGAGCGATCTGTCGGCCGGGCGGCTCGATGCGGCGCTCAACGACCACCTGATGGTCGCCTACTTGCTCAAGGGGTCGACTTTGCCTCTGCGGCCGGGCGCCATGGTCGGCACAGGCAACCCTTCAGCCATTCCATTCAGAAAGGGCAACCCGAAGTTTGCCAAGGCGATCGCCGATGCCATGACACAGCTCGAAGCCGACGGCACGTTCGCCAAGATCTCCAAGAAGTGGTTTGGTATTGATGTCACGCAACCCGCCACGGCCGCTGCGAAGTAACTGTTAAGACGGCACATCGAGCAAAGGGGCGGCATCCAAGCGGTGCCGCCCTTTCGCAAGCGGCGCACACGTTGCCGGTGCCCGAACGTGCGCCGTCCGTCAGGACTCCTTATTCGTTACACGTCATGTCCACGACCTCCCTGCTCGTTCAATCGATGCCCGTGCTCGCGCAGGGCGCCGTCCTGACGGTCAAGTTCGCGGTGCTCTCGATGATCTTCGGGCTCATTGCCGCAGTCGCCTTAGCCATGATGGGCGTGAGCCACAACAAGTCGCTCAACTGGATCGCACGTGCGTACGTGAGCGTCATGCGCGGCACACCGCTGCTCGTGCAGATCTTCGTCGTTTATTACGGACTGCCAAGCCTCGGCATTTCGCTGGAACCGACGCCAGCGGGCGTCATTGCCCTGTCGGCCAACGTAGCGGCCTATCTTTCAGAGAGTATGCGCGGTGCAATCAATGGCATCCCTCGAGGCCAATGGCTTGCCGCGTACAGCCTTGGCCTATCTAGACGGCAGACGCTGCGCTTCGTGATTGGGCCGCAAGCATTGCGCATCGCGATACCGAGCCTCTCGAACAGCTTGATCAGCCTGATCAAGGATACGTCACTCGTCTCCGTCATTACGGTGACCGAGCTCTTGCGCAGCGCGCAGGAAATCATCGCGTCGACCTATCAACCGCTGCCCCTTTATCTCGCGGCTGCGGCCGTTTATTGGGTGCTCTGCCAAGTGCTCGAGTGGCTCCAACACTGGTATGAGCGGCGCCTTGCGTTGCCCACACGGCATTAGGCACCCCATGCGCCGGCCTCTGCGGATGCGCGCACCGTGTGAGACGCACGGCCTCAGCCTCCTCGTCACACAGCGGGCACAGGCAATCAGCCGCCATGGCACGCGGGCCAGTGCTCGGCGGCGATGACGTCTATCGCAACCTGCTAGCGGCGGCCCGGCACCTCGACGGCGAACTCGCGACTCACCTCGTCGGCGGCCAGTTCAACAAGCGCAAGCGCCGCTGCTTCGGCCTCCTTCGGATCGCGCCGCTCGATCGCCGTGACGAGACGCTCGTGCGTTTGCACAGAAATCTCCCACACGCCCGCCTTCTGTCCGAGCACGCCTTGCGTTGCTTGCAACGCACCGCGAATGATGGCTGCCATCTGCTGAAAGAACTGATTACCGCTCGCGTGAACGATGCGTGTATGCAGCAACTCGTTCGCCGCCGCGTAACCCGGATCCCCGGGCGCGAGCCCCTTGAACGCGTCGAACGCTTCGCGGATAGCCGAAACTTCCGCCACGCTCGCGCGCGCAGCAGCCTGCGCCGCCGCTCGGGGCTCGATGAGCATCCGGAATTCGATGACATCCCGCATAAAAAGCGGATCCGGCTTCGCCCTGAAGCGCCAATTGACTACATCCTCGTCGATCATGCGCCAGTCGCGCATCGCACGAATGCGTGTGCCAACCTTCGGACGCACATCGAGCATATGCCTCGCCAGCAACATCGACAGCGCCTCGCGCATGACGGTGCGACTAACGTCGAACTCTTTCGACAGCACGTCTTGCGGCGGCAAAATTGCCCCGTACTTTTCTTCGACGATGCCTGTGACGAGTCCGTCCATCACCTTGCTGACCAATGAACGGTCCTTGCCCTGCTCCATAGCCCCCCCCGTTGCGTCGTCCAACGCCTGTCTCCTGTCCATTCGCTTCACGCCCTCGCCTAGTGCTGCCAGGTACACGAATACGGTGCTTCGGCCAAATTCGGCACGCTATTGGGAAAGGCCTGACAGGGTTATCCCTCTGACCGTATTGCCCGATATGCTTGCATGACGCTCACCGCCGCAACCCGCCACCTCGTACGATTACTTCGTACTCCTACATAATGCAAGTCTTAAAGGACCGCAATTACCGCGTACGATTACTTCGTAGTACTACACATCCGTGATATCCGACTCGGCATTTCAGCCCTTGCTACAACACCGCCTGTCACAGCTTTGCTGCGCTCCTACACTCGAACGACTCACAGGCAAAGTAGGAAGAATCGTTATTGCTGCACGGTACGTCTGATAAACCCCCCTTTCAGTTCGCAATCGCACCTTACAGGCCGCAGAGCACCCGGTACTCGCACAGAGTTGATACGGCAGCCATCTCGGACACCTTATAAACGCGTCTCAACAATGAGCCACTTCCGACATGCGCAAGTCCTGGAAGACTTCGGCTAGCGAGCGGCCGTCATACGCACTCACGTTCCACTACATGACGTACGAGCGAACACTTCCGTCACGCTCATTCCAACGCGCCGCATATGCTTTCATTACCCTATCACCCTTGCTGCATGCGGCTTTCAATCATCAGGCGAGATATGGCAGCGCAGCATTGACCGTGGCCCATGCAACATAACTGAATCAATTTTGGTACGTGGCCGTCCTCACTTTGCGCAATGGATCGGGCCCGTGCCGAATCGCCTCAAGACCGGCGCCACCCCAATAAATCACCATCTTTTCAATGACTTATCTTATCCACCAGAACCACCCACCTATCACCGCGGCAATTGGACGCATTGTGCAGATTTGAAACAAAAAGGTTGGGCAAACGCGTTTAACTGCACTGCATCACAAGCTGATGCCCTTCGAATGCTGTTGTATTGGGGCTTGGCACGATCCTCGCTGAATGCTGGCGCGCAATTGAGCGCTGCCGCACAGACAGCGGTATGTCCAGGGAGCGGGAAGCAGGCCGGAATGGATAAGTCGCGGAGGTAAGTACGTTGTCTCACCAGCACCTATCCATACCGCCGGAAGCAACCATGAGCCGCAGGAGCACGTGCGCTTCGCGCATGACGTGGCCGTAAATTCGAGGACCGAAAAAATGCTGACGCTACAATCCGACCTTCACGGCAATCACCTTCTCGGCGCTCTGCCGCCCCACGAATGGCAAGCGCTGACCCCTCACCTGGAGCTGGTTCATCTTCGTACAGAGCAGTTGCTCTGCGACTGCGGTCATAAGATTCACCACGTGTATTTTCCCACCACGGCCATCATCTCAATTTTGTCGATGATGGAAGATGGTGGTTCGGTCGAGCTTGCGGCCGTCGGTCGCGAAGGGATGGCGGGCGTGCAGGTGCTGACGGGCGGAGAAACGATGCCGAGCCGGGTACAAGTGCAATGCGCCGGGTTCGCCTATCGGATGAGCGCTCAACAATTGAGGCACGAAATCGCGCGCTCCGAACTGCTGCGCAGGCTCATGTTGCTTTATATGCAGGCACTTCTCACGCAAGTCGCGCAAACGGCGGCTTGCAATCGTCACCACTCGTTGAGCAAGCAGCTTTGCCGTTGGCTTTTGATCGAGATCGATCGTGCCGCGAGCAACGAACTCGCGGTAACCCAGCAGATGATTGCCGACATGCTTGGCGTACGCCGCGAGGGCATCACCGAAGCGGCCGGCAAGCTCCATGAAGAAGGGCTCATCTACCACAGCCGTGGCCACATCAAGGTGCTCGACCGTGAGGGCCTCGAGGGGCGCGCTTGTGAGTGCTATGGGCTCGTCAAGCGCGAATTCGACCGGTTGTTGCCGAGTTTGCGTCAGGCGAATCCGGTCGACTGAGCGCGGTGGCCCATAAGGCCGCCGCTTGTGGCCACAGCGCGCACACGCGTGCGCTCAGTTCGCTCCTACATCGCTGCGCACGCGCGTGCGCACTTCGTAAATCGCCGCGAGCATGGCAAGTCGCGCGCGCTCTTGCGCGGCCTCGGTCTCGGTCATCCCGCCGCAGGCCCGGCCACCGACAACGATACCGAGCCCTAGCGCATAGTTGCCCGCGAACGTGGTCGGGGCCACGTCGTCGTCAGCCAACCGCGCATAGGCGGCATCCAGTGCGCACCGTAGTTCACGTTGCATAATTGCAATCCTTCAAGGCTTCAATGCACGTATGAGGGTTGCCTCATAGCGCAAGACGGGCTTCCCTACGGGAACTGCCCACCGAAGCGCGATGGGAGGCGTGCAATCACACGCAGATTTCCTGCCTGATCTGCCGTTGCTGCCTGATCCGCCGCTCTGATTGACGTTACTGCGGCGGAAGATAGCGGATCGTCTCGACCCCGGAAGCCGTACCGAGCAGGCATACATTCGCGCCGCGAAGCGCAAAAAGCCCGACGGTCACAACGCCAGGCCATCCGTTGATCGTCGCCTCGAGGGTGCGCGGATCGCGGATCTGCAGACCTTTGACGTCAATGATCTCGTTGCCGTTGTCCGTGATGTAGGGCGTGCCGTCCTGACGCACGCGCAGTACCGGCACTGCGCCGAGATCCGTGATACGACGGCCTATCGCCGTGCGCGCCATCGGCACCACTTCGATCGGAAGCGGGAACTGGCCCAGGACGTCCACCTGCTTGGACGCATCGGCGATACAGACGAAAACCTCGGACACCGACGCGACGATTTTTTCGCGCGTGAGAGCGCCGCCGCCGCCTTTGATCATCGCGCCGCTCGCATCGATCTCGTCGGCACCGTCGACGTAGATTGGCAATGAATCGATTTCGTTCAGATCCAACACGCGAATGCCGTGTTGCTGGAGCCGCGCCGTTGTGGCGACGGAGCTCGATACTGCGCCGAGATAACGGTCTTTGTGCGAGGCGAGTGCGTCGATGAAGCAGTTCGCGGTCGAGCCGGTGCCGACGCCAATGACGGCACCATCGGGCACATGCTTGAGGACGTAATCGGCGGCCGCCTCTCCGACGAGGCGCTTTAATTCGTCTTGGTTCATGAGGGAAACAAAGTCAGGCGAAAGGCGTAAGTCTACCGGAGTTGCCGAGTCGGCCATACGCCATGTAAGGGGGCATTGCGCTCACGCAAGGTTGTGTTCATCAACCTGGTCCGGCACAAACATGTAACCAATTCCTCTGACCGTCCGCACCCGGCGGGGGTTCGAGGGATCGTCCTCCAGCAGTCTGCGCAGGCGCCAAACCGGCACATCGATCCCGCGCTCGGTGAGCCGATGGCGTGCTCCGTCGAGCAATTCGAGAAGATGTGCGCGCGAAAGGGTTTGCAGCGGGTGCGATGCGAAGGCTTCCAGCAGCGCATACTCGCTGCCAGTCAACTTGACCGGCTTACCGTCGCGACAAAGCGTCCGAGTTGCGAAGTCGAATTCGAAAGCACCGAAGCGGCAAGGCGCACGCCTTTGCGCGACCGGGCCGCCATTCATGCCGCCCTGCCGGCGCAGCACGGCACGAATACGTGCCAGCAGCTCCTGCGGCATGAAAGGTTTGCCGAGATAGTCGTCGGCGCCGAGCTCGAGACCGATGATGCGATCAGCGCCTTCCGCGCGCGCCGTCAGCATGATGACTGGAATGGAGTCACCGCCTGAACGCAGTTGCTTGAGCGCGGTCAGCCCATCGACGCCCGGCATCATCACATCCAGTACGATGATCGATGGCCGCTCCCGTTGCAGGCGACGCGCGAGACCGCTTGCGTCATGCAACACGGAAATCTCGACGCCCTGCTGCTGAAAGAAGGTGCGAAGCAGATCGCGCAACACCTCGTCATCGTCGACGAGCAATATCTGAAGCGCTGGATCAGACATAGGCGGACAAACTCTCAACTCACATGGGCGCTGACGGTCTTACCTACAACGGCCGTCGCAGCACCCACTGCAGTCCAACCATCGGGCCTTTGCAACGAAGCATCGCAACATCACAGCCCTTGCTTGCCGGCCCTTTGGCGCACGGCTTCAAACAGACAAACGCCGCTTGCCACTGAAACGTTCAGGCTTTCGACGGTCCCTGCCATCGGGATGTGCATCACTTCATCGCAAGTTTCACGCGTCAATCGGCGCATGCCCTCGCCTTCGGCGCCCATCACAAGTGCGACAGGGCCATCGAGCTTCGTGTCGTAAAGACTGGCGGGAGCGTCGCCTGCGGTACCGACGACCCACACGCCCATATCTTTGAGTTCCCGCAATGCACGCGCCAAATTGGTCACAGTGATGTAAGGCACCGTATCGGCCGCTCCACTGGCCACTTTTGCAGCTGTCGCATTCAGGCCGACCGCACGGTCGCGCGGTGCGATGACAGCATGCGCGCCCGCCGCGTCGGCAACGCGCAGGCACGCACCGAGGTTATGCGGATCGGTGACCCCGTCGAGTACGAGCAACAGGGCAGGCCCCGCGATGCCATCGAGGAGCTCTGCAATATTCTGCGCGAGGGGCAAATCGGTCGCCCGGGCCACGACGCCCTGGTGGCGCTCAGTATGCGCAAGCCCCCAAAGACGCGTTTCGTCGGCCGCGATCAAGCGCACACCCGCTTCTTTCACGGTGTGCAGGAAGTCCTGCATGCGGCGATCGCGCCGCGTTGGGTCGTATAAGACCTCTTCGACTGTCGACGGATCGTGACGCAAGCGCGCCGTTACCGCATGAAAACCGTACAAAACCTTCAGACGTGCCATATTCAGTTCTTTTTACGTGCTCGAGCCTTTGAGGCAGGCTTCGACGCAATACTTCGTTTTTTCGCGACCTGCGCCCGGGTGGCGCGCGCTTCTTTGACCGCCGCCGACTTTCCGGGCGCCGCTTTCTTTCGCGGCATGCCTTCCCCGCGAATCAGCGGACGCACTCTTGGAGCGTCTTCGGTGTCGACCAACGAGCGCTCAGCGGGCATTGCGCGCACCATCGACGGCGCCTTCGACGGTACGTCGCGCACCAAGCGGAAATCGATCTTGCGCGCGTCGAGATCGACGCGGCTCACCTGTACGCGTACGCGGTCGGACAACCGATATCGGATGCCGGTGCGCTCGCCTCGCAACTCGTTCTTGATCTCGTCGTATTGAAAATAGTCCGAGCCCAGTTCGGTCACATGAACAAGCCCTTCGATAAAGAGCGTATCAAGCTGTACGAAAATGCCGAACGACGTGACGCCGTTGATCATCCCGCCATACTCTTCACCGAGCTTGTCGCGCATGAAATAGCACTTGAGCCAAGTCTCGACGTCGCGCGACGCCTCGTCGGCCCGCCGTTCATTAGCCGAACAATGAAGCCCCAGCTCTTCCCAAATCGCCGTGTTCCCCCGGCCTCTCGAGCGTGGTGTCTGCTCCTCAGCCTGTTGCTGCAGCGCGCGGGCTCGCGGCGAGAGCGCCGTGTTCAGCACGACGCCGTCCGGCGCTTCGGGCTGATACTTGCGACCAGCGAGAATCGCATAGATCGCGCGATGCGTCAGCAGATCCGGATAGCGTCGGATCGGACTCGTAAAGTGAGCATAGGCGTCGTAAGCGAGACCGAAGTGGCCGATGTTGTCGGGGCTGTACACGGCCTGTTGCATCGAGCGCAACAGCATCGTCTGCAACATCTGCGCATCGGGGCGCTCGCGAATCTGCGCCATCAGCGCCGCATAGTCGCTTGCGTGAGGTGTCTCGCCGCCCTCGAGCGCGAGCCCCATCCCGCGCAAGAACGTCCGCAGGTTTTCAAGCCTTTCCGCAGTCGGCCCGGCGTGAATGCGGTAGAGGCCCGGATGCTTGTTGCGCTTAAGGAAGTCGGCCGCGCAGACATTCGCAGCCAGCATGCACTCCTCGATCAGCTTGTGGGCGTCGTTGCGGTGGCGCGGCACAATCTGCTCGATCTTGCCCTGCGCATTGCAGACGATGTACGTCTCTGTCGTTTCGAAATCGATCGCCCCGCGCCGTTGCCTCGCCGCGAAAAGCGCCTTGAAGACGGCGTAAAGGCTCTGCAGATGCGGCACCAGTTCCGCCCTGCGCGCCGCCTCCGGCCCCTTGGTGTTCGCGAGGACGGCCGCAACCTCGGTATAGGTGAGCCGCGCCGCTGAATGCATCACCGCCGGGTAGAACTGATAGGCCTTGAGCTCGCCGCGCGCCGTCACCACCATGTCGCAGACGAGGACGCAGCGATCGACTTGAGGATTGAGCGAGCACAAGCCGTTCGAAAGCTTCTCCGGCAGCATTGGAATGACACGGCGCGGGAAGTACACCGACGTGCTGCGTTCGATCGCGTCGGCATCGAGCGCCGAATCGGGCTGGACGTAATGCGAAACGTCTGCGATCGCGACAATGAGACGAAAGCCTTCGCTGCGGCCCACCTTCATCGGCTCGCAGTAAACGGCGTCGTCGAAGTCGCGTGCGTCCTCGCCGTCGATCGTCACGAGCGGCACGTCACGCAGATCGACGCGATGACGCAAGTCGGTCGGGCGCACTTCATCGGGCAGACTCGCGGCTTCAGCCAGCGCTTTATCGGCGAACTCATGCGGCACGCCATACTTGCGCACGGCGATTTCGATTTCCATGCCTGGATCATCGATATCGCCAAGGACTTCCACAATGCGCCCCAGCGGTTGCGAATGACGGCTCGGGAAGTCAGTCAGCTCGGCGACGACAACTTGGCCCACTGTCGCCTTCTTCGTGTTCTGCGTAACGAGAATATCGTGGGCAATCCGCTTGTCCTCGGGTGCGACAATCAGTGCACCGCCTTCGTTGAGCAGCCGGCCGATCACGCGTTTGTTGGCGCGTTCGGTCACCTCGACGACATGGCCTTCGGGGCGACCGCGTCGGTCATAGCCGACGATGCGCGCGAGCACGCGATCGTTGTGCATGACCTTTTGCATCTCTGCGTTCGGCAGGAACAAATCGTCCTGGCCTTTATCGTCGCGCACGACGAAGCCGAAGCCATCGCGATGCCCCTGCACGCGGCCGGCAACGAAGTTCGACGGATGAGTGAGTTGATAGTGGCCGCGCTTGTCGAGCCGGATCTGGCCGTCGCGCTCCATAGCGCCGAGACGCTTGAAGAAGCCTTCGCGCTCCTGGCGCTTGATCGACAGCGTCTCCGCAATGTCATTCGCGGTAAGCGGCGTGTCGCTCGTTCGGAGCACGCCGAGAATTTCTTCGCGGCTCGGTATCGGGTACGGATATTTGCTCAAGGGCGCTGGACGGTATCGAGGATTGTTCTAGTGTGGGGGGCTTCGGACATACAATCGCGCCATTCTAGCACTCGCGCGAGGGCGTACGGACGCCGACGTACGCGGTGCATTGCGCGGTGCACGACGATCGTGTCGTCGAGCCAGAAAGCCAAGGCGGGATACGGCAAGGCCCAATGAAGCGCAAAACGACACGCGCGCAGCGCGCTCATCGATTTTTTAGACAAAGTGCTTGACAGCCATTTTCAGACCGATATAATTACGTTCTTTGCTGCACACGACACCTAGCCCAGGTGGCGGAATTGGTAGACGCACTAGTTTCAGGTACTAGCGGGTAACACCGTGGAGGTTCGAGTCCTCTCCTGGGCACCACTGAAACCCTTATCCAGAAAGGGTTTGCAGCATAATCAATGACTTACGGGACGGTAGCAGCCGGTGTAACATACACCAACCGCCCGATAAGCCATGACCAATCATCTCCTCAAACGCGGCAGTCGGTATTACATCCGCCGCAAAATTCCCATTGATTTGCGGGCCCATTACCAGGGCCGAAAAGAGATCGTCAAAGCCCTCGGCACGTCCGACCCGGCAGACGCTCGCAGACTCGTCCGCGAAGAGAGCGTCTGGCTTGATCGCGAGTTTGACCGCCTTCGCGCCGATCCGTCCCAAAACGCCTCCGCTACCGACGACAAGCCCGCCGTCTATGACGCGTTATCCGGCAAGTCATATAGACCTCGCGTTACTACCCTTACGCGGGCGCAAGCGGATGAGATGGTGCAGGACATGCATGAGTCCGCCGAGCTTTTCGAAGAGCCGCTGGATGCGCAATACGCGAATCATGATCGGCAGGTAGCCCGCGAGACCGAACGGCAGGCCAAGCACGAGCGGCAGGTATCGGCGTACGAGGAGGCGCTGTGTCGTATCGTCGCGCGTCACGGTAGCCTGCCAACCACACCCTCTTCCGCGATCCGTGCCGACCTTCGCGCGGCTGAGCAAAACCGGCGTGAGGGTGGACCGTCCGTAGGTCATCTAGCCGCCCTTGCCGAACAATGGGCCAAGGAACGCAAGCCCACGGTGCGGACGGTGCGTAAGGCGGAACTCATCGTCGAGCGCTTCTACACGCTCGTCGGACGCGTCCCGGTCGCCAGTATCACGCGAACGCACGTCCTCACGTTCAAGAACAAGCTCCTGGAGTCGGGGCAAACAGCCGTCAATACCAACAAGCAGCTAACGA
>NZ_DATJJF010000217.1:0-8978 GCF_035492435.1 Trinickia sp.
CACTCAGCGCCGTTTCAAGAACGCCCATGTCTCAGCAATGTTTCTCGCTGAAGTCGTCACCTCTGCTCGTACGGTTGACGCCGGCTCAGCCGCGCGAGAAGTACTGTTTCAAGCCGGACACGAGGCCGACGAAGGGCATGCCGAGCGCGGCGTAGACGGCCTCGGCTTCTGGTGCGGCGTTGTCGGCCAGGATCTCGACAGCGACGTTCGAGTAACCGACGGGGATCACACCGGCCTGCTGCATGCGCAACACGCCCATATCAACTTGAGTCTTGCTGAAGCCCCCGGAAGCATCGATCACTGCGAAGCTGTCGTAGCCGTCGGCGATTGCCGAGATCGCAGGCAAGGCTAGGCAAACGTCGGTCGAGATGCCAGTGACAATCAGCTTCTTGCGCCCGGTCATCTTGACTGCGTCGACGACACGGCGCTCGTCCCAAGCGTTGACGGTGGTGCGTTCGATGCGCTTCACGTCGGGTAGCGCTTGCGCGAGTTCGGGGATCAACGGGCCCCACATCTTTTCGGTCGTCGTGGTGACGATGACCGGCACCTTCAGTGCCAGTGCTGCTTTCGCCAGGCCGACGACGTTGTGCTTGAGCTCCAGTGTTTCGATGTCGCGTACGCCGGTGTAGAGGCCGACCTGGTGATCGACCAGCAGCAGGACGGCGTTGTCGCGGGTGAGCCGTTCGTAGAGATGGGGCGAGTTCATGGTTTTCCTCGGTGGGCTGAGACGTGGAGGTGGCGGCGCTGGCACCGAACGCAGCCACAGCGATTGTTGCGGCGGCGGACTGGTTCAAAATCTCGCGACGGTTCATCTGTGGCTCCTATCGGCGGCGCATTGATGAATCGCGTATCGGCTTGGAACCAATCTAATATTGAGCTTCCACGCAAAAATCGTCTGCTCGTCCATGCATCAACGCCTCACGCCCGGTACCACCGTACTCCTTACGCTTCCACCCGTGATGTGGGCGGGCAATGCGGTAGTCGGGCGCCTGGTGAGCGGGATGGTGCCACCGGTTACGCTGAACTTCCTGCGGTGGGCACTGGCTTTCATGTTTCTGCTGCCGCTCGCCGGCTGGGTACTACATCCCGCGAGTGGGCTTTGGTCGCATTGGCGGCGCTTCGCGCTGCTTGGCCTGCTGGGTGTGGGTTGTTACAACGCATTGCAATATCTGGCCCTCAAAACTTCGTCGCCGCTGAATGTGACGCTGATGGCCTCGAGCATTCCGGTCTGGATGCTCGGAATCGGATGGCTAGGATTCGGCCAGAAGGTGACGGGCCGGCAGTTGATCGGCATCGTGCTGTCCATTGCCGGTGTCGCGCTGATCCTGTGCCGGGGACGATGGACGATTTTGATGCAATTGCGGCTCGTTCCCGGCGATCTCTACATGCTTGCAGCATCCTTCGCCTGGGCACTGTACAGCTGGCTGCTGGCGCGTTCTCGCGAGCCTGCGCAGTGGCGCGACAATTGGTCAGCCTTTTTGCTCGCCCAAGTGACGTTCGGCCTTTTCTGGTCCAGTGTGTTCGCCGCAGGAGAATGGGTCTCGATCGATGCGCACATCGTCTGGGGCTGGCCCTTGGTGGCTGCCTTGCTCTACGTGAGCGCAGGGCCGGCCGTACTTGCCTATTGCTGCTGGGGGCTCGGCATAAAGCGTGTCGGCCCGAATATCGCGGGATTTTTCGCTAATCTTGCGCCCTTGTTTGCCGCCGTGATGTCGGCGGCATTTCTCGGCGAGTGGCCGCAGCTGTATCACGCCATAGCGTTCGTGCTGATCGTGGGCGGCATTATCGTGGCTTCGCGCACCTGATCCGAACTGCTGCTAACCCCGAACATCGCCGACCGACCTTCCATCTGCCCTGCCTCGCAATCTCTCGTCCCCGTCGGCATCAGGGCTAAAGTCATCGTAATATGCAGGACTTTATAGCGGTTTAGAGGTTGAGATGTTTCGCAAGCTGTTGATCGGTTGTGCGGGGTTGCCAGGCGCACTGAGCGTGCAAGCGCGCGCGAGCAGCGACGACACTTCCGAGGTGCTCTATGTCGGCTCCCTCATGACTCAGACGGAACGCAGCGTCGGTCCGGCATTTGAACGCGCTATCGCAGCACCACAATGAAAAGAAACGTTGCGCGACCTCTCGTCGCGCTCTCCATGCTGCTCGCGATCTACTTGTGCGCGCCGTTCGTCGCGAGTCTGCCGCAAATCGGACAAGCAGATTGGGCGGACGTTGACTGGCATGCGATGGGGGCGGCCGTGGGCACATCCGTGGCAAGCGCCACCGTGGCTGTGCTCATCATTCTGATCGGCGGCGTGCCGCTGGGCTATTGGCTTGCGCGTTCGTCGTCGCGAGCCATGGCGCTGCTAGGTTTCGTCGTACAGTTGCCGTTGGCGCTGCCGCCGCTGACAAGCGGAGTGTTGCTGCTCTTTCTGCTCGGGCCTTACAGTTTGCTCGGACGTGCCGCAAGCGGGCTCCTGACCGATTCGTTTGCCGGGATCGTCCTGGCGGAGACGTTCGTCGCTGCGCCCTTTCTGATCGTCGCGGCGCGCTCGGCTTTTGCATCGGTCGATCCGGTGCTCGAAGACGTCGCTGCAACGCTTGGCCATCATGCGGGCAGCCGGTTCTTTCGCGTCGCGCTGCCTGCCGCATGGCCGGCGATCCAGGCAGGATTGGCGCTTGCATGGTTGCGGGCGTTCGGTGAATTCGGTGCGACCGTCATGGTCGCCTACCACCCGTATTCGTTACCCGTCTACACGTACGTGCTCTTTGGCAGCCAAGGCTTGCCCGCCATGATGCCTTTGCTGCTGCCGACGCTTGCCATCGCCGTCGTGTGTGCGGCGCTTTCCGTGTATAGCCGCAGTAGGCAGCCCGAAGCGACGACAGCGCGCATCGACAACGGCGACGAGCTGCTCGTGGGCGCGCCTTTGCCATCGATGGCGACCGAAACACGTGATCGGCAGCTCGCAATCCAGCTGAGGCGGCAAGTGGGCTCGTTCAGCCTCGACGTTAATTGGATGCCGTCGAGCCGGCGGCTCGCAATTGTCGGGCCCTCGGGTTCAGGCAAATCGATGACGTTGCGACTGATTGCGGGACTCCAACGCAACGAGAGCGGCAAGATCATGCTCGGCCGCTCGGACTTGACGCAGTTGCCGCCCGAGCGCCGGCAAATTGCTTATATGCCGCAGGACTACGGGCTCTTTCCGCACATGAGCGTTGCCGAGCAGCTCGCTTTCCCCATCGACGCCGATCCGGCTGCGGCGCGTTATTGGACTTCGCATCTGGGCCTCACGGAACTGCTGAGCCGCTTGCCACATCAGCTTTCGCTGGGGCAGCGTCAGCGCGTCGCGCTTGCGCGCGCACTGACGCGTGACAGCCACTTGCTATTGTTCGATGAGCCGTTTTCCGCGCTCGATACGCCGCGTCGACGTCGTTTGCAGCGATCGCTACGCAATCTTCAACGTGAAATTTCGGCCGTCACCATCATCGTCACGCATGATCCCGACGAAGCGGCCCTGCTTGCCGACGAAGTCCTCGTCATGGATCAGGGCCGTGTACTTCAAGCGGGGCCGATCGAGCACGTGTTCGAGCGGCCTGCGAGCCTGCGCGTGGCCGAACTGCTTGGTCTGCGTAACGTAGGAACGGGGGTTATTCCGTCATCGGGTTATCTCGAGCTGAGCGGCCATCTGGTTGTCGAGACGCTGGATCGTTCGATTGCCGCGGGACAGCGTGTCATGTGGCGCCTCGCATCGGGCGCGGTTCGGCCGTCGCAAGACGGTCCCTTCGAGGCACTCGTCGAATCAATTGAATTGCGTGACGGTGAACGCTTTGCACTCCTCAGTATCGAGGGCGTCCGCTTCGACATCGCGATGGGCGATGCGCTTTTGCGTGAACGTGACACATGTCGCGTTTCTATTGAGCCGGCTGGCATTTCTGTGTGGACGGAGTTGTCTGTCTTAAACGATCCCTGCGTCAATTCAGTCACTCACGCGTTGTAGGCGGCGGTCCTGGCTTCTGGTGGTTTTCCAACCGGTGCCAACATGCAGCCGCGCATCACAATGCACACGTTGGAAGAACGCTGCGAATTTTCGTTAGACTATGTCCTCATGGACAAGTGTCGCTACTGCGGAAAACTGCGTGACGAATGGGATTGCCATGGGGACGATTGCCGCAAGGCAATCGCCAAGGCCTTGCGTCGGCAGCGCCTGGGGCTGCCGATGGTGGCCAATGTCATCCGCAATGAGATCCCGCCTGGAGCGACAACCGCCGAGGTGATCACGGTGCTCTCGCGCCAGCGCTTGCGCGCACGTCGCGGCAATGAAGAACGCCGCGATCGCAAAGCGGCTGAGGATGCAGACGAGGGTTAGCATTTCGAATCTGCACCGTCATGCATCATGTCCTCCGACCTTTTTACAGCGTTCCCCTCCATTTTCAAATCGAGTACTGAACTGCTGTCACCGGCCATTTTGCTCGGCTTCGAGAGCCTTAGTATTGCCCTCGTTGCGCGCATTGGCGACAAACGAACTTGGCTCGGTTATCAGCAAACTGCACGCAATGTGCAGGCTTCTTCGACGAAATCACAGCGGGACCGAAGCTTTGCGTGGGCAAAACGCATGCCGAAAAGCAGTGATCGTTGATCCAATGTGCGCGTGGCTCGCATGACGAGGCGACGGGTCAGCGTATCGCCTATGATGGAGCGTGACCGAGAACCCATCGTGGGGAGGCCAACATGGCAGCGCGGTTTGACGCCATCATTGTCGGTACCGGCCAAGCCGGTCCCGCGCTCGCTGCACGATTCGCCAAGGTTGGCATGCAGGTCGCGATCATCGAGCGCAACCTTTTTGGCGGTACTTGCGTGAACACAGGTTGCATTCCGACCAAGGCACTGATTGCGAGTGCCTACGCCGCGCAGTTGGCCCGCAGGGCGGCTGAATATGGCGTAAAGACAGGCGGTGCTGTCGAAGTCGACATGAAGCGCGTGAAGGCACGCAAGGATGCGATTTCCGCGCGCTCCCGGAACGGCGTGGAAGAGTGGCTCAAAGGGCTTGCCAACTGCACGGTATTGAAGGGTCACGCACGGTTCGAGTCTGCTCACGCCATACGGGTGAATGACGAATTGATCAGCGCTGAGCGAATCTTCCTCAACGTTGGAACGCGACCTCATGTCCCGCCGATGACGGGACTCGATCAAGTCCCCTACCTGACCAATTCGACGATGATGGACGTCGATTTTCTGCCCGAGCACCTGATTGTGATCGGCGGCAGCTATACGGGGCTCGAGTTTGCTCAGATGTACCGGCGTTTCGGCAGTGCTGTGACCGTCGTCGAAAAGTCACCGCGCGTAGTCGCGCGCGAGGACGAAGACGTGTCTCTGGCCGTGCAGGAGATCCTGCGCGGCGAGGGAATTACCGTTGAACTGCGTGCCGAGTGCATGGCCGCGGAAAAACGCGGCGAGCGGATCGTCGTCAAGCTCGACTGCGACGATGGCATGCGTGAAGCGGTCGGCTCTCACTTGTTGTTGGCGGTTGGGCGCACTCCGAACACCGATGACCTTGGACTACAAGCGGCTGGTATCGAAGTCGATGGACGCGGGTACATCCTTGTCGACGATGCATTGCGAACTCGCGTAGACGGTGTCTGGGCGCTTGGCGATTGCAACGGGCGCGGTGCGTTCACACATACGGCCTATAACGATTACGAGATCGTCGCCGATAACCTGCTTGATGGCGCGAACCGCAGTGTGCGGGACCGTATCGTCGCGTATGGGCTTTTTGTCGATCCGCCGCTCGGCCGTGTCGGCATGACGGTCAATGAGATCCGACGTTCGGGCCGTAGGGCGCTGATCGGTGTACGCCCGATGACGCGGGTTGGGCGCGCGATCGAAAAAGGCGAAACACAGGGCTTCATCAAAATCGCGGTCGACGCTGACACGAAGGAAATTCTGGGCGCAGCGATTCTCGGCGTCGGCGGGGACGAGGCGGTCCATTGCCTCATCGACGCCATGTATGCGAAGGCGCCTTATACGGTGATCCAGCGTGCGGTTCACATTCATCCCACCGTATGCGAGTTGTTGCCGACGGTGCTCGGCGATTTGCGCCCAATGGCCGAATAAGTTGCGCAGCTCGTGGATTTGCGCCGGGCCGGCGCATCCACGACCTAGAAAAGTGACAGCACCGAGGAACTCGGCGGCAGGGGATAACAGTCAGGACTACACACGATCGCTGGAGTGCGCATAGTGGCCGACCGAAGTGCGGGTTGTACGGTGTTGACGCCACTCGACGTACTGCCAGAAGACGAGACCCGGCACGTAAATCATTAAATCGCGGATACGTCGCGCGCCCGCGAGCGCGAGACAGGTCGGTGCGTCGAGACCCAGTGCGGTGCCGATGAGCAGAAACCCACCTTCCTGAACACCGATGGCACCCGGAACAAAAAAGGCAACGCTGCTGAGCGCCTGGATCAGTGACTCAATGGCGAATGCCTCCAGAAAGCTCACGTTTGTTCCGAGAAAATACAATGCGAGCCAGATCTCGAACGCTATAGCGAGGCACTGCACTGACTGCCATACGATCAGGTATTGCATCACCACCGCGCGCCGGCGCCAAATGCCTTTGATCGACTGATCGACGCGCGCCGACTCGCCGACGTGTGCCGCAAGCTTGCCGCTCGTCATGCGGTTGAGGAAACCCGTGAGCCGCTCAAACGGACTGGCATGCTGGACCAGCGAGAACAGCACAAGCACGGGCGTGAACGCCGCAACGCCCCATGCGAGGTTCGCTGCCAAATGAAGAGAGCTTGAGGCCGTCTGGTGCAGCAGATAGCCAATCCCGAAGACCGCGAAGATCAGTTGGCTGATGAGCGTGAGCTGAGTGTCAACGATGAGGCTGGCCAAGGCGCTGGAAGGCCGCAGGCCCCAACGCCGCATGACGCGAAAGGAGATGATCTCGCCGCCGATGCGCGCGACAGGCAGCATGCCGTTGACGGATTCACGGATCCATACGAGGCCGAGCACGGGTATGAACTTGGGCCTGACCGCACCGCGCATCAGCAATTGCCAATCCTTTGCGTTGGCCAGCATCGCCAAGACATGTGCCAAGCCGGCCAGCACGAGCCCCGCGCCTGCGGCGCGCATCAAGGCCAGGACTGCGCCGGCGTTTTCGTGCCAAACCAGCCAAACGGCAACGGCAAAACCCGCCACTGCGGTAAGCCGTCCAAGGTATTTCGTCATGCTGCAGGGTGGCGAATGCGCTAAGGGGAGCCGCGAACATGCGGGGGTGGCGTGCGCACGCGGCAAGATGCGCCGACCCCATCCATGCGACGATGAAGAGCCTATCGGATCATGCTTACTTGTCCTGAACCGGGCTCAAGAACCCGTTGCGGTCCACTTGGAAGCGGGTGCCCCGCCAGACCACGTGGGATGAAAAAAAGCTCGCGATCAGGATGGTGAATGAGGCGATATCCCTCAGCGGCAGCAGCCATAGGTCGCGTCGGGGCTCGCGCACAGCAATGTCCGAGAACACCTTTAGTGTACAGCGTGCAAAGAGCGCTGCGGCGGCGATCGGCCAGCTCCAGCGGGCGCCTCCAGACAAAAGCAACGCCAAGAGGGCGAGCGGCAACGGGTGTGTCACCACCGAGCCGATGTGGCCTATAGGGTCGACGGCGCGGATCGTGCGGCTCCAGCGCAGTTCGTGCGCGGCGAGTGCTGCGGCGGTAGGCTCTTCGCACGTATGCGACACCACAAACGGTGGAATGGCCACTTTTTCGCCGATCTTGCGGACGGCCTCGCCAATTGCATTGTCTTCTGCAAGCAGGTTCGCAAACTGGCCGAACCCACCGATCTTCTCAAGCGTCGCACGCCGAATGGCGATGGTTTGGCCGAAGCAGGGGCGGGCAAGGCCTAACGCGACCCCTGTCATGACGCTGGGAAGAAAGTGATAGTTGATATTCAGGGCCGACAGATGCGGCCAAAGCCCCGGCGCGGGGCGACCGCGATAGACGCACGTTACGAGACCCACATCGGGCTTTTGCAGTTCTCCAATAACGTGACGCAAATAATCCGGCTCGGCGCTGACATCGCTATCCGCGAAGACGAGTACATCGTGCAACGCATGCGGCATCATGTTGACGATGTTGCTCATCTTTCGATTGGGCCCATGCAAGCGCGCATCCGTTACCACGGTGATGTGCGCCTCCGGATAAAGGCGTTTGAGTTCCTCGACCACTTTCAGCGCGGGATCTGCGCCGTCGTGAACGCCGAAGAGAAACTGAATCGGACCCGAATAGTTCTGCCGGCAGTAAGTGGCAAGGTTGTCGAGCAGCCCCCATTCGTCGCCGTGCAGTGGCTTCACGATCGTCACGGGCGGCAAGCTCGTTGGCTCGGATGTCCGTTGCGCAAAGAAACGGCAGACGAGAACTGTCGCAAACACCGTATAAACGATTCCAAGGAAAGCGCAAAATCCGAAGACGATTGCGATCGCAGTGAAGAGAAGGTCGGCGGCATGTGGAACGGTCGCACCGGCGAAAATTTCAAACGCCGTTACCAGGCCGACCAAGCAGACCAGCCACGTCAAGTGCCTCATGATGCAGAGTGCCCGATAGAATGGGGTAAAGCGGGGTCGTAGGATCCCGTGGAGGTGGAGCTTGCGAGAGGCAAACCCGCGTATCGTACAACAACTCGCGGCGACGTCGTTCTGGTCTCCGCTATGCGCAGGGCCTCTGCCTGCTTGCTATCGATTTCGTCCATTGCGGTGAGCACCATTCATATGGATGAGGACGACTATGAACCAGCCTATGACCGAAGTGATAGAGCGCTATCGCAAATTCGCCGAGGGGATGCTGGATCAAACCGGCAAAATCGCGCTCACGTACTTCAGACAGCCTATGGAAATTCAGACTAAGGCTGATGGGAGTCCGGTCACCGTTGCTGACCGCTCAATCGAGGACTACATTCGCCGTCAAATTGTCAGCACCTGCCCCGACCATGGCATCTG
>NZ_DATJJF010000218.1:0-7171 GCF_035492435.1 Trinickia sp.
ATCAACGTCAAGCAAGACCGCAATTCTAACAGCGTTCGTCTGAGAATGGAACCCCATCAAACGAAAATCGCGACAGCTGCCACGCCCTACGACTGCCGAGCCGTCGAGTAAGCGCAAAGCTCAAGCAGGCTTTCCTTGTAGACCGAATCCGGAAAGCACGCGAGGGCGGCCGCGGCCGCCTGTGCCTCGTTTCTAGCGCACTCAAGCGTATGATCGAGCGCGCCAGAGCGCGTGATCGCCTCGAAAATCGTATCGAAACGATCGGTGCCGCCCTGTTCGATCGCCTGGCGCGCGAGCACCGATTGCTCGGGTGTGCCGCGCTCGATCAGAAAAATCAGTGGCAGGGTCGGCTTGCCTTCGCGCAAGTCGTCGCCGGCGTTTTTTCCCATCGATTCGGCTGTGCCCGTGTAGTCGAGCCAGTCATCCATGATCTGGAACGCGGTGCCGATGCGTCTCCCGAACTCGGCAGCGGCGGCCTCTGTTGCAGCGTCTGCACCCGACAGCACAGCACCGAGCTGCGCCGCAGCTTCGAAGAGCTTAGCCGTCTTGTAGCGGATCACCTGCATGTAGCGGCCCTCATCGACATCCGCATCGTGCATGTTGAGCAACTGAAGCACTTCGCCTTCGGAGATGATGTTCGTCGCCTCGGCAAGAATTTCCATGACGCGCATCTTCCCAACGCTGACCATCATCTGGAAGGAGCGCGAGTAGAGAAAATCGCCGACGAGCACACTCGCCGCGTTCCCGAAAAGCGCATTGGCTGTCTTGCGGCCACGACGCAGATCCGATTCGTCGACGACGTCATCGTGCAACAGCGTCGCCGTATGGATGAATTCGACAACGGCCGCGAGCTCATGCCGGTGGTTCGTCGTGTCGCCAAGCGCCCGCGCGACGAGCAGCAGCAACGCAGGGCGCAGCCGCTTGCCGCCAGCACCGATGATGTACTCGGAAATCTGGCTGATCAGCATCACCTCCGAGGCCAAACGTTGCCGGATGACGCGATTGACCTGCTCCATGTCCTCGGCAATCGGAGCGAGCAGGCTGGCGGCGTTGGGGGAAGAGGTGGCGGTCGACGACATGATGAGCAAAAAGGGTGGTGCCGCGGATTATAAAGGGTTATGGCCGCGTCCGAGGGCGCCCTGGCCAAACGGATGCATCGAGCGCGCCCAAGCGTCGCCGGAGCCGCTCACTTGCGCAAGGCGATGCAATGCGCCAAGCAAGGTCCGCAGGTCGGAGAAAAGCCATGCCCCAAGTTTTTGACCGTGAGAGCTAACTCCATGTATAATCGCGCGTTTTCACGCAGGTGCGTGGAAGACGTCGAAAGACGTGATGGAGCGCTCGCGCGTCGATCGTTGGCCTTGGCTTTTAACGTAAAAGCCCGGAGCAGGAACTCGGTCGAACCCCATGGGTTCGGCGCCCGGATGATCGGGTGTCTTAAGCCTTTGGGAGCCGGAGAGTACGAAGGCTGGCAAGAAAGGCGGCGCGGCGACAAACAAAGAGTGAGGTTCTCAATGTACGCGGTCATAAAAACCGGTGGCAAGCAATACAAAGTTGCCGTCGGCGAAAAATTGAAAGTAGAACAGATACCGGCAGACATTGACGCTGAAATCACGCTCGACCAGGTTCTCGCAGTGGGCGAAGGCGAATCGAGTAAATTCGGTACGCCGCTGGTCAGTGGGGCTTCCGTCAAGGCTACCGTCGTATCACACGGTCGGCATGCGAAAGTGACCATCTTCAAGATGCGTCGCCGGAAGCATTACCAGAAGCACGCTGGTCACCGCCAGAACTACACGGAACTGCGCATCGACGCGATCAACGCGTAAGCGCACCGGTCAAGGAGCAATCAGATGGCACACAAAAAAGCAGGCGGGTCTTCCCGCAACGGCCGCGACTCAGAGTCAAAACGCCTTGGTGTGAAGGTGTACGGCGGCCAAGCAATCAACGCAGGCGGCATCATCGTGCGCCAGCGCGGCACGCGCATGCATGCTGGCGTTAACGTCGGCATGGGCAAGGATCACACGCTGTTCGCACTCGTCGACGGCCACGTCCGTTTCACGACGAAGGGCGCAGACAAGAAGCACACCGTCGTTGTCGTTCCCGCTGCGGCCTGAGCCTGATCCGGAACCAGTACGGAATACCAAGAAGGGCCCCGCGAAGTTGGCGGGGCCTTTTTTGTTGTGCAGCAGCAAGTTGGATCTGAATCTCGGGGCACGAACAACGCGGCGGCGCGTACGAGTGCGCCGCGTGCGGTCGCGCGCCGGGCGCGGCAAAATAGCATAAATATGCGACGGAGCGAGAAATGAAGTTCATTGACGAAGCGCGGATCGAAGTGATCGCCGGCGACGGCGGCGACGGAAGCGCGTCGATGCGCCGTGAGAAGTTCGTTCCGTTCGGAGGGCCAGACGGTGGCGACGGCGGTCGCGGCGGCAGTGTCTATGCCATCGCGGATCGCAATATCAACACGCTTATCGACTACCGCTATGCGAAAAAGCATCTGGCGCGCAACGGCGAGAACGGTCGAGGGGCGGATTGCTATGGCAAGGGGGGCGACGACATCACCCTGCGCATGCCGGTCGGCACCATCATCACCGATATGGACACGGGCGAACTGATCGCCGATCTGACCGAACACGAGCAAACCGTGTTGGTCGCGCAGGGCGGTGCGGGTGGTCTCGGCAACCTCCACTTCAAGTCGAGCACGAACCGGGCGCCGCGCCAAAAGACTGAGGGCAAGCCAGGCGAGCGCCGCATGCTGCGCCTGGAGCTCAAGGTTTTGGCCGACGTGGGCCTGCTCGGCATGCCCAACGCGGGCAAATCGACGTTCATTTCTTCAGTTTCGAACGCGAAGCCCAAGATCGCCGACTATCCGTTCACGACGCTCGCGCCGAACCTCGGCGTCGTGCGCGTGGGTCCGAGCAAGAGTTTCGTCATCGCCGATATTCCGGGCCTGATCGAAGGGGCAGCCGAAGGCGCGGGTCTCGGTCATCAGTTCCTGCGGCACTTGCAGCGCACCGGTGTGCTGCTTCATCTCGTCGACCTTGCGCCGTTCGATGAGAATGTCGATCCCGTGGCCGAGGCGAAAGCCATCGTCGGCGAGCTACGCAAGTACGACGAGTCGCTTTATCAGAAACCGCGCTGGCTCGTGCTCAACAAGATCGATATGGTGCCGGAGGACGAACGCGAGGCGCGCGTGGCCGATTTCGTCAAGCGCTTCGAATGGGACGGCCCGGTGTTCGAGATCTCCGCACTGACGGGTCTCGGCTGCGAGAACCTCTGTTACGCGATCTACGATTACCTCGCCGAGCATTCGGACGCTCACCGTGCGGAGCAGGCGGAGGACCTGGCCGCGGACGTGCGCTTTCGTGATGGATTGCCGCCGGGGGAGCAGGCCGACAAGGTACGATCCTCCTAAGAAAAGCAACGTTCGCACGTCCGTCGCTTATTTTCTTGCCGCCGCCCGCTCGGGTGCGCGGCGGTTCATGTGTGAGAGAGGAGACTTCGCACGATGCGCTCTGTCATCGCGGATTCGAAACGCCTGGTCGTAAAAGTGGGGTCCAGCCTCGTGACCAACGACGGACGCGGACTGGATCACGCCGCAATCGGGCGCTGGGCCGAGCAAATTGCGAAGCTGCGGGAGCACGGCAAGGAAGTCGTCCTGGTCAGCTCTGGCGCGATTGCGGAAGGTATGCAGCGGCTTGGTTGGGCCAAGCGTCCACGCGAAATCGATGAGTTGCAGGCGGCCGCCGCGGTCGGGCAGATGGGCCTCGCTCAAGTCTATGAAAGTCGCTTTGCGGAGCACGGTATTCGCACAGCGCAGATTCTACTCACGCACGCGGATCTCGCCGACCGCGAGCGCTACCTCAACGCCCGTTCGACGCTGCTGACGTTGTTGCGGCTTGGTGTTGTGCCGATCATCAATGAGAACGACACCGTCGTCACCGACGAGATCAAGTTCGGCGACAACGATACGCTCGGCGCTCTCGTTGCGAACCTGATCGAGGGCGATGCGCTCATTATCCTGACCGATCAGCAGGGTCTATTCACGGCCGATCCGCGCAAGGAACCGAGCGCCGAGCTCGTGCGCGAGGCCGATGCCGGTGCGCCCGAGCTCGAGGCGATGGCGGGCGGCGCCGGCTCGAGTATCGGCCGTGGCGGCATGCTGACCAAAATCCTCGCGGCCAAGCGCGCGGCCGGCAGCGGCGCGAATACGGTGATCGCAAGCGGCCGCGCGCCCGACGTGCTGGTGCGCCTAGCCACGGGCGAGGCAATCGGCACGCAACTGGTTGCCCGCACGGCACGCCTTACCGCACGCAAGCAGTGGATGGCCGACCATTTGCAGGTGCGGGGGCACGTGGTGATCGACGACGGCGCCGTCGAAAAGCTGACGGCCGATGGCAAGAGTCTGCTGCCGATCGGCGTGGTGGATGTGCGCGGCGCTTTTGCGCGTGGCGAAGTCATCGCGTGCGTCAACACGGCCGGGCGTGAAATCGCGCGTGGGCTCACGAACTACAGCAGTGCCGAGGCCAAGCTCATCCAGCGCAAATCGAGCAGTGACATCGAGGCCACCCTCGGTTACATGCTCGAGCCGGAGCTCATTCACCGCGACAATCTTGTGCTCGTGTAGTCGCAAACGCATTAGCGGTACAGCCGTAGGCACAGAAACATCGGCAATGCCGATTGGCGTATGCCAACGTGCATTGCCGAATTGTCATCGCTTCGCGTGCTATTCGAACGAACCAGGCGAAGCATTCCTTGTCGCCTGGGCGCTTCACGAAGTGCAGCGAAAAATCAGGCGACTCTCGGTTTCCCGATCGGAGCCGCACACACCTCAATGCTCCATCGATGCGGCAGTGCGCCTTAAGCGAATGTTCTCGATGATCATTTTGGCGGGTGCGGCCGCCATCTTGCTCGCGCAGAAGTAATCTTGGTAAAGCGCAGCTTGATAGGCGTTCAGATCGCCGTTCTCGATGCGACTCCAATCGGTCGCGACACTGCGGTCCCAGCCGTCGTGCGTGGCATTCAGCCCCGCGTACTGCCGCCACTCGTAGGTGTCGCAGCGAATCCCTTCGTAGTTCACATTGCGCGCGCCAGCCGGGCTCGTGACGACGATCGTGTAGCGGACCACGCCATCCGATCCGACATCGATCGACTTGGCATCGACCGAAAACGCGAGAGGCGTGTTTTGCGAGACGTCGAACGACAGAAGACTAGCTTCGCTCGGCAGCGGCGGTAGTTTGTCGACCTTGTTTTCCGTCCAGGTGGCTTTGCGATCGAGAAAGTAGGCGAAGGCGCCATCGTCCTTATTAGAAGGAGTTGTTGGCGCATGCGTGCAGCCGGCGAGCACAGCGGCAGCCGCGCCAGCCAGACAAGCCGCCGCGAGAGTCTTTGCTTTCAATTCGTGTCCTCGGGAAACGGGCGCAATATTCGGAAAACCGAATGATAGCGTCCCGTCGCGACGGACAGTGCGATTCTCTCCGGACTTACTCAGGCAGAGTCAGTGCCGTGGAGGCGTCCGCATGCCGGGAATCGGACACGCTCACCCCCGCGGCCGTGATCAACACGTCCGCGCAGGCCGGAATTGGCTCCGGCACCAACTCGTCGGCCGGCGTGCACGCAGACTGGCATGGGGCGTCGGCGCGGCGCGTGCCGTCTTTGTCGTGCTGAACGTTGTTGCCTTGACGCGCCGCAGGGCGACGCAGGAAACGTGACAGCTCGGTCAAAGCCAGCTGATAAACATCCCGCTTGAACTCGATGACGGCCTCAAGCGGCACCCAATATTCGTTCCAGCGCCAAGCGTCGAATTCCGGGTGATCCGTGGCGCGCAGGCAAATGTCGCAGTCGCGCCCGACCATCCGCAACAGAAACCAGATCTGCTTTTGGCCGCGATAGTGCCCGCGTACTTCGCGTTTGATGAACTTGTCCGGCACCTCGTAACGCAACCAGTCGCGCGTGCGACCGATGATCTTGACGTGCTCGGGACGTAAGCCGGTTTCTTCGTGTAACTCCCGATACATTGCTTGCAATGGGGTCTCGCCGTACTTGATGCCCCCTTGCGGAAACTGCCAGGAATGTTCACGCAGCCGTTTGCCCCAAAACACCTCGTTGTGCGCGTTCAAGAGGATGATGCCGACGTTCGGGCGAAAGCCTTCGCGATCGAGCATACAACCACCTTCGAATCCTTTAAAATTGCTTTGATTATAAACAGATAACGAGTCTTTGGCACCCGGTATGCACCAGAATTGGTCGAGGCTCTGCCAGTCGCGGGTTGCCGCGGGCAGCGGTTGATCCGACGAATCCTCGTGGTGGCGGTGAGCACGCGTGGCTATTGCCGTGCTGCGGCCCCCACGCGGTCGATGCCCCGATCGACTCGTTCCCTTTTTGGCAGCCCCGCTTGGGCCGCCGCTTTTGGAAACCCTGAATGAAAGCGTCCCGTTTTTTTATCGGCACACTCAAGGAAGCACCGGCAGACGCGGAAGTCGTCAGCCATAAGCTCATGGTTCGCGCCGGCATGATCCGGCGTGTCGCCGGCGGTATCTACAACTATCTGCCGATCGGGCTGCGCTCGATACGCAAGGTTGAAGCGATCGTGCGCGAGGAAATGAACCGTGCGGGCGCGCTCGAGCTCCTGATGCCCGCGGTACAGCCGGCCGAGCTCTGGCAGGAGTCGGGGCGCTGGGAGAAGTACGGCCCCGAGTTGTTGCGCTTCAAGGACCGCAAGCAAAGCGACTTCGTCGTCGGGCCGACCCATGAGGAAGTCGTGACCGACATCGCGCGCAACCAGATCAAGAGCTATCGCCAGTTGCCGGTCAACTTCTACCAGATTCAGACGAAGTTCCGCGACGAGATCCGCCCGCGCTTCGGCGTCATGCGCGGTCGTGAGTTCACGATGAAGGACGCCTACTCGTTTGACAAGGACCAGGGGGGTCTCGAGGAGTCGTATCGCAAGATGTACGACGCCTATGTGAGCATCTTCACGCGCATCGGGCTTGAGTTCCGCGCCGTGACGGCCGACAGTGGCGCGATCGGCGGCAACAAGTCACAAGAATTCCACGTGATCGCGGCGACGGGCGAAGATGACATCGCGTACTGTCCCAACTCCGCTTTTGCTGCCAACGTCGAGGCCGCCGAGGCGCTGCCGCTCATCGCCGAGCGGGGCGAGGCACGCGAGGCA
>NZ_DATJJF010000219.1:0-31707 GCF_035492435.1 Trinickia sp.
CGACCGAGCTCTAACACGCGGCGGCGGCGCGGTAGCTGCGTCAGCTCGTCACTGTCAGCGAAGGCACGCAGTTGTTGCTCGAGCCGAAAGTGCTTCCTTTGCAGGGCTATCGCAAAAACATTTGTCACGAGGCTCGTCGAAATCGCGGTGAACATCGATATCGCGACGCCGAATGCCTCTAGTGCAGGGGAGGCGCGTAGCGCAACCACCGCGATTGGGCCCGCCGCCGCCAGCACTGCCGCCGCCGGAAAATCCCATCCGCGTAGCAGTACAGGACTGAATGCGAGGGGAATCACGACGAAAGCGGCGAGAGCTGCCCCCGGCTCCCCGCTGTGCAGCAACGCGTACTGCACGACGCCGGCTTCCAGGACCCCGATGAACAGCAGCGTGGCCAGGCTGGCACACAACCTGCCGCGCGCGGACCACGCGACAACAGCGGCGAGGGCCATCGGTATGGTCGGTAGCGTGCTCGCAAGCGCCACTAAGCCACGCATATCGCGTTTGAGCCAGATGTCGCCAGCAATCAGCACGATATAGCCGAGAAGCAAAGTCACGAGTTGGCCGCAAAGGAACGACGACAGTCTTTGGCTGACGTAACGCTCGAACGATTCATTTTCGTGGGGCGGCTCCATGACGCTGGCGCGCCATCCCCGCCACTTCCGCTCACGACGGGGCCAGACCGCACCACCCTGACGATGCTCGTCAAATTTGTCTCCGCTGCTCACTAGTTCTTCTCTTGAAAGTGCGAGTTCGGTGAAGAGGATCGATGGTGATCGTTCCGTGAACAAGATTTTAGTAGAGGATTTTTAGATTTTGGTGAATATTACAGTAATTAATAATAATACGGAGAATATGTAAGGTGTATCTTGAAATCGCATTACGTGATCTGGCGTGTCAGTTCAGTCTGTTGGAACACATTTCTGGAGCAGATTTACAGGGGTGGGAAAGACAAGACCGGTTTTGCCGGGTGAGCAAACGTTTTTCTCTTTTCGAAAGCATCAGGCTGCTCTCGTGCATCAAGGGTAGTTGAAGCAGCGCGGGACGCGTTGCGAGGTTTTTCATTGCTCCTATCGATCATCTAATTGGCCGTCTGTTATATCGTGATGTGACTGGGGTTTCTTCGGTGTTCGCGCTTTTAATAGCGCCGTGAGGCCTGTGGTTAATGTCGGTCCGCCATACGGTGACTCGGGGACGTTCTTCAAGGCAGATCGCGCTTCGCACCAGAGCGGCGCCGTCTCCGTGGGCATTCGCGGAAAAGCGAGGGTGCAGTAACACCAGGTTACAACGGCGTAGAGCGTCTAACACTTTTTGCCTCGACACGTTTTGGGTCGGCCCATAAATTACATCTGCAGGCGGCGCCTGCAGCCTATCCACCAATCGTGTGTGGAAAGAAACGGTGCGAATCGGTGGCGCCGATCGAGCGGGCAAGTGGATCGATATGTCGGGTTCGCGTTATAGAAGTATCGGGCGTTTGGCGGCAGCCGTGATTTGCGCGGCTGCAGTTGCGCTCGCCTATGCGCACCCTCAACTCGCGCCGTATGCCGCCTCGATCAGTTTTCGCCAACCGGCCGGCTTCGCGCCCCGAACCTTTGAGCGTCACGCTGATACCCCGCAGCCCACGCCGGGGTTGGGCCAAAATCCCGAAAGCCGCGCGCTGAGCAATCTGCGCGGTGGGCGGCAACAACGTCTTTCTGCGGCGAGCGGCATGCCGTATCGACCCACCAGCGCAAACGCGCACAACGGGCAGCGTCCACCCGGTAATGTGGTCTACCTGAGAGCAGGCTCGATCCGCGATGCGGTGACACGCTATAACGAGGAACGCGGTGCAAGCCGCACTTCGCCGAGGCCGTCGAACCCGGCCGCGCGCCCCCCCGATGCTCCCGACTACCGCAACTGAGCCCGAGTTCGGGGAAGTGTTCTACTCGAATTTCTCCTTTCTTGGCGTGGCCCCGCAGCGGTAAGCCCCAACGCCGGCCGAGGCGCGGAGCGTGCAATGCCCGCCGGACAGCGTCATGGGTATGCGTGCCGGTTACCTATACTGCTCGAAGCATCGTCGCTGAAAGAAGGCTGAGCCAGTTTGGGGGAGACATGACCGATTTATCGACGCCGCAGGTCCTCGGTGAGCCGAAGCCAAGCGCTTCGACGCGGCTACGTTTCGTGACTGCCGCGGCGCTGTTCGATGGGCATGACGCCGCGATCAACATCGTGAGGCGCATGCTGCAGGCAAGCGGCGTCGAGGTCATTCACCTCGGCCACAACCGAGGCGTCGATGAAGTGGCCGATGCGGCGCTCGACGAGGATGCCGATGGCATCGCCGTGTCGAGCTACCAGGGCGGCCACGTCGAATACTTCAAGTTCCTCGTCGATCGTTTGCGCGAGCGAGGCGGCGAGTCCATCAAAGTATTCGGCGGCGGAGGAGGGGTCATCGTCGCCGCAGAGATCGACGAGCTGCAGCGCTATGGCGTCGAGCGGATCTACTCGCCGCAGGACGGCCAGCGGCTTGGATTGCAGGGCATGATCGACGATATGATTGCCCGCTGCGCCAAGGCTGCTCATCTCCCATCAGCGCTTAGAGGACCGGGCGTGATCGGCGAGATCGACGGCGAAGCCGCCGCCGCCGCTTTGCAAGGCACGGCTGCGCATCGCTGGCGCCGCCTCGCGCGCCTTATCACGTCGCTCGAGGACGGCAGCGCCGATGCCACGACACGGGTTGCGCTTTCGGCGCGCGCAGCGGCGCGCCGCGTTCCCGTGCTCGGCATTACCGGCACGGGCGGTGCTGGAAAGTCGTCGCTCACTGACGAGCTCGTGCGGCGCTTGCGGCTCGATTACGGCGACGCGCTGACGATTGCCGTCATTGCCGTCGATCCGTCACGGCGCAAGTCGGGCGGCGCACTGCTCGGCGATCGTATTCGCATGAACGCGATCGGCGATTGGGGGCACGGTCCACGCGTGTTCATGCGCTCGCTTGCGACGCGTGAGGCGGCGAGCGAGCTGCCCGACGTGCTGCCGGCGGCGGTGATGGCGTGCAAAGCCGCCGGCTTCGATCTGGTCATCGTCGAAACGTCCGGCATCGGGCAAGGCGATGCGGCGATTGTCCGCCATGCTGACCGTTCGCTTTACGTCATGACACCCGAGTTCGGCGCCGCAAGCCAGCTCGAAAAGATCGACATGCTCGATTTCGCCGATTTCGTTGCAATCAACAAGTTCGACCGCAGCGGCGCGGCTGACGCGCTGCGCGACGTGGCCAAGCAAGTCCAGCGCAACCGGGGCGCATGGAGCGTGGAGCCGGAAACACTCCCTGTGTTCGGAACGATTGCCGCACATTTCAATGACGATGGGGTGACGGCGCTTTATCAGCGGATGGCTGTGTCGCTGCAGGAGATCGGGCTGCCGCGTCCGGCGTGCGCCCCGAGCTTGCCGCACAGCGACGCTCGCCATTCCAGCGCACGCGATGCAATCGTGCCGTCTGCCCGTGTGCGCTACTTGTCGGAAATTGCCGAGACGGTACGCACGTACCGGGCAAGGGTTGAGGCTCAAGCGCAGATTGCGCGCGAGCGCTGGCAGCTGCGTGAGGCGCGACGCATGCTGATCGAGTCGATCGGCGGCGATGCGCTCAGGCGGGCGTCGGAGGGGATGCACGGTTCAGATAGGGCGACGGCTGACGTCGCTGGCGTTGCCGCAGGCTTTGCAGGCGTTGCGGCAAAGACTGATACGCAGTGTGCTGGTCAAGCCGTCAGCGAACCGGCGGGCGAGGTGGTGGCAAGGCTGGACACGTTGATTGCGGCGCGCGACGCACAACTCGGGGCACGCGAGCGAGCGCTCCTCGACGCTTGGCCGAAGACGGTCGCGGGCTACTCGGGCGACGAGCAAGTCGCGAGTGTGCGCGGCCGAGAGATCCGTACATCGCTG
Source organism: Trinickia sp. (assembly GCF_035492435.1). GTDB lineage: Bacteria > Pseudomonadota > Gammaproteobacteria > Burkholderiales > Burkholderiaceae > Trinickia. The sequence continues at coordinate 3,910 of NZ_DATJJF010000219.1, forward strand.
ACCGTCAAGACGCTTTCGGGCACGACGATGCGCAAGGTATCGCTGCCCAAGTTTGTCGACCCAGGCGAGACCCTTCGCTGGCTGGCGCTCGAGAATCTGCCCGGCTATTTTCCTTTCACGGCGGGCGTGTTCCCCTTCAAGCGCGAAGACGAGGACCCCACGCGCATGTTTGCGGGCGAGGGCGACCCCGCGCGCACGAATCGGCGGTTCAAGCTGCTTTCGGAGGGGATGCCGGCTGCGCGTCTGTCCACTGCGTTCGATTCGGTGACGCTCTACGGCGAAGAGCCGGACGAGCGGCCCGACATCTACGGCAAGATCGGCAACGCGGGCGTATCGGTGGCGACGCTCGACGACATGTCGGTGCTCTACGATGGCTTTGATCTGTGCTCACCGGGCACTTCCGTATCGATGACGATCAATGGGCCTGCGCCGACGATTCTCGCGATGTTCTTCAATGTCGCGATCGATCAACAGCTCGCGCGGCTTGCTGCGAGCTGCGAGAGGGAGGGCCGCATATCCACCGTCGAAGAGAGGAAAGCAGCACGCGCACGTGCGCTGCAGAATGTGCGGGGAACGGTGCAGGCCGACATCCTGAAAGAGGACCAGGGCCAGAACACGTGCATCTTCTCGACCGAGTTCAGCTTGAAGGTCATGGGCGACATTCAGGCGTATTTCGTCGAACACGAAGTGCGCAACTTCTATTCGGCTTCGATTTCGGGCTACCACATTGCCGAAGCAGGCGCGAATCCGATTACGCAGCTCGCGTACACGCTCGCGAACGGGTTCACCTATGTGGAGGCTTATTTGGCGCGCGGTATGACGATTGACGAGTTCGCGCCCAATCTGTCGTTTTTCTTCTCGAACGGCATGGAGCCCGAGTACACGGTGATCGGACGTGTGGCACGGCGCATCTGGGCGATCGCGCTGCGCGAGCGCTATGGCGCCAACGAGCGTAGCCAGAAGCTGAAGTACCACGTGCAGACGTCGGGACGCAGTCTGCACGCTCAAGAAATCGACTTCAACGATATCCGCACGACACTGCAAGCGCTCATTGCCGTCTATGACAACTGCAACTCGCTGCATACGAACGCTTATGACGAGGCCATCACGACGCCGACCGAGGACTCTGTCCGCCGGGCGCTAGCGATCCAGCTGATTCTTCAGCGCGAATGGGGCCTCGCAAAAAATCAGAACGCCAATCAGGGCAGCTTCATCGTCGAAGAGTTGACGGATCTTGTCGAAGCGGCGGTGCTCGCGGAGTTTGACCGGCTGACCGAGCGCGGCGGCGTGCTGGGCGCCATGGAGACAGGCTACCAACGCGGCCGCATTCAGGATGAGTCGATGCTGTATGAGCATCGCAAGCACGACGGCTCTTATCCGATCGTGGGCGTGAACACGTTTGTTGGAAAGCACGTGCAGGATGCGCCGCCACCGCTCATGCTCGCCCGCTCGACACGCATGGAAAAGGAAAGTCAGCTCGCGCGGCTTGCGGCGTTCCACGAGCGGCACCGCGAGGAGGCCGGGCCAATGCTGCGCCGCCTGCAACAGGCCGTCATCGATGACGAGAACGTGTTTTCGGTGCTGATGGATGCGGTGCGTGTCTGCTCGCTCGGGCAGATCACGCATGCGCTATTCGAGGTAGGGGGGCAATATCGACGTACGATGTAACGCTGGACGTTGCATCGTGTACGTCGACATCGACGCTAAAGCGACAAGCGGGCTCGCGCCTCGCTGTACTCGAGCTTGAGCCGCTCGACAAGTTCAGCCACGCTCGGAATGTCGTCCATGAGGCCGACACCTTGGCCCGCACCCCAGATGTCTTTCCACGCTTTGGCCTTGTCGCTCGTGAAGTTCATCGTCGACTTGTCCGACTCCGGGAGGTCATCCGGATCGAGGCCGGCATTGACGATGCTCTCGCGGATATAGTTGCCGTGCACGCCGGTAAACAGGTTCGTGTAGACGATGTCGGCCGCACTCGAATTGACGATCGCTCGCTTGTAGCTGTCCACGGCATGGGCCTCCTTGGTCGCGATGAAGCGCGTGCCCATGTAGGCGAGATCCGCGCCCATTGCCTGCGCGGCGAGGATCGAAGCACCTGTCGCGATGGCGCCCGAGAGCACGATCGGGCCGTCGAAGATGCGCCGCACTTCACCGACGAGCGCGAAAGGCGAAAGCGTGCCCGCGTGTCCGCCCGCACCGGCCGCCACGAGGATGAGGCCGTCGACGCCAGCCTCCAGCGCCTTTTGCGCGTGTCGCAAATTGATGACGTCGTGTAGCACGATGCCGCCATAGCTGTGCACCGCGTCGATCATCTCCTTCACGGGGGCGCGCAGGCTCGTGATGAAGATCGGCACCTTGTGATCGACGCAGACGCGCACATCGTGCTCGAGCCGCGCATTCGACTGATGAACGATCTGATTGACCGCGACCGGGCCGACCGTTGCGCCCGGGTTCGCGGCCTTATGCGCGGCGAGGGCTTCGTCGATTTGCGTGAGCCATTCGTCCAGCAACTCCGCCGGCCGCGCGTTGAGCGATGGGAACGAACCGACGATGCCCGCCTTGCATTGTGCGAGCACGAGCTCGGGATAGCTGACGATGAACATCGGCGATGCGACGACAGGCAAGCTCAGGTGCTGCAGAACAGCGGGCAGGGCCATGACGCAAGTCTCCTTGGTGCATCACGAAGAGAACGATCGTTCGATTATACGGACCGCGCCGCCCTGGCGTCCGGGTGCTTTGTTCTGTTGGAGGGAGTGCTCGGCCTCTATTGGCTCGAGTCCCGGCCCGGTGCAACCGATGCGGCCAATTGGCTTTGCATGCCCGGCACCAGACCGAGGGCGCATCATCGGTTTGGCGGCTGCCGATGGAGTGGCCAGTCCCGTAGTTGGATCGTCAACGAAGAGGAAATGAAAGATTTGATCTGACGGAAGTCGGCGGAGCCAAGCGGATTTCGCAGGGAAATCACCGATGCTCGAGCCGGCGCGCACCGGTATCATGGTGGCGACGCTTTGATCACGTCGTAAATTGAGCCGTTCGTCATCCGTGACGAGCGGTTTTCTTTTTGGTGCTCGCTGTTTTGTAACAGGGCGCGTCGTCAGTCGTCGCCCTCCGCTTAATGAAACGGCCACTTCCCTCAATCGCGCAATGCGACGTCCACCACCGGCGCGCCCGTCAGCGCAATCAGTTCGTCGGGCGACAAATTGAAGACGGCATGAGGATGGCCGGCCGCGGCCCAAAGGCTATCGAACTGAAGCAGATCCGAATCGATGAGCGTGACGGGCGTCGTCGCATGCCCGATCGGACAGACACCGCCGATTGCATAGCCGGTCTTGTCCCGGACAAACTGGGCATCGGCACGTCCAATCGCACCGACTTCGCGTGCAACCTTGGCTTCATCGACGCGGTTCGCACCGCTTGCAATCACAAGCACGGGTGCGTCGTCCTCGCGTCGGCGAAAGAGAATCGATTTCGCGATCTGCGCAACCAAGCAGCCGAGCCCGGCCGCCGCCTCCGCCGAGGTTTTGCCCGTTTGGGGCAGCATGACGACCCGCTTGTCATGCCCGCGCTCGCGAAGCAGCAATGCGACGCGCCGCGCCGAATCGGGCAAATTGACGAGCGCCTTCAAGTCGTCATCGTTATCAAGCATGTTCGGTGGCGTCATGGGTTCGTTGTCCATAGCGAAAGCGAAAACAACATCGTAATCAGTCAAGGCGTCCTGATTCATCTGCACTTAGAGCGCCACGCGCGCGTCATGCTTACCTTACTGACTGCCTTGCGATTCCTTTGCTTTTGCAAGCAGTGCGCGCCCCGCGCGAGAACCATTGGGGCGGCCAATTGCGGTCGAAATGAACTCGCCGATGGCGGTGACCCTTTGAAGGTCGACACCGGTTTCGATGCCCAATCCGTTCATCAAATAGAGCACGTCTTCCGTTGCCACGTTGCCCGTGGCCCCCTTCGCGTACGGGCAGCCACCGAGGCCGGCCACCGACGCATGAAAAATCACGATGCCTTCCAAGAGCGACGCATAAATGTTGGCGATTGCCTGCCCATACGTGTCATGAAAGTGTCCCGAGAGCTGCTCGCGAGGAAACACCTTGGTGACAGCGGCAAATATCTCGTGCGTGCGCTTGGCCGTGCCGACGCCGATCGTGTCGGCAATGTCGATCTCGTCGCACCCGAGCGCCGCGAATCGCTGCACGACGTCGACGACGGAGGTTACGGGCACCTCGCCTTGATAGGGGCAACCGAGCGCGCAGGAGATGCTCCCGCGCAAGCGCAGGCCCTGATCTTTCGCGGCACGCGCGACGGGCTCGAACCGAGCGACGCTCTCGGCGATGCTGCAGTTGATGTTTCGCTGTGAAAAGGCTTCGCTCGCCGCACCAAAGATGACCACTTCGTCGGCACGCGCTTCGAGCGCCGCTTCGAAGCCTTTGAGGTTCGGCGTGAGCACTGAGTAGAGCGTGCCTGGGCGGCGCGTGATGCCCGCCATCACTTCGGCTGCATCCGCCATTTGCGGTACCCACTTGGGGGATACGAACGACGTAGCTTCGATGTTCGGAAAGCCGGCTTCCGACAGCTGGTTGACGAGATCGATCTTGACAGCGGTCGGCACCCGCTGCTTTTCGTTTTGCAGCCCATCGCGCGGGCCAACTTCGACGATCTTCACTGCGCGAGGCATGGACATGTCATCTCTCCAAGCGATTGATGAGGACTGCCGACTAATGGCGCGCGACGCCGCTTAAGTGTAGAACGCGAGCCTCAGTAGCCGCGCGCGCGGTTGACGACGCCGGTGACCCGCTCGCCGCGCTCGAGCGCCGCGATTTTTTCTGCGATCTGTGCGACGGCCGGTTCACGCAACGTGACGGCCGAGACATGCGGCGTGATGGTCACGCGCGGCTCGCGCCAGAACCGGTGATCGGGCGGCAGCGGTTCTTGTGCGAATACATCGAGTGTCGCGGCCGCGATCCGGCCCTCGCCGAGCGCGTCGAGCAAGTCGGCTTCGACAAGATGCGCGCCACGTGCGAGGTTGATGAGATACGCCCCGCGCGCAAGCTTCGCGAAGGTCGAGCGGTTCAGAATGCCATCGGTTTCGGGCGTACTTGGCAACAGATTGACGAGGACTTTCACGCCGTCGAGAAATGCATCGAATTCGTCATGGCCGGCGAAAGTCTCGATGCCTTCGAGCGATTTGCGGCTGCGGCTGTAGCCCCGTACGGGGAGACCCAGCGATGCGAGGGTCTTTGCGACATGGGCGCCGAGCACACCCAGGCCTAGCACCCCGACCGTGAACGTCTCGCGCGCATGCGCGGCAAGGGGGCGCCAGCATGGGTCGGATCGGCGCTGCGCCAGCTCGTATTCGTCGAAGCGGCGCAGGTAGCGCAATACCGCATAGGCGGCATATTCGGCCATTTGATCGGCCATGCCGGTGTCTTCGAGCCGGATGACGGGCACATCCGGTGGCAGCGTGCCCGGTGCATTGCGCTCGATTGCGAGCAGCGCGTCGACGCCGGCAGCGAGATTAAACACTGCCTTGAGCCCGGCGCGCTCCGCGAAAAGCTCATGCGGCGGCCGCCAGACGAGCGCATAGTCGGCGGGAGCCGTGTCTCCGGGTTGCCACGCGCGAATGTCAGCGTGGGGCAATGCACGGGTGAGCGACGACAGCCATTCGGCTGTCTCTGCTGCTTCGGGCAAGTGAACGAGGATATCCATGCGTTGGCTTAAGCGGGCGACAGCGCGTCGCAACAAGGAGAATGCCCGTCATTCTACGTTTTCGGTGGCTACCGTGCGACAGCCACGCGACACCCGCACGCGCGGGCCTTATTCCTTGTGGCATCCCTCGGTACAGGCTTCCTTCGACGTCAACTGTCCCGCTGATTGCGGCTGAATGCCGAGCCGTGCAAAGAGCTGGCGATCGGCGTCGGCCTGGGGGTTGCTCGTGGTCAGCAGCGCATCGCCGTAAAAGATCGAGTTGGCTCCCGCCATGAAGCAAAGCGCCTGCACGGCGTCATCCATCTGCTGCCGACCTGCCGACAGCCGCACCATCGCGCTTGGCATCGTGATCCGCGCCACGGCGATCGTGCGTACGAATTCGAACGGGTCGAGCGGCTCGACCTCGCCGAGCGGTGTGCCTTCGATGGCTACGAGGTGATTGATCGGCACTGATTCCGGGTACGGGTCCATATTTGCGAGCTGTGCGATGAGCCCCGCGCGAGCACGACGTGATTCGCCCATGCCGACGATGCCGCCGCAACAGACGTTGATGCCGGCATCGCGAACACGCTCTAGCGTGTCGAGACGGTCCTGGTAGGTGCGCGTCGAAATGATCTGCCCATAGAACTCGGGCGATGTGTCCAGGTTGTGGTTGTAATAGTCGAGCCCTGCTTCGCGCAGTGCCGTGGCCTGGTGATCATCGAGCATGCCGAGCGTCATGCAGGTTTCGAGCCCCAGCGCCTTCACGCCGCGAATCATCTCCTGAATCGGCTCGAGATGGCGCTCCTTCGGGTTGCGCCAAGCGGCCCCCATACAAAAGCGCGTCGCACCGCTTTCCTTTGCCGTGCGCGCTGCGCTCAAAACGTCTTCCACGTCCATCAACTTTTCGGCTTTGAGGCCGGTGTCGTAGTGCGACGATTGCGAGCAGTATTTGCAATCCTCTTCACAGCCACCGGTCTTGATCGACAGCAGTGTCGACAGCTGCACAGCGTTCGCATCGAAATGCTCGCGATGCACTTGCTGCGCGCGGAACAGCAGGTCATTGAACGGCAGCTCGTAGAGCGCGGCGACGTCGGCGACGCGCCAGCGGACGCTGTCCGGCGCCGGTGTCGGCGGCGTGGCGATGGTCAGCGTCGATTCGGTTTGGGCTTGAGTCATGTCGTCGATCCTTTCAGGCAAGGGGCGCGGTTACCGTGTTCATCCGTCAGCCAGGGTGACGCTGCCGCACGGCAAACCGGCGTTAGCGCGAGCTTTGTACGCCGCGCATGTTGTTAAGGAGTCCTGTGATGTCCAGGTGGGACGCCGCTCGCTCGGGCGATGCCGGTACGATGCGCGGCACGGTGCCGAGAAGCGGGGCATCGTGCTCGCGCGCGAGCCAGCCGCTCACCGCCTGGATGTTCTCGTCAGGATAAAGCATGTTGGGGTCGATCAGGTTGGCGACCCAGCCTGCGATGCGCAGCCCGCGCTTCGCGATCGATTCTGCCGTCAGCAGCGCGTGGTTGATGCAGCCGAGCCGCATGCCGACGACGAGCACGACCGGCAGTGACAGTGCGTGCGCAAGATCGGCGGTGTCGCGCGTGTCATCAAGCGGCACCCGAAAGCCGCCCACACCCTCGACAACGACGATGTCGGCGCGTTGCATCGCTTTGCGATGGCATTGCACGATGTGCTCGAGATCGAGCGAGACGCCTTCGCGCGCGGCGACGATATGCGGTGCGGCGGGCGCTTTCAGCAGGTACGGCGTGCGGATGGCAGGCGGCAGGGCGACACTGGCCGCGGCATCGAGCGCGTCCGCGTCTTCGTTATGCCACTCCCCGTCGCGCTCGGTGGCTCCAGCGGCGATGGGCTTCATCGCTGCCGCGCGCAATCCGGCCTGCCTGAAGCCATGAAGCAACGCACAGGAAATAAATGTCTTCCCGATCTCCGTATCGGTACCGGTCACGAAGAGCGACAGCGGCGCGCTCATGCTTCGTCCCCGGTGGCGATTCGGCCCAGCGCCGCTTCGAGCCGCGCCAGATCGTCCAGCGAGTGCGCGGCCGACAGCGAGATGCGCAGGCGCGACGTGCCGACGGGAACGGTCGGTGGCCGGATGGCGGGCACCCAGAGCCCCTCGGCCTGAAAGCGTGCCGCGAGCGCGAGCGTCGTTTCGTTGTCGCCGATGATGAGCGGCTGGATCGCCGTATGTGAATCGACCGGCTGCCAGCGCGTCGCGCGAAGCAGGCCGCGCGTTCGCTCTATCAGCGATGCGAGGTGGGCGCGGCGCGCGTCGCCTTCATCGCTCGCGATGATCGCGAGGCTTGCCGATACGGCGTGCGCCACGGCGGGGGGCGCCGCCGTCGTGAAAATGTAGGGGCGTGCACGCTGTACAAGCCACTCGATCACCGTCTCATGCGCGATGACGGCAGCACCCGCCACGCCCGCTGCTTTTCCGAACGTGCAGATGTAGACGAGATGCGGCGAGCGCAACGCGAGCTGAGCAAGCACGCCGCGCCCTTGTGGGCCGAGCACGCCGAAGCCGTGTGCGTCGTCGACGACGAGCCAAGCGCCGTGACGCTCGGCAAGCGCAAGCAATTCGGCCAGTGGCGCGACGTTGCCGTCCATGCTGAAAACGCCGTCCGTGACGATCAGCTTGGCATCGGACTCACACGCATCGAGCATGGCCGCCAGCGCAGCGATATCGCCATGCGGATAGATTTGCACATCGGCGCGCGAAAGGCGTGCCCCGTCGATCAGCGATGCATGATTGAGCGCATCGGAAAAGAGTGTCGTGTTACGCCCGGCCAGCGTTGTCAGCGTGGCCAGATTCGCCATGTAGCCGGTGCTGAAGCTGAGTGCGCGCGGCGCATCGACGAAGCTGCCGCAGAACGCTGCGACATCGTCTTCAAGCTGAACGTGCGCGCGAGAGTGGCCGCCGAGCAGATGCGAGCCGCCACTGCCCGCGCCATAGCGCCTTGCCCCTTGCGCGAGCGCGTCAACCAGCGCGGGGTGCGCGGCGAGCCCCAGGTAATCGTTGCTGGCGAAACCGACGATGTCGCGGCCGTCGATATTCATATGGGCGGCGCAGGGCGTCTCGGCGGTGCGCCGCCGGCGCGTGAGCCCGCGCGACTCGACATCGGAGAGGCCTTCGCGCAACGTATCGAGCAGACTCATCGATTCACCCCGTTCGCCAATGTCGCTTCGAATGTTTCGTGCGTACGTGCCGCGATCAACGCGATTTCTTCTTCGTCCAAAATATATGGCGGCATCAGGTAGACGGTCGTACCGATCGGGCGCAGCAGCAACTCCCGCGACAGCGCATTTTCGAAGAAGCGGCGCGAGAACGTGCGTGCGGCGTCGCCCTCGAGCGCGGCATCGAAGGCGATGATCGTGCCGCAGCGTCGCACATGGCGGACCGCGTCATGCTTCAGTAGCGGGCTAAGCGCTTCCATCAGCGCCGCCGATTTGCGCTCGTTGACAGCGAGCACGTTGTCGCTTTCAAAGAGATCGAGCGTCGCGAGTGCGGCCCGGCATGCGAGCGGATTGCCCGTGTAGGAATGCGAGTGCAGGAAGCCGCGCGTCGTGTCGTCGTCGTAGAAAGCCGCGAAGATTTCGTCACGCGAAAGCACGATCGACAAGGGCAGGTAGCCGCCGCTGATCCCCTTCGATAGGCACAGGAAATCCGGCCAGACGCCGGCTTGTTCGCTGGCAAAAAATGTCCCCGTGCGCCCGCACCCGACGGCAATTTCGTCAGCGATCAAATGCACGTCGTATTCGTCGCAGAGCGCGCGCAGGCCGGCAATGTAAGACGTATCGTGCATTGCCATGCCGGTTGCGCACTGCACGAGCGGCTCGACGATCAATGCGGCGATGCGTCCCGCGCGCGATTCGAAAAGCGCACGAACGTCGTCGAGCGCGCGCCGGGCTACGTCAGCGGCAGTCTCGCCCGCTTGCGCGCGGCGCGCGTCGGGCGATGCGGCGACATGTGCGCAGCGGATCAACGGATCGTAGGCGTCCTTGAACAAGGCGACATCGGTGACGCCGAGTGCCCCAATCGTCTCCCCGTGGTAGCCGTTCGCAATGCAGACGAATTCGCGCTTTTCATCATGACCGCGGTTGCGCCAGCAGTGAAAGCTCATCTTCAAGGCGATTTCGACGGCCGAGGCGCCATCCGACGCGAAGAACGCATGCCCGAGCGTGCCGTGCGTGAGCCGCGAGAGCCGTTCGGCCAGCTCGACGGCGGCTGTATGGGTGCAGCCCGCGAGCATCGCATGCTCGAGCGTATCGAGCTGCGCCTTCAACGCCGCATTGATGCGCGGATTCGCATGCCCAAAAAGATTGACCCACCAGGAGCTGATGCCGTCGAGATAGCGGCGGCCGTCGTGATCGAAAAGCCACGCGCCGCTGCCGCGCGCCACGGCAACGAGCGGCAGGCGCTCATGGTGCTTCATCTGAGTGCAGGGGTGCCAGACAGCGGCAAGGCTGCGCGCGACCCAATCGTTAGAAGCCTCGCTGCGCACTTGCGTGCTCGACACTTCCCTCGACGCATCGACGTTCATGTGCTTGTGTTCCATTGCTTAGCATCCGCAGGCGAAAACCGCGGACGTATACATCATTTTTTTAGGTGCCAAGCCTCGCTGACGAGCCCGCGAGAGCCAAAAGTGGACGTGAGAGTAGCGCGTTCCGCGTCGCGATGCACGTTTTGCGCGTGCTGCTCGATTGCGCCGTTTGGCGGCCGTTCGTTACAGCTCGCGGCGATTGCTCGCAAATCACGAGATTTCGCGGTGGTTGACGACGGCAGAGTCTAGGCGCTGGACGAGAGAAAATACGCAAACGCAGGGCTCCATCGCGCACGGGCGTCGCTATTGGCCCATTTTCAGAGAAGCCTGTGCTTGGACTCCGCAGGCGGGCAAGCGGAAGGCGGACAGGCGCCCCTGCCGGTCATTTGCTCATTTTTTGATGGCCATCAACGGCCATCAACGACTGGCGAGCGAAGCGTGATTGGGCGCTTCACCCGGTTCATCGGCTCGATCAACTCGATTAGCTTGATCGTCGCCACTCGACGATGCCGTTCGGGTGCCCTCGTTCCAGACGACCGAATCGTCAACCGCGTAGAGCCGGCACGCCTCGCCGTGGTTTTCCTTGCTGCAATTGGAGAGGGCGACGGATATCGGATCGTCGCCGCCCTCGGCCCACGACCAGGCGCCTGAACGCGCGACGGCAAACGCGCGGCTCGGAAACTGGCGGAGAAACTTCCGATAGGCGGCGCGGCCGGCTGCATCGAGATACGGGACCGCCTCGATGGCATCGACCGCCGCGTAGCCCGAGGCAGGTGGCACGGCAGGCGCCTCAACGCGGTACTCCGTGCGCGTGGGCATGTGGATACGGTTAAGGAACGCCTCGACGGACGGCCACCAGAGGGACACGCTGTCGCGATCGACGACGAGCCGGTGTGCATCGTTCTTGTAGCGGCCTACGTCGACCATCGTCGCGCTCGCGCCTTGATCGGTGTAGGCAGCGTACATGCGTGCGGTCAGTTCGGGCGTCCAGATCGAGTCGTTATCGCCGTAGAGCCAGAGCGACGGCAGTTGCACGTGCTCGCCATAGGATTCGAATGCGTGAGTCAGATTGTTCTGCCAACCCGAGCAAGCGTCCTGCCGTAAGCCGCCGGAGAAGTTGATCAGGCCGCGCACGCCGGGGGCCGCTCGCATGCCATAGGCGATTGTCGCCAGGCCGCCGTGCGAGGTGCCGGCTACGACGATACGCGACGCATCGACATACGGCTGCTGCGACATGTAGGCAATCGTTGCCGCCACGTCATCGGCTTGCATGATCCCATTTTTCTCGACATTGCAGCCTTCCTGGCGATACGTGCCGTCGGAATTCGCGAAGCCCTCTCGGTTAGGCGCCACCACAACATAGCCGCGGCGCACGAACTCGCGCGCGAAGGCCAGCGGCCGGCTGCGGCTCTGTGCCCCCGGATCACCCGCTATCTTGCCGTGATTGAACACGACCAAGGGGAAGGGGCCCGGGCCATCGGGCTTGAAGATCGTCGTCTCGAGCGTGATATTGCCCGTGCCGTCGACGGGGACACGCACGACCCGTTCGTTCAGGTCGCCAGCGAGAAGCGGCAGTGCCGTTTCTCGGAGATTGGGGCCGGCCGCGTCGGCGGCTGAAAGCGGCCGTTTTGCGGAAGTGGCGAGCGCGACCCGCTGTACCGTTGCGTCGGGGCTCGCCTGCGCCTGAGCGCCTATCCACGCACACGCACAGACCCATCCCACCAAGACGTTCTTCCAACTCATGCGTACCTGCTCTGAAAACAAGTCATGCCGACGCCGGGTTTCTTGGAACTCGTGCGAATGCGTATCCGCGCATCAGTCTCACGGCCTTGCTCGAAAAAGCTGGCAAAAGCCGCGATTCGCCGCACAGGCTATCGCGGCGTGAACCGGCAGCCGTCGGCGTGGACGAAAAACGCGGGGATGCGGCGCGAGACGCATGCCGTGTCGACCGACGGCACGAACCGACGGCAGCCGACAATTCGCCTTAGCGTACGCGTCAAAACGATATCGATCCTAGCTCACCAAAATGAAATGTGTCATTGAGGAGAGTCCGGATTTGCGAAGCATTGTCGTTTGGCATAAGCACGCGGTCATGCACAAAAAAACGGTAAGCCGGTTGAAAGTGGGGTCAGTGCTCGTGCACGTCTCCGTCCACATAGCGCCAGCGTCCGTCGGTACCGCGTACGAAACGGCTGACTTCATGCAAACGGTGCCCACGTCCACCGGATTTGAAACGGGCGACGAATTCCACCACAGCGTGCGTATCGTCGAGCACCTCGAAACGTTTGATTTGTAGTCCTAACCATCTCGGAGTTTCCGGCGATTCGAGATCGATCGAGAGATCGTCTGGACAAGTGGAAACATCCCACGTCGCACGTAGGTAGTCGGCATCCCCGACCACGTAGGCCGTATAGCGCGAGCGCATGAGCATAAGCGCCGTGGGCGCTATCGTCGCTCCGCTCAGCAAGGGTCCGCAGCATTGGGCGAACGGCGGCGCTTTGTGCGACGAGGGTGGCTTGAGTGAGGCCCCGCCGCAGGGGCACTCGAGTGGCGAGGATGTGAGGCTTCGGGAGGTCGATGGTTTCATGGGGCGATTTTACGCGGGCCGCGCTTCATGACGGCGTTCAACCGGCCCAGGGTTAGAGGGTTTCTCGCTCCAGCCCACGCGCGATCAGCATCTTCTGAATATCACTCGTACCCTCATAGATCTGGCACACGCGCACATCCCGGTAGATTCGCTCGACGGGAAAATCGCTGACATATCCGTAGCCTCCGAACGTCTGCAGTGCGGCCGAGCAGATCCGTTCGGCTGCCTCGGAGGCAAAGAGCTTCGCCATGGCAGCCTCGGTCAGGCAGGCCTTGCCGGCATCCTTGAGCGAGGCCGCGTGCCAGACCAACTGCCGCGCTGCTTCGAGCTGCGTCGCCATTTCCGCAAGGCGGAACTGCACCGCTTGATGATCGAAGATACGTTGTCCGAAGCTTTTTCTCTCTTTGGCATAAGCGAGCGCCGCCTCGAGTGCCGCGCGCGCCATGCCAACGCTTTGGGCCGCAATGCCGATCCGCCCACCCTCAAGGCCCGAAAGGGCGATACGGTAGCCATCGCACTCTTCGCCGATGCGGTTGGCGCGCGGTATGCGGCAGTGGTCAAAAACGATCTGCGCTGTATCGGAGGAATGCTGGCCGAGCTTGTCTTCGAGGCGAGCGACGATGTAGCCCGGCGCGGTCGTCGGTACGATGAAGGCGCTGATTCCCCGCTTGCCGGCTGACTTGTCGGTCACGGCGAGGACGATCGCCACATCGCCGCTCTTGCCGCTCGTGATGAACTGCTTGACGCCGTTGATCACGTAATCGCCGCCTTCGCGCACCGCTGTCGTAGAGAGCGCTGAGGCGTCCGACCCCGCCTGCGGCTCGGTCAGGCAGAACGCGCCCAGCATATCGCCGCGCGCAAGCGGCGTCAGCCAATCGCGCTTTTGCTCGTCGTTGCCGTAGGCGAGCAGGATGCTGCAGACGGGACAGTTGTTGACCGAGACCGCGGTCGAGGTGCCACCGTCGCCCGCCGCAATCTCCTCGAGTATCAAGGCGAGTGCGAGCGCATCGAGCCCGGCGCCGCCGTACTCGTTCGGCACGAGCACCCCGTATGCGCCGAGTTCTGCGAGTTGGCGATGCACGTCCTTCGGAAACGTGCGCTCGCGGTCCCACGTTGCTGCGCGAGGTGTGATGGCCTCGCGCACGAAGGTGCGCACTGCGTCACGAACCATCACGTGGTCTTCATCCAGCACCATGTTGTCGCCTCCGGCCTTATTCGGTTTCCCCGGTTGCTTCGTTGTCGTTCCCGCGGTTCGTCGCTTATTCGTCGCGTTACCACTCTACCGGCGTTCCGTCGTACTGCAGGAACCGCCCGTTGAACGTTGCGCGCGCAACGCCGGCCTGCGCAATGACGGCGCGCAGGCCGGCGACACTGCGGTCAGGCTCGAGCACTGCCTGTGCGCCGCCCATGTCCGTGCGTACCCAGCCGGGATTCAGTGCAATGCAGGCGGCGCGCCGCGTTTGCAGCGATGCGACGCGCAGCGCACTGTTGAGCGCCGCCTTGCTCGCGCGATACAGCCAACCTGTCGTGCCGTTCGCATCGCCGATGCTGCCCATGCGGCTCGATAACACGGCCAGCACGCCTCCAACCGATTCGACGCGAGGCAGCAGCACCGGCATCATCAACATCGGGCCGCGCACATTGGTTGCCATCACGTAGTCGAAATCCTCGGCGGTAAACGATTCGACGCCGCCAGTGTGCGGCCCGTAGACGCCCGCGCCGATGACGGCGACGTGAAGCTCTTCGTCAGCGATCTTGTCGGCAAATGCGTCTATGTCCTGAGGCTCCGTCACATCGAGCCGGATTGTCTCGGCACCGAGGCCCCGCGCAATGTCATCGAGCGCTTTATCGTCTCGCGCCGTCGCGATGACACGCCAACCCGCTGCACGATATTGCCGCACGAACTCGCGCCCGATGCCGCGAGATGCGCCTACGATCAAAGCTGTGCTCATCGTTCGTACTCCTCGATCACATCGGCGGGTGCCCTACGGTGCCGGTGGGCGTTGAGTCGATCGATAGACCGACAGGCCGACGACACCAACGAGCGTTCCGCGTGCCCGGTGAGGGTTTCGATTTGCGGCATCGACGTGCTGATTTGTCGACGAATAGGTCTGCCGAAACGGCGAGATCAGGATGTGGACGTTACTAGAGCAGCTCAATGCCCATCGCCGTTGCCTCGCCGCCGCCAATGCACAAGCTCGCCACGCCGCGCTTGCTGCCGTGCTTCTTCAAAGCGCCAATGAGCGTGACGATAATGCGTGCGCCTGAAGCGCCGATCGGATGGCCCAGCGCACAGGCGCCCCCGTGGACGTTCACCTGCTCGGGGGCGAGACCGTGTTCTTTCATGGCGGCCATCGTCACGACGGCGAATGCCTCGTTGATTTCGTACAGGTCGACGTCGGCGGCTTGCCAGCCGGTTTTGTCGAACAGATTGCGGATGGCGCCGACTGGCGCCGTTGTGAACTGCGCCGGCTCTTGGGCGAACGTGGCATGACCGACGATGCGCGCAAGCGGCGTCATGCCGAGCCGCTCGGCCGTCGATGCGCGCAGCAGCACTAGGGCCGCAGCGCCGTCTGAGATCGATGACGAGTTCGCCGCCGTTACCGTTCCCGTTTTACTGAATGCAGGCTTGAGCGTCGGGATCTTCTCGATATTTGCCTTGAACGGCTGCTCGTCGCGTGCGATCGTCACCTCGTCGCCTTTGCGGCCCTGAATTTTGACGGGGGCGATTTCCCAGTCGAAGGTTCCGTCTTCGTTGGCACGTTTCGCGCGCATGAGCGATTCGATGGCGAACGCATCCTGTGCTTCGCGCGTAAAGCCGAAGGAGGCCGCGCAAGTTTCGGCGAACGTGCCCATCAACCGGCCTTTCTCATACGCATCTTCAAGGCCGTCGTAAAACATGTGGTCAATGACTTGCCCGTGACCCATACGCATGCCGGCTCGTGCCTTCGGCAGCAGGTAAGGCGCATTCGTCATGCTTTCCATGCCGCCCGCGACGATCACATCGGCTGAGCCGGCCAAGAGCATATCGTGCGCAAACATTGCCGCACGCATGCCCGAGCCGCACATCTTGTTGACGGTCGTACAGCCCGTTGAAACCGGCAGCCCTGCGCCGAGCGCCGCTTGCCGTGCCGGGGCCTGACCGAGGCCGGCGGGCAGGACGCACCCCATCAGCACTTCGTCGATCTGGTGCGGCTGCAAGCCCGCGCGCGCGAGCGCCGCTTCAATGGCGATGGCGCCTAGTTGTGGCGCCGCAAGTGCCGCCAGTTCGCCCTGAAAGCCGCCCATGGGCGTGCGGGCCGCCGCTGCAATGACAATGGGATCTCCGGTACCGCGCTTTGCGTCAGTCATCTCTGAGCTCCTTGATTACGCCGCCGACGACCGCCTCCACCTTCTTCAGCTCAGCCGCGTCGGCGGCTACCGTGTCGATGTCTGCGGCGCTGGCCCGATTGGCCGATAGGGCGGCGACGCAACGTTCATAAGTACTGCTTAGCATGTCGAAGTTCGAAATCGTCATGCCGAGATCGCGCATGCGGCCATCATGCACGCCGTATGCGAAGCCGTGCACCATGAGCGGCTGGCTGCGTGCCCAAGCGTCGTTGACGATCGTCGTGCGGCACACGTTCACGACTTGTTCGATCGTATTCAATTCGACGAGGCGCCGGTGCCGTGCCTCGCCGATCGGCCATTCGTCGAGCAGCGCCGCATGCTTGGCGCGCACATCGTGAATATGGTGAAGCCAGTTGTCGGCAAGACCGACGCGCTTGTCGAAGAGAGCCGCGCCGACACCCGAGCAGCCGTAGTGGCCCACCACCATAATGTGCTTCACCTTGAGCAGATCGACTGCGAACTGGATCACAGACAGACAGTTCAAATCCGAGTGAACGACGACGTTCGCGATGTTGCGGTGGACGAACACTTCCCCTGGCGGCAGGCCGATGATCTGGTTGGCCGGCACGCGCGAATCGGAGCAGCCGATCCACAGGTATTCGGGCATTTGCTGATGGGCAAGCCGCGAGAAGTACTCAGGGTCTTCATTGAGTTTGCGCTCGACCCAAGCCTGGTTGTTGGCAAAGAGTTGGGCGAGAGGATGATTTTGATCGTTCATGATGCGAAGTGATGGTTAAACCTGTGCCATTGAGCGGTTGCTGACATTGGATGTTGGCCGGCCGAGGCGGCGAGTATCAGGTCCTATCAATGGGTATAGGCCGCTCGCTCGCCATTGCTTGCCTGTGCTTGCGGGTCGCTGGGCGCGGGTTGGACAAAGCGTTCTGGGTAGCGGTTGCAAAAGCGCAAATTATCCTCATAAGGAAAAAAGTCGGGCAATTCGCCCTTGAGCAGTTGCTCCTTGTGCTTTTGCCATAGCGCGGGATCGAAGAAATCAGCGTGATGGCGTAGAAAGTAGTGCCGCACGGTGGGGTTCCCGAGCAGGAATGTGCCATACGTCTCCGGAAAAATATCCTTCGGGCCCACGCGATACCAAGGCTCCGCCGACAGCTCGTCTTCCTCGTTCTGTGCTTGTGGCACATGACGAATGTTGCAGTCGGTGAGGTATTCGATTTCGTCGTAATCGTAAAAGACGACGCGGCCGTGGCGCGTCACGCCGAAGTTTTTGTACAGCATGTCGCCCGGGAAAATGTTCGCCTGAATCAGCTCCTTCACTGCGGTGCCGTATTCTTTGATGGCGTGCTCGATGTCGGACTCCGTTCCGCTTTGCAGAAACAGATTGAGCGGTACCATGCGACGCTCGATATACACATGGCGAATCATGATCGCGTCGCCCTCGTACTCGATCATCGAGGGCGCTTCGTCTTCGAGCTCGCGTATGAGCGCATCGTCGAGGCGCGAGAGCGGTAACGCGACGCTCGAGTACTCGAGCGTATCGGCCATGCGGCCCAGCCGGTCGTGACGCTTCACGAGCTGGTACTTTTCCTGGATCTTTTCGCGCGTCGTTTCCTTGGGGGCGGGGAAGCTGTCCTTGATGACCTTGAACACGTAGGGGAACGACGGCAGCGTAAAGACGATCATCACGAGGCCCTTGATGCCGGGTGCAATGATGAACCGATCGCTCGAATGTGAAAGGTGCTTCAGCAAATCGCGGTAGAACAAGTTCTTGCCCTGCTTTTGCAGGCCGAGCGACGTGTAGATCTCCGCTTTCGGCTTGCCCGGCATGATCGTCGCCAGAAAGTCGACATAGGCCGAAGGCACTTCCATGTCGACGAGAAAGTACGAATGCGAAAAGCTAAAAATGACCTGCAATTGTTCGCGCCGAAGCAGCACGGTGTCGAGCGCCAAGAGGCCAGCTCGCGGGTGGCGGATCGCCACCGCGAAAGGCAGCAGCAGCTCGCCGTTGATGATGCGCCCGACGATGTACGCCGCCTTGTTGCGGAAAAACAGCGACGACAACACGTGCACTTGGAAGTTGAACGCTGGCTCGAACGGGCCATCCCCGTCTTGCAGGCTGTCGATCAGGCAGGCCACATCGCGCTCTAGATTCTCGAACGGCACGTCGAGCTGAAAATTGGTTACGATGCGCTCGAGTGTTGCAGCGAGCCCGTCCTTGCCGGGGTAGTAGGCGCGAAAGGTCGGCTTCGCTGCCGGCTCCTCGTTTTCGAGGTACTCGGTCGACATGACCGGCCGCACGAAGATGAAGTCGTTGTTGAAGTACGACCGGTGCAGAATCTTGCAGCAGACCGAATTGAAGAACGTCTCCGCACATTCGGGCTGAAGGTGGCTCGTGAGGAGCCCTATGTAATGCAGCTTGATCTGCTGCCAGACTTCGTCGTTGATGTTCTCGGCGTTGTATTCGTCTTCGAGCCGAGCGACGCATTCCTCCACGCGGTTGTCATACGACGCGATGCGCTCGCGCGCGAGCCGTTGCACGCCGTGCCAATCGCCGGTTTCGAAGAGCGTCTTGGCGTGCACGCCCGCCTCGCGAAACGCGCGGTAGTGGCGGTTGAAGCCGTCCAGAATCGACTGCGCAACATCGAAGCCGATCTGCGAGGACAGCAGTTTCGGGAAGTGGTTCATGCGCGCTCAGCCTCGGCGACCCCACTCTCGACCAGCATCGCCTTGCACTGCATCTCATACTGCGTGAGGTCATCGAGCGTCGCGTGCAGGTCTTCGAGCTGGCGCTCAAGCACTTCGCGATGCTGCGTGATCGTGGTGAGGAACGCTTGCAACTGCGGCACGGTGTCGGTCGGCGATTCGTACAAATCGAGCAGCCGGCGAATCTCCGACAGAGTGAAGCCGAGCCGCTTGCCGCGCAGCGTCAGTTTCAGACGGGTGCGATCGCGACTCGAGTAGACGCGCCGCAACCCGCCCGAGCCTTCGCGCGTTGGCGAGAGCAGGCCCTGGTCTTCGTAGAAGCGGATGGCGCGGGGTGTCACGTCGAATTCGCGCGCAAGCTCGGTGATCGTGTAATGCTGACTCATGGTGTTTGCGTCGGCTCCCGTCGGCTTGGGCGTACGGCCTCGGGCTGCCGAGCGCGGCAGTTCGGGCGGATCGGATAGAATCGATCGACGTTTACGTTATCGTCAACTTGGACAAAGCGCAACAGCACGAGCGGCTTTCTTGCGACGAATGGCAAATGCACGCGCGTGCCGATGAAGGCTTTGCCGTCTGAAGGATGACTGCCGATGAATGCCCTTGAACACCAACTCGACTATCCGTTTGGCGACACGCTTGCCGAACCTGGCCGTATCCGCGAAGTCGCGCCCGGGGTCTACTGGGTGCGCATGCCGCTGCCGTTCGCGCTCGATCACATCAATCTCTGGCTGTTGCGCGACGAGGTCGACGGCAGGCAAGGCTGGACGGTCATCGATTGCGGCATTGCCGACGACGTCATCAAAAGGCATTGGGAAACCATCTTCGATACACAACTGGATGGTTTGCCGGTGCTGCGCGTGCTGGTGACGCACTGTCACCCGGATCACGTCGGGCTCGCCGACTGGCTATGCAAGGGCGGTGTGGGCGAGCGCTGGAGCGTGCGGCTCTGGATCACCCTTGGCGAGTACCTGTTTGGTCGTGTCATGTCCGCGGGTGATGGGTCCAACGCGGGCGGCGAGGCAGCGGCGCGTCATTTCGCGCGGCACGGGCTAACCGATGCCGATTCGCTCGAGAAGCTGCGCAATCGTCGGCACTACTATGCGAATCTGGTGCCCTCGGTGCCTTCGCAATTCCGACGTTTGCGCGATGGAGATACGGTTTCGATCGGAGCACATCAATGGCGCGTCGTGACGGGCTACGGGCATTCGCCCGAGCATTGCGCGCTTTACAGCGAGGGCGCGGGTGTTCTGATCTCCGGCGATATGGTGTTGCCGCGCATCTCCACCAACGTCTCGGTGTTCGATATCGAGCCCGAAGGCAACCCGCTTGCGCTCTACCTTGAATCGCTGGGCCGCTACGAATCGATGCGCGCGGATGCGCTCGTGCTGCCTTCGCATGGCCGGCCGTTTCGCGGTTTGCCGATTCGCATTGCGCAACTTCGCGCGCATCACGACGCGCGTCTCGCGGAGGTGCGGCAAGCCTGCGCGCGCGGGCCGCAAAGCGCGGCCGACATCGTACCGATCATGTTCCGGCGGCAGCTCGACATCCATCAGATGACGTTCGCGATGGGTGAGGCACTCGCGCATTTGCATCTGTTGTGGCATGCGGGTGAACTCGAGCGTATCGAGGGCCACGATGGCGTGGTGCGATTCGGTACAGGCGGCAGCGTGTGAGGCGTGTGAGATTGCGGGCAAGCCTTTGAGGGTATGCGTCGATCGACATGCGATGTCTGCTGCCCTTGCACGGGAAAACAAATCTCGGGCGGCGGAGTGTGACCCTCAAAGATCGAGCCGCCGAAAATACCCGGTTAGCTCGAGATAGCCGTGGCCCACGCCTATCGCCAACGCGTCGGGCGGGGATAACGGTGCCGAGACGGCCGTCGTGCCGGTAGTCTCCGAATCCGACGCTGCCTGAAATGCCGTGACCGCTCCCTCCCAATACACCGTGCCCGTGCTCGCGCGGCCATCGAACTCCTGATCATCCATCAGCGGCACGAGTGTCAAATGGATGTTTCCCGCGTCAACTTGCATTGCGATAGGGTAGTGCGCACCCGTATGCGGCGAGCGCCACCAATTGAGCGGCGTAAAGCTGACTTCATCGGGCAACAGCACGTGTGTGCGTCCGTCGACCGTACGCAGCGTGCCGCCGGCCCAGAACCGGTGCCCGTTTGCGTCGCGTATCTGAAAAGCCATGACTGCACCGCCTTCGTCGAGATTGATGCCGATCCAATCCCACCCCACAGCATCCCTCGCGAGTAACGCGGAAGACCATTCGTGATCAAGCCAGGCGCGCCCGACCACGTGCTCCCACTTGCTGCTGCCATTGTCTCTTCGCACTTTGCCTTCCACGCTGAGCCCCGGTTCGCTGTAGTAGTAGCTGGCCTGCGTTGGGAGGGGTCCCTTTTGACTGTAGCCCGCCATGCCGTTGATGAGCATCGGTTGCGTCGGCTGCAAGGCGAGCGCCAAGCCGAAGCCTGGCGTGGACATGTCGAGCGTGTAACGCCCATGCGCATCGCGATCAAGTGACCAATCGTCGATATGGACAGCGGTGTCGCCCTCGCTCGCTTGTGCCAGCCCGAACCCCGTGCGCGCGGCGCGCTGACCATGCCGCACCGCACGCGCACGCGGGTCGCTCAGCGCCGCATTGGCGAATAACAGCTGACGAGGGGCAAAGCGGCTCGGGTTGGCATCGTCGAATGGTGCCCGCGAGCGGAAAAACGTGAGTTGGAACCCGAGCCACGTTTTAGTGTCGGTTTCGAGCCATCCCGTTACGTACCACCATTCGGTGCGAAACGCCGGATGTGCGCCGTAATCGCGCGGGAACGTAAGAGGGCGGCCGGGCGCCACCGCGGCATAGTCGGGCGAGCGAGCACGTGCTGAGGGCGTGCCCAGCATCGTCATGGCCGACAGCGCCGCTGGCGCCCCCAGCAGGAATGTGCGTCGCTTCAAGGCTTCACCAGTCGTCTCGTACCGCGCGCACCGCATCGACTGACATCGCGGCACGTGCGCTCACGCGCGCAGTCAGTGCGGCAGCACCCACGACGAGGCAAGCGAGCGCGGCCAGCAGTAGCCACGGAATGTGGATGTTCATCGTCCAATGGAACGATTGCGGATTGATGACGTGCACCAGCACCCCCGCCAAGCCAAGGCCAAGCAGCAGCCCGAAAGAGACCCCGAGCAAAGCGACGAGCGCACCTTCTAGCGCCAGCATGATCCCGATTTGTCGGCGTAGGACGCCAAAATGCCGCAGCACGCCAAACTCGCGCCTACGAGCCAGCGCCTGCGCGCCGAAGTTCGCGCCGATCCCGATGAGTCCAATGAGGACTGCTACGGTCTCAAGCAGATAAGTGACCGCAAAGCTGCGGTCAAACATTTTAAGGCTCATGGCGCGGATTTCACCGGGCTCTGCAAACGTCAGCCGATCCCCCCCCGTTACCCGCGTGCGCATTCGTGCGATGACTGAGGCGGGTGATTCGCCCGGCGCGAGCCATAACGCTGCATCGGTCACGCGCGTATCGCCGGTCAAGCGGCGATAGTCGTTCGCTTCGATGACGATGGCGCCGAACTGACGCACATAATCGCGCCAGACCCCGGCGACGATGAAATCGAGGCGCTGAGACGCAATCGGCAGCGTGACACGCTGCCCGGTGTGCATGCCGTAGAGGTCGGCTACCGCCTCGCTGATCCAGATGGGCGGCGGGTCTCCAGCGCGTGTCATGAGCGGCCCATCGACGAGCGGCAAGCGTGCGCCAGGATTGCTCGGATCGATTGGCCGCGCGAGCAGACTGACAGCGGGCAGGCTCGCGTTCAATGCGATTTGCGTCGCCCGCAGAAACTCGACACGTTCGATGCCCGGCGTTGCGGCAATGGCGGCCTGATCGCTCTGCGACAAATATCCGCTGTCGCCCGCCGATGCACTTCGAATGTAAAGCGACGCGGGCAAAACATGGTGTAGCCACTCGTCGAACGCGATGCGAAAGCTCGACACCATGACGGCCATCGAGGTCATCAGGCTGAAGCTCACGACAATGCCCGCAAGACCGATCGCGGCGCGCCCCGGCGCGTGCGCCAATTGAGCGAGCACGAGTTCTGACACGGCGTGGCTAGGACGAGGCAATGCAGCGAGGATGGCATGCGATACAGCAGGGATCGCCAGCACGCCTCCCAGGATCATCAGGGCGATGGCGAGGTAGCCGAATACGGGCAACCCTGCCACTGGAGGCAGTTGTGTCAACAGCAAACCGCCGATGAGGGCGCCGCACGAGAGGGCCATTGTCGAGCGCGTGCGCAGCCGCCGGACAGCCGTTTCCTCATCCCCGGCCTTCAATGCCGCAGCAGGGGGCGCATGGGCGGCTTCGCTAGCAGGCGCAATGCTGCCGAGTATGGACGCGCCGACGCCGAGCGCAAAGAAGATCGATGCGCTGAGCGCGTCGAAATGCACAAGCGGTGCCACTCCTTCGAAGTAGCCGGCACCGAGATCGCCGCCGGCATAGCGCAGCACGGCAGCAGCCAGAGTGAAACCGATCGCAAGACCCAGCGCGGCCCCCAGCACGCCCAGTACAGTGCTTTCGGCAAGGATGAGACTCAGCAAACCGCGGCGCGTCAAACCGAGCGCTCGCAGTAAGGCGAACTGCGTACGGCGCCTCAAGACGGCCAAAGTTTGCATCGTCAAAACGAGGAACACCCCGGTGAAGAGTGCGACGAGCGCAAGCACATTGAGATTGGCGCGATAGGCGCGCGAGAGCATGGAAGTCCGGTCCTCGTTGTCGCGAGGCGTCACGATTTCGACGCCGGGCGGCAGCGACGGCGCAATCGCTTTGCGAAAAGCCTCCACGTCTACCCCAGGCCTCAAGCGGATATCGATGCGCTGCAAGGTGCCGAGCCGGTGCAGGCGCCACTGTGCCGCGCCGATGTCCATGACTGCAACCCGCGTTGCTGGGGGCACGGCTTGCAATGCACCCACCACGCGAAGCGCGACGGATTGCAGGCCGGCCTGCACGACGAACTCATCGCCGGGCTTGACGCCGAGCCAGGTCATAGCCGCCGGAGAAAGAAAGACTGCATCGGGCGCCAGCAGGCCGAATGGGCCCGATTCGGCACCCGCGACGCGTCCGACGAGATTCGGCGTAACGAAGCCGGCGCGAAATGCGTCGATGCCGAGCAGCTTGAGCGGTGCTTCGCGCCCCGCTATGGGCGCATCGATCTCCACGACGGGGCTTGCCGCTGCGACATCCGCGAGACGCGCGATGCGCGGATAGAGGGATTCGTCGAAGCCCGCCCGGGGGCCACGGATCTGAACGTCGGCATCGCCCATCAGTGAGTTGATGCTTGATGAGAGCTCGGTCAGCGCTGCGCGGTTGATGAGATGTACCGCGTAACCCATCGCCACGCCGGCGGCGATGGCAAGGATCGCAACCAGCGCGCGCAAGGGATGAGCGCGAAGGTCCGCCGCGATCAGCGCGCCATAGTAAGAACCGATGGGAGACGCCAAGCCGGATCGGCGGAAGAGGGACATGGCGCGTTCGGAAGACATGGCCCGGATTGGATCAGGCAAGGCTCGGGATGTGCGGCTCGAGCCCGTTTGGGGTAAGTCGCAAAACTTGGTCCGCGATGGCGGCGACGGCGGCCGAATGGGTCACGAGCAATACACCGGTGCCCGTGCGCTGCGTCGAATCGCGCAGCAGACGCAAGACGCGCATAGCCGTGTCGTGGTCGAGATTGCCCGTCGGCTCGTCGGCCAGGACAAGCCGCGGTTGATGGACGAGCGCACGCGCGATGGCCACCCGCTGCAATTGCCCGCCCGACATCTCGCGCGGTAGCGCGTTGGCGTGGCCTTCAAGTCCCACAGAGGCAAGCGCAGTAGCGGCTTGCATTGCGGCCTCGTGCCTGCGCATGCCGTTGAGCAGCAGCGGCAACGCGACGTTCTGCGCCGCGCTCAGATTCGGCAGTACGTGAAACGCCTGAAACACAAAGCCGATTTTGCGACGTCGTATCAGCGTCACGGCGTCGTCATCGAGTGCCAGCAGGTCGTCCCCGTCGAATACGATCTGCCCGGTGTCGGGACGATCGAGGCCGGCAGCGAGGTTGAGCAATGTCGATTTGCCAACGCCGGATTCGCCCATCAC
Source organism: Trinickia sp. (assembly GCF_035492435.1). Classification (GTDB taxonomy): domain Bacteria; phylum Pseudomonadota; class Gammaproteobacteria; order Burkholderiales; family Burkholderiaceae; genus Trinickia. Next base: position 28,913 of record NZ_DATJJF010000219.1, read on the forward strand.
CGCCAGACATTGCCCTGCGGGTAACTCGAGATTGACCGAGCGCAACACTTCGCGTGCCTGTGTCCCGCCGTAGCGTTTCGATACATGGGTAAGCGTGAGCATGGTGTGTCGATTGTTGCCATTCGCGAAGCATTGATAGTCAGTGTCCCGAATCTTCAGCGTAAAGCGGGTACTCGATGCCCCGGGCGCGCTTTGTGCTCATCCCTCCCTGCGCGTCTGTTCGCGTGCACCGAGCAACGGTGAGCAAAGCGGCAACGCTCACTGATCGACCAGAAGCACATCGCCAGCGTGGTCTATCACGATTGCAGCCTCGCCTGAGGTCGTTCGATCCATTCGCCTCCCGGCCCCACGCCCAGTCCATCAGGACAAGTTGCTTCGGTCGTTGCCCACCGTGCTTGTGCTTTCTCAACGACTTACTGGCCAGAAGGATCGAGAAATGAGCATCTTCAGTGACATTGTGAACAAGCTTTTCGGGAAAGCGAAGCCGGGGCAACCGCAACCCGAGGTCAGCCCAAGTCCGGAGTCCACCGCCGCCGCGCCTGCTGACGCCCCGGCCGCCCAAGCTGCTGGCGGCACCACGGCGCTCGCAGATGTCGACGTCGAGGCAGTGATGGACAAGCTTGTCGGTGAAAGCGGTCAGACACTGAATTGGCGGGTGTCCATCGTCGACATGATGAAGGCACTCGGCATCGACAGTAGTCTCGAACACCGCAAAGCGCTTGCGCACGAGCTCAAATACGGCGGAGACACGAACGATTCGGCCACGATGAACGTGTGGCTGCATAAAGAATTGATGCAGGCGCTCGCGGCGCACGGCGGCAAGTTGCCGCCTGAGCTATTGGGGTGAAGCGAGTCAGACCGTAACCGTGTGAAATAATGCGCGCGCTCTGACACTTAAGAAACTTGGGCAATGGCCGTAAGCGGAGAACAGGGACAACATCGTATCGAGTGGAAATCAAAACTTGAAATCTTCAAAACTGTTGCTCGCTTCGCTTGTCGGCGCGGTAGTGCTTGCTGGGTGCGTGACGACGAGCGGCCCGGTCGCGACCGGCCGGGCTCCGCAGGCCAATCAGCCGATGCCGTATGAAACCTATCAACCGATGCCGTATGACGCCTACGTGGCGACGGTGGCCGACCGGGACGTCGTATTCGTCGGCGGCGACACGTATATCTGGGTGGTCGGCCCGGACGGCGTTCGGCATCGGCAACTCTACGCGCATGGCGATCATCGCGCGGACATCTTCCATCGGCGCGAGCAGCTGCGTGCAGTGATGGCACATCATGGCGGTCATTTGCCGGACCACGCGCTCGTGCCCGAGCGTAAACAGGAGATGCAAACAACGGGAGGGCCGGCGCACGCGCATGGGACGCAGCTCGCAGCAAGCCCTGCACACGGGCATGAGGCGCAGCGTAGCGGCCCGGTCCATGGAAAGAAGCCGCACCGAGCAGGCTCGTCGGGTCACGGCCCCGTGGCGGCACACGCGCATCCTGCGCCAATTGGCCGGACGCCCGTCGTGCATGCCAAAGCTCCGGTTCGACCGGCCTCAACTAGAACAGCTTCAGCTAGAACGGCTTCTGCTCGATCCGCCCCCGCGGCAAGATCGGGCAGCAAGCAAGCCAACAGCGGTTTCACAGCCGCAGCCGCGCACTGAGCACGCGGTTTGCCGCGACCGGCCGGCGCTCGGTCGTCGGCTTGCCTGCCACAGACACATACCCCGCTACGTCAAAAAGCGGAAGCCGATGCACGGCCGGGCGAGGGCGAATCTGCGCCCCTTACCGATTCCACCAGCCGGCCGGCATCGAGCATCCCCGCTCCGCAGATCGGCCCCTTCCCGACTGCCTCGCAGCTGGAGCCTGCCGGATAGCGTCGCGCCGTTGCGATCAGCTTGGCACGAATCGTCTCGGGCGTAAGCGTCGAATTCGCCGAGAGCATCAAGCCGATCGTACCCGCCACATGCGGTGCTGCCATGCTGGTGCCGTCGTAGGTCACATAATTGGGCTCTTGCGTCACGGTTTTGCCCGAGTTCGCTGTCGACAGGATGTCGACCCCGGGCGCACCGATGTCCACGCGCGGCCCAAAATTGCTGAACGGCGCCTTCTCGCCCTTCGGATCCACGGCCGCGACCGCAATGGTCCCTTTGCAATTGGCCGGCGAGCCCGGCGTATCGCCATCATTGCCCGCCGACGCGACAATGGACGCGCCGCGCGCAATCGCGTCGTCGACGGCCTCCTGCATGCTCCGGCTGCACGGTACCGATATGCCGAGGCTCAGGTTGATGACCTTCGCCGGATAAGGATTCAACGGCACGTCGGGCACCGGTAGTCCGGCTGCCCACCGGATGGCGTCGATGATGTCGCTCATCAGCCCACCACATTTGCCGAGCACACGTACAGGCAAGATGCGTCCTTGCCAAGAGACGCCCGTGCCGCCCACACCGTTATTGGCTGCAGCGCCGATCGTGCCGGCAACGTGCGTGCCGTGCCAACTGCTGTCAGACGACCAGCCGAGAATACCGCCGCATTCCCTCGATTCCTTCCACGTCGCCCAATCGCCTGGATCTGTGGCGTCGGGGTCGCGTCCGTCGCCGTCGTTGGCCGAGAAAGGTTCGGCGATGAAGTCGTAGCCGGGCAGCAGATTCGGCGCGAGATCGGGATGCGAGGTGTAGCCGGTATCCACAACGGCGATCACCACGTTCGAGGAACCGGTCGTCACATCCCATGCGGCGGCGACGTTCGCCCCGCCGGCACGCGCGCTGTAACCCCATTGCCGCGGATAAAGCGGATCGGTGGGCTCG
>NZ_DATJJF010000220.1:0-27711 GCF_035492435.1 Trinickia sp.
CGAGCACCGCGACAAAGTGCTTATCCACATCCATGGCGGCTGTTATGAGCTGTACCCCGGAGAGTCGGGCACGACCGAAGCCATCATCATGGCGGGCCTGGGGCACTACAAGGTGATCTCCGTCGACTATCGCATGCCGCCTGAGGCCTACTTCCCGGCAGCGCTTGACGACGTCACGTCGGTTTACAAGACCGTGCTGAAGACGAACGACGCGAAGAATGTGGGTGTGTTCGGCACCTCCGCCGGCGGTGCGCTCGTGCTCGAGCTGATGCTGCGCGCGAAGCAGGAAGGATTGCGCATGCCTGGCGCGATTGCACCGGGGACGCCGATGTCCGATCTGACAAAAACCGGCGATTCCTTCTACACGAACGAGAAGGTGGACAACGTACTGGTGTCGCGCGATGGGTTTTGCGACGCGGCAGCTGTTGTCTACGCGCACGGTCATGATCTGAAGGATCCGCTGCTGTCACCCGTCTACGGCGATATGCATGGCTTTCCGCCGGCGATTCTGACGACCGGCACACGCGATCTGCTGCTCAGCAACACCGTGCGCGTGCACCGAAAGCTCAGGGAAGCAGGCATCGACGCGCAACTCGAGGTTTTCGACGGCATGTCGCACGCTCAGTACCAGTTCGATGACCGCATACCCGAAACGAAGGAAGCGTTCGGCGAAATCACGCAGTTCTTCGACAAGCACCTCGGCCATTGAACCGGCATTGTCGTAGGGCCGGTTGATGCGCCACCGGCGGCAGCGTTTCGAGCCGCATCCTCCGCAAGAAGACTGATCGCCGGTGGTGCCCCGTCGTCGAATGGCAGCACGGACGAGGCGCCCGTCACCGCCCTTCTCTTTCCGTGCGCGAAGCCAAGCCGGCTTTGCGCGCGCTATAGCGGCACAACAGAGCCGCACAAGGCGGCGCGTCGCTTAGACGCGCAGCCGTTCATACACCCGTATGCCCCCCTGATGCGCAAGCAGCGCCGCCTGCAACGCTCGTATACCCCCTTCATGCTCAGGCAGACAGGATCGCAACACGCGTATACCTTCCTCATGCCTAGGCAGCCGGTCTCCAACCGATCGTAGGATAGTCTCGGGACCGTCACGCCACTACGATTGGATACATGGAGAAGGCAATTTGCCTCGACCGACAAACCAACCGGAGAGATGCGATGTTCCGCCTGAGCAACTGGATCTTCCTTGGCAGCAATGCGTACGACGAATACACGTTTGTGCCGTGGCTTGGTCGGAACGTTTATCGTCGGACAGTCGATCTGAACCTCATCACGATTCAGTGACCGGTGACCACCTCAGCGAGGTCGCTATGAATATCGGCTATGCGGCTGACGGCCTGTCAGCCCGCTCCCTGTAAGAGGAATCGAATAAGCCTCGAATTAGCCGATACCGCCCCGTAACAAACCGTCGGCGGCAGTTGGAGAGGGAGTTGGCTTAAACGCGCGACTGCGTCATGAAAAGAATCAGAAAAAATCGGAATTGCCCCGAAGGGCAAGCGCGGAAAGATTCAAATCTGAAAGCTACTGACTGCGCGGGCCTTGTTCTCAAGTCATCGACGCGGTGGCAATTCGCTTTTTCACGTCCGCATCTTCCCAATGCCCCGCATCGCTACTCCGATGCTTTGATTTCCTTTTCATTGTTTTGCATGGCCCGGCTCTGAATCGCCGGGCCGCAGGGCTTCGTACTGACTTGCGCCATTGAGCTTGACCATGAGCTTTGCGCTTGGCCTAGGCGATTAAGCTGCGACATCAAGCGTCGGCATCGATCGTCATCGTCGGTCTTGCCGAGCGCCCCGCCCCCTCAACCGCCCTGCTCGCCCGACAGCCTGAAAACACGTGCTGCGTCCCGGCCTGTGCGCAACATGCAATGTCCGAGCGCCGCGGCGAGACGCGCTGCACGTTGCCTGCCTGGGCGGTGCCAAGGGCTCGTGGTGCGCAACGACGGCCGTCCCATCAAGCGGTGCCGCTCCAGAAATCGATTAGGTCTGACTGACATTCTCGATCACCCAAAAACGTTGTGAGGAATTCGCGCTGCCTGTGCGCACGCGAGAAGACCCGCGACGCATGTGTTTCCAGTCTCGCCAGTTGCGGCTGGCATTACACCGTAACCGGTAGGACCAAAGGTACGCCAGCGCACGCCCGCCGACAAACATGCAAAGAGACATCGGCCACACACAATCGTCTGTCCCCCCCATACGCGGGTATGATGAACGGATTGGCCCCGCCACGTCGGGCAGCGCTCACGGTGCCCGCCCTGCGCGGCTTATAATGCGTTTTGCGATCCCGCTTAGCGGTAGCGCCCAGCGCGCCTCGCGGGTTCACAAGGAGTCGGCATGGTTTCCGACCAACATCCCACATCGGCAAAATCGGGGGACGAGGCGCCCGTCGTCTACGTAGTCGACGATGATGAATCGATGCGGCTGGCACTGCGTAACCTGCTTCGCTCCGTCGGATTGACGGTCGAAACGTTCGGATCGGTGCGCGAATTCTTGTCCTTTCCAAAGGCGGCCGTGCCCAGTTGCCTCATCCTGGATGTCAGGCTGCGAGGCGAGAGCGGGCTTGCGTTTCAGCAGGACATGGCCCGCAGCGGCATGCAAATGCCCGTGCTCTTCATGACCGGCTATGGCGACATCGAAATGTCCGTCAAGGCGATGAGAGCGGGCGCGCTTAACTTCTTCCCTAAACCGTTTCGCGACCAAGATATGCTCGACGCCGTCACCGAGGCGCTCGCGCGCGACGCCGAACGCTGCGCGGCAGAACGGTCGCTGGCCGAGCTTCGCTCCGCCTATGACGCGCTAACGCCTCGCGAGCGTGAAGTCATGGAGTTCGTGATCAGCGGGCTTATGAATAAGCAAATCGCTGCTCAGATGAACTTGAGCGAGATCACCGTCAAGATTCACCGCGGGCAAGTCATGAAGAAAATGGCGGCGCGTTCCGTGCCCGATCTCGTCAGAAAGGCCGAAGCGCTCGGCGTGGAGCCACATCGGACGCGCGCACCGTAGCGGTGCGATCGTCGCTTTGCGGGTGTTAGGCGATCTAAGATGAACCGAGGGTGACCTTTGAATGACTTGGGCGCGCCTCACAAGCCTGCCTGAAGCCTGCCTTGTACTGCCGATCAGCCGAGTGCCTCTTAAGTTTAACGGCTTTCGATCTGAGTGCCTTTGGACGATCCGGCTCAGGGTGTGCCGGCGGCAACCGTCAGATAGTGCGCCAGCGCCCCGGCGTCGATGGGTTTTTCGAGCAAGGCCAGTGCACCGTTTGCCATCACCTGCGCTCGCAGGGGATCAGTCGCGAACGCCGTGACGAAGATGGTCGGCGGTGCGCGCCCCGAAGCCAACAGACGCTCGTGCAACTCGATGCCCGACATCCCCGGCATCTTGATATCCGAGATCAGACATGCCGTGTGATCAGCAGGTGCTGAAGACAGCAAATGCAAATATTGCTCGGCTGATTCGAACACATTCGCCTTCCAGCCGAGCGAGCGCACGAGGCTAGCGATTGCCAGGCGCGAGGCCTCATCGTCGTCCACAACCGAAATCGCAGGAACAGAAAGCATGGGCCAACTCGCTTTTGACGATCCGCGGCTCATCGCCACGCCCACCATGAGTTGTTAACAGTAAGGGTAGCTTGCAAGCGACAAAGCGCACATCATACGGACGTATGTTACCGAGGAGTACCTCAGTTCGCCTTCACGTTCCAATGTACAGGCAATCGCCGGGGTTGCCTGTGCTCGGGAGCACGAACGCTCGCCATCGACATGTGAGGCGCCACTGAGGAGTGCTAGCATGCGCTGATTCCATTACTTGGATGAAGGGCCTACGGCCGCCGGCTTGCCTCAACGTTCGCCGCCTATGTCCTTGGCCCCATTTATGGGGAAGCCAATCATGCGAAGGCATCAGCGGTCTGCGTTGATGATAGCCGCTCGCCAAACTCGCCTCACCGTTTTTTTCGAATTTGCGGGGCCTCGCACTGGAGGGCGCACGAGGCGCGGTGCCGCACCGCTCGGCTGTCGGCTGCCACTCACCTCCAGTCGTTGGTGGGTCCTACCTCGTCTTTCACTATTCGCACCGCCCTCTCTCGGCGCCTTCGCCGGACGAGCGCATGTCAGTTCGGTGCACCGCCGCCAGTCAGTCAAAACGCAACGATAACGTGACAGGGAGTTGCAGATGGGAAAAGGACGAGTGGAAGCATTCAGCGACGGCGTCATCGCGATCGTCATTACGATCATGGTGCTTGAGATCCGTGTACCGGATGGCGTCGAGATCACCGCGCTCAAACCCGTCGTGCCCGTGTTTTTTGCTTATGTGCTGAGCTTTGTGTACGTCGGCATTTATTGGAACAATCACCACCACATGTTCCATCTCGTTCAGAAGGTCAACGGCCCTGTGCTGTGGGCCAATCTCCATCTGCTGTTCTGGCTTTCGCTGCTGCCCGCGGTCACGCATTGGATCGGCAACAGCCATCTCGCGCCGTGGCCAACCGCGCTCTACGGCATTGTGCTGGTTATGGCGGCGATCGCGTATTTCATTCTCACCCGCTTGCTGCTGCGGCATCACCGCCCGGACTCCGCGCTCGCCCAAGCAATCGGCCGCGATGTCAAAGGCGCAATTTCCGTCGCGCTCTACTTGATGGGCATTGCGTCGGCATTCCGTCTGCCCGCGGTATCGGTCGCTCTTTACACGCTCAACGCAATCGTCTGGATTGCACCAGACCGGCGCGTCGAGCGCGTATTGAAGCAGCAGTGATGCGACGTGCGCAAATTCGACCACTTCATGGCTCAGCAGCGCCCTCTTCCGACAAGGTTAGGCCTGCGCTCGCATTCGGCCGCCTGTCCAACCATGCATCGTCTGTGCCAGGCTGACGGCATAGCAATTCGTGCCGTTTCCCGACGCGTTGAGTGTGCGCGAAGCGCGGCCAGCGCCTATCCTATTTGAACCGACCGCAACGACAGTTCGGCGTTTTGCCTTCCCGCTATTGCGGACGGGTCCATCCGTTTTACCAAGAGGTGCGTCATGTCCATGTCAGCCACCCTCCAGGAGTGCCTGCGCAGCAAAGGCTGCCGCTATGACACCGTCCGTCATCCGTACAGCCATTCGAGCGTCGAAACGGCATCTGCGGCGCATGTGCCCGGCGAACGCCTGGCCAAGACCGTCGTTCTTGAAGACGAGCACGGCTACGTAGCGGCTGTCCTGCCTTCGACGCACTCAGTCCGGCTTTCAGAGCTTTGGGCCAAGACCGGGCGCCATCTGACGCTCGCCAAGGAGACCGACACGCGCGAGCTCTTCAAGGACTGCGATCTCGGTGCGCTGCCGCCGGTGGGCACGGCCTACGGCATGCAGACGTATCTCGACGAGACGCTCGCGAATCAGCCCGATGTCTATTTCGAGGCCGGCGACCACGAGGAACTGATCCATATGGACAGCGAGCAGTTCCTCGCGCTCATGGATCAGGCCGAGCGAGCGCGCTTCGCCCATCGCATGCAGGGAATGTCCGTCTAGGAGAGCTTGACGGCGCGCTTGTCTTGAGCTTGCGCTCGCTTGTCGCGCCGCGCCGTACATCGGCCAATGAGCCGCTGGGCCCAAACTGCCCGGCGGCGGTCGTTGTTCGCCCTTCCGGTTCTTGCGACTTGCATCGCGAGTCGCCCCGCGTTGTTCATGCCTATTGTCAGTATTGCTAGTACGCGCTTGTGACCAGGCGTGTTATTGCTTGAGGCTATGCTGACGTCTCACCCGCAAGGCTGCGAGGCCCGTGGCTTGCAGATTCTCAGATTTACAGCCGTCATAGGGGCCGTCCGTTCAGGTGCTTTGAACCCGACACCGCGAGCTAAAGGACTTTGGTGATGCATGCGTTCCAAAAGCATCGGCGCGCTGTGGGCGTTTCCGCGCCTTGCGGCGACGATCGTCTTACGGCACCCGGCATGGGACGACACTTGCCTACCGAAGGCCCCTCGAGCTCAAGGTCCCCCAAATGCGCCTGCGCATGCACAGGCGCGAACTCCAACCCAGAGCCGGCAGAGTTCATCAGGTCTTTTCAGGAAAACTCGCTGACGTCGTATCCGCCCGCAGTGCACGATGAGCTACGACAATTGGGGCGGCTGACTCGAAGCGATGGGAGGTTCCAACATTATTTCAACAGCCCCAAGGAGCGTTGCGCGGCTGCCCTTGAACCCGTCAGCTTAGTCCTTAAGGATGCTGGCTATCAAACCCGCGTTCGTGGCATGTACCTTTGGAGTAGTGCGCTGGACAAAATGCCGGCCAATCACTTTATGGTTCTAGCCAAAAAAAGTGGAGAGCAATACGCGGTCGACGTTACAGCGGGTCAATTTCGCAACCTCGGCCTCGTCGACGGCATAATCAAAACCGAGGAAGACTGGGCAAGGACTTTTCACGAAGCGGCGAAAGGCAGGCTGATTAAATACAAGGACTTCGACACCGCTGCCGCCGCAAAAAAAGAATTCCACCCAATGAAGGCAATAGCGTCGACCGATATCCTTGACAATGCCACGCTTCTCACGAACCCAGTCTGGTACCAGAGAGCGGTCAGGAAAATGCAACGCGCAAAGACGGATGGCGTTGTTTCTGATCGGCCCGAAGTTGACACCTCCCGCCGTAAAAGCAGCTTTTGGGCCAATGCGTTTTCGTGCTGCCGAGGTAAATGATCCCGCTGGGCAATCCTCGCAAGCGCAGTAGGCCCAACCATCTGAAGCGCCGACATCATGAGCCCTCGCGCACATGCGAGGGTATCCATCGCGCGCTCGCCGCGCTAAGCTGCTCCCCGGCGGCAGCGCTGCCGCCTACCTTCATGAGGGAAATCCTATGCAAGGCTGGAAGCTGCGGCCGGCAGCGTTGGCGTTTGCCGCTCTGGCAATCCTCATCGGCGTGCTCGGGCTTCCCGGCTTCTTGGCTTTCCGAGGCCTGGGGCCAGCGCCGGCGTATGCCGATTCATCGTCCGCGTTGCCGGCCGGTTGCAGCGCCGGCACGCTTGTCACTGTCGTCGCCCATCTTGACGACGACCTCCTCTTCGTCAATCCCGGCATCAGCGACCGTCTGCACGACGGTTGGTGCATCGTCACCGTTCACGTGATCGGCGGCGCGGACAACTCGAAGTTCAACTACGTGCTGCTGCGCGAGCGCGGCGTACGCCAGGCTTATGCACGGATGGCAGGGGTGCCCGATCGATGGACGGAGTCCACCGTTTCGATCGCGGGCCGTCCCGTGCACCGCATGGTGCTTGACGCGGCGCCGCATGTCGTCCTGCTGGAAATGCGGCTGCCGGGTGGCCAAGTACGCGGCGGACGCGTGCCGATCGGGCTCGTCTGGGATGAAGGCGCGACGATCGCCAGCTATCCAATGAATGCCGACGGCAGCGGCGGCGTTGCGCGCTACGATCGCGCACACATCATTGCCACGCTCGGGGCACTTCTGTCGCAGGCGACGCTTATCTACACGCTCAATCCCGACACCGTACCCTTCCTCGAGCACCCGGATCACATCTATTGCGCGCGCATCACGCGTGAGGCGGCACACGAGGCCCACGCGAAGGCGCCGATCATCTATCACCTCACCTACGTGACGAGCAATTTGCCGATCAACGTGCCGGCGGGCAAGACGCAATTGAAGCGCGACGAGGTCGCGAGCTACTTCGCAGTCGACAGCGACGGCGGCAACCTGGCGCAGGTCTTTGGCGAGTATGAATGGAACGGCAACTGGGTCGCCCGCCGCTACGCCTTCCACGCGAACGCAGGCGGTGGCTCGCCCGATCGCCCCGATGGCGCCACGCCTGCCGTCCGCCTCGTCAACGAGCAAACTAGCCAGTGCCTGAGCGACGGTAGTGATCATGCTGAACGCGGCCACACGTCGCCGCGGCTCGCCACCTGCGATGGCAGCCGCGCTCAGCAATGGCGCTGGCAGCCGCTGCCGAGCTATCCCGGCAACCCGCACAACGCCGCACTCGTGAGCGTTTCGAGTTCGCGTTGTGTGGCTGAACGCGACGCCACGCTCGTCGAGGCAGCTTGCGACGACAACGACATCGCGCAGCGCTTCACGCCCTGGGACTTTGGCATCGTGCGCACTCCGCTCGGCCACTGCCTAGGCGAAAAAGACGGGACGCCCGCCCTCGCGCGTTGCGAATCGCTGACAGCGGCCTATCGTTGGGCATTGACGCCACAGTCGGCACGGGCCGATCTGCGCATTGCGGGCGCCATGTATGGCGACCTCGGAGGCGATGGCAAGCCGAGTGCTGTCTACGTCGAGCGTCGCGGCGACGGCCCCGGCTTCGACGTCGAAGTCCTCGCACTCGAGCCGGGCGAGCGTGCCTCGCGCTGGTACAGCAATGCCGTGCCCTTCGATAGCAGGGCTATCGTGCCGAGCTGCCGCGGCGAGACCTTGTGTTTCGACTCGACTCGCTTCCTGCTGGCCGACTTCCGAGGCACAGGCCGCGCCGACCTGATGGCAATCGCCCCGGGCGAGCACGGCTCGACCGCCTTTTGGCTGTTCGAGAACACGGGACACGGCGCCTTCTCGGCACCGCGCTTGTGGTACCAGAGCACCTCCATGCTCGATCCCGATCGCACGCAACAGTACGTCGCCGGGGATTTCGACGGCGACGGGCACGCCGACGTCATGGCGGCGCAGCGCACGCCAGACGGCCGCGGCTTCGACCTTTGGGTGCTGACCAGTCGCGGCGCGTCGGGCAACGCGCCTTCGTTGTGGGGCAAATCCGTGCCGCTCGCGCCTGCCGCGCGATTTTACGCAGCGCGTCTATCCGATTCTCCGCAAATGGGACTCGTTGCGCTCGAGGACACCAACGGCGCGTTGACCGTTGCATCGATCGCAAGCTCGGGCCACGCTTTCGCGCCGCATTTCGACACGGTGCAATTTTCCGGCTTGCGCGCCGCGCGCTCCAAGGTCGCGGTAGGGCCCATCGACACTGCCAAGGGAAGCCGTCTCGACAGCCTCGTGGTATTGAGCGCCCGCGAGCCAAGTGCATCGAATCGCGCGAATATCGACGTGTGGACGATTGGACCCGCGCCCGACTTCGGCAAGCCAATCCACGCGGGAACGATTGCTGACGTGCCTTGGGCCGACGCCCTGCCCGCCCTCATCACGCGCCCCGGAGCGACCGGTGGGTCGACATCGACATCCTTGCTGGCGCTGTTCGAGCGCGTGAGCGCGCCCCTTGACGAATATCACGTGACAGGCGGCGCACCAGCGCTCGTCGGCTACTCGCTGGCCGCGCGCGGCCAAGAGCTGGGCGCGGCCGAACGGTTCGGCGACTTGCCGGGCCGCTATTCGGAAACGCTGTGGCTCGAGCGGCTGCGATAGCTCGCCTCTCGCTAGCGGATCACCTGCCGCGCAATGGCGAGATAGCGCTCCGCGGTATCCTCGAGCGTCAGACCTTCGAGCGGGCGCTGCACTCGTGGCTGGGCAAGCGCCACGGCAAGCGCACGGGCATAACGCTCGATGTCTGTGGTGTCGATGAGCTGCACCCCGGGCCATCCGCGTGCGAAGTTGAACGACGCAATGCCGTTGGCGACGATCGGAATCCCCGAGGCGAGCGCTTCGAGAAAACCAATGCTATGGGCTTCGAAGCGCGAAGGCATCGCAAAAACGGTCGAGTTGCTGAGGATTTCGGCCACATTCGTTTGCGGCCCCAGTATCTCGACGCGCGGCGCAATGCCGAGATCCCCAGCGAGCGCGGCCACAGCCGCGTGATAAGCGCGATCGTCAATCACACCGCATAGGCGCAGCCGGACGTCGGGGTCGTGCTCGAGCAAGCGCTTGAACGCATGCAGCGTGGCGAGGTGCCCTTTCTCTTCGATATAACGGCCAATCTGCACGACCTGCTTCGAAGGCTCCAGCCGATTCTCAGCATGCGCGCTCGCACCCACACCGGCGCGCTCAGTGGCAAGAGCACCTCGAAAGCGCGCCGCATCGACGCCGTTTGGCACGACGAGCAGCGCCGGATGGCGGCCGATCGCCTCCATGTATTCGTCGATATTTTTCTGTGAGACGCCGATGACCGCCTTCGCACGCGACGACAAAATCCGCTCGGCACGCTGCAGCAAATTGTTTTCGAGGAAGTCGTTCACGCCCGAGTGCATCACCCATACGATTGGCACGCGCACAGGCAGCGCGCGCACGTAGAGCGCCGGGATCGTCGCATGCGCGAAGATGACATCCGGCTTGAAACGCCGGATTGCACGATAGAGAAACATCAGCCTGCCGAGCTTCTCATAGCGGCGTATCGGAAAGACGCATGTCACGCGGTGTGCCGCCAGCTCGCTCGCAGCGGGTGTGAAATCGCCGTGAGCGGGCAACAGCGATGCAACGCAGACGCTGTGTCCGCTTTCCTGGTGGCCGATAGCAATCCCTTTGACGAGCATTTCCGCGCCTGACAGCCTCGGCGCGAGAATCAGCTGAAGTATTCGCATGTTCGTACTGCCTCACTCCCCCGACGGGCTGTTTTTCGGCCAATATGCCTGCCGGCTGCGCCCGCAAATGTCCGGCGCACGGTGCCCGTAGCACATTAATAGCGCGTCCGGCCTCCCGTGCCGGCCATCTTGTAGCTCATTTCGGTAGCGATGCCCGCTCAAAGCACCGCACTCCCCGTGGTTTCCTGCAAAAAAAGGGCCGTCACGCCCAGTCTTTTTGCGACAATGGCTATCTTTTGTCGCCGATCGGTTCGCCATGGCGCGGGCGAGCGCGGCATGTTCAACTCCTCTCCGATGTGGCGAGCAGCAGAAAACTCGCCGCACATGCACGATGGTTTTGCCCCATATCGAACTGATCTACTCGTTGTCTGGCCTTGGCGTCGGATTCCTCGTCGGGCTGACGGGTGTCGGCGGCGGCTCTCTTATGACGCCGCTGCTCGTGCTGCTGTTCAACGTGCATCCGGCCACGGCCGTCGGCACGGACCTGCTCTACGCCGCCGCAACCAAAGCGACCGGCACGCTCGTCCACGGTCTTAAAGGATCGGTGGACTGGCGCGTGACGGGCCGGCTCGCGGCGGGCAGCGTGCCGGCGTCTGCGGTGACGCTTTGGCTGCTGCATCGCTACGGCATGCATTCGCCGGCCGCAACGGCACTGCTCCAGCACGTGCTCGGTGCAGCATTACTGATAACCTCGTTGGCGCTCATCTTCCGCCCGCAATTGGCCGCGTTCGCTGCGCGTGCGAACTTGGGCGCGCGGCGCGAATCGTCCACACGCACAACCCTTTGGACCGTTGTCACAGGCGCCATCCTCGGTGTGCTCGTCTCGATGACGTCGGTCGGCGCGGGGGCCATCGGCGTGACGGTGCTTTTGCTGCTCTATCCCGCGCTGCCGGCCGCACGCATCGTCGGCTCGGACGTGGCGCACGCCGTGCCGCTCACGCTCGTCGCGGGTATCGGGCATTGGCTGATCGGTTCCGTCGACGGGACGATGCTGATTTCTCTGTTGGTGGGCTCGCTGCCGGGCATCGCCCTCGGCAGCCATCTCTCCTCCCGCGCGCCGGAAGCGCTGCTGCGGATTCTGCTCGCCGTGGTGCTCGTGCTCGTGGGCGTGCGGCTCGCCATCGCGTGAGCTTCGGGTGAGCACGCCCGGCCTGCGGCAAGGGCGAAGCGCAGGATACGCAGCACGACACCGTCAGCCAAACTTTGTGGTTCGATAAAACATCCACAGCGCGGCGGTGGCAAGACCGGCAGTCATCGCCCAGGCAATACCCGTTACGCCCCAGTAGTGCGTGGCGGGCGGAACGACGCAGATGAGCACGATCACCTGCAGCACCGACGCCTGCGTAGCCGCCCGTGCGTCACCAATCGCGCGCAGATACGAGACGAGCACGGCGATGAGCGCCCCCAGCGCCATGTTGATGACGAAAATGCGGAACAGCGGGACGGCGCCCATCCATTGCGGGCCAAGCACCAGCGCAAAGAGCGGCTCGGCGAGCCAGCGCAACAGCACAATGACCACGGTAAGGCCTACTGCGGCGGCCGCCAGATAGAGCCTGAAAAGACGTCCGGCCTTGCCAGCGTCGCTGCGGTGATGTGCGGAGAAGGTCGGAAACAGGTACTGCGCCATCGCAATCGCGGCGTCAGCGAGCAGCAGTTGCGCAAGCCGCGACGACATCTGATAGGCGCCGAGCTGTGACGGCCCGAGCATTTTTCCGACGACGACCTTGTCGAACTGGTTGAGCACGAGGTTGACGACACTGCTCGCCCAGATCCAGCGTGAAAATGCGACGTAGTGTCCGATGCCGGACCAGCGCACCGCGAGCGTCGGGCGCGGCGCCATCGTCAGCCACGTCAACGCGCTTTTCAGCGTCTCACCGAGCACCATGCCGATCAGCACCGAGTAAGCGCCCGCGCCCGCCAGCGCAAGACCAAGAGCAACGGAGCAGTCGACCATCGCAGCCGAGACCTCAACGCCAGCGATGTGCTGAAAGCGCCGTTCACGCTGCACGATGAAGTAAGCCGGCGACGCAATGCCGCGCATGAGCGGCAATAGCGCCGCAAGCTGCAGCAAGAGCAACTGGCCGTCCAGTTTGAACTGACTCTCCATGAGCGGCGCAATCGCAACAAGCAGGAGTGCGACCAATGCACCGCGCGTAAGAAGCGTCGTCCATACCGCGCCGAGCTGATCGCGCGTTGGCGCTTCGCGCCCTTGGATGACCGCCTGCGCGAGCCCCGTGTCGGACAACGACTCCGCAATCGCCACCGCGAGCAGCGCTACGCCGACCGTGCCGATCGCAGCTGGGCCGAGCATGCGGCCAATTGCGAGAAACTTGATGGCGACGAGCCCGCGCACGACCACCTGCTGGAGCAGGACCCAAGTGGCGGCATGGGTGCCGAACCCACCTCGTGCCGACCAGCCGGCCAACCTGCCGGCTTTCGCTCTGCTGCCCCACGACTGGCTCACTTTGTCGACATCCTTGCGTCGGTGTGCAACTCATTGCATTGAAACGAACGGGGACAAATTATCGTGTCGACGGCAGCAAGAAACGCCATCTGATAGCTCACTGCAGCCAGAACCCGCGCCCATCCTGTCGTTTTCCGACGCGGCGCCGCAGATTGGCGGTTCTCGTGCCCATACCAGTGCTAGTGTTGTCGCAGTCGGTTCGACACTCCGCGCGAGCGGTTGATTCAAGAGACGATGACAAAGGTAATTCCCACCCCGTTCACACAGTCCGCCCTTCCGCAAGCGGATCGTGAGGCAGTGCGGCAGTCGACGCATTGCGCGCCTGCGCAAGAAAGCGTAGTCATCATCGAACCGAATTTCAC
Source organism: Trinickia sp. (assembly GCF_035492435.1). Taxonomy (GTDB): domain Bacteria; phylum Pseudomonadota; class Gammaproteobacteria; order Burkholderiales; family Burkholderiaceae; genus Trinickia. Next base: position 13,265 of record NZ_DATJJF010000220.1, read on the forward strand.
CGGACACCGTTGGCGATACGCACAATGGGCGGCCGATGCGTTTACGGAGGCCGGGTACCGTTGCCTCATCGTCACCGAGTCACGCAACGAGGATCACCGGCTTGCGCGCAAGATCGTCGCAGCAGGCCGCCCCGATCTCGAGATCGCTTTTGTCGACCCGCCTGAGGCGCGCAGCGCTAGCCTGTCGGTACTCGGGCGTATCTCCTACTTCCGCTATCACCGCTATTTCCGTTACGCGTATCAGCTTGTGAGCGAGTTTCAGCAGCCCGCGCTCATAGTCGTGCCTTATGTCGATTATTTTCTTTACGCTCTGCCATTCCTCGGCTCGCCATTCCAAGGCACGCCATGGATCGGCATTACGATGCGCGCCACCTTCCATCACCGGAAAGTCGGCGTGAAGGCACCCGATCGCCGTATCGTCAACGCCGTGAAGTCGCTTCTCTTCGGTCGGGCCGTTCGTGTGCGAGGCATGCGAGCGCTATTGTCGATCGATCCAACGCTGCCGGAATGGAGTGCGCGCGCGCTCGGTCAACGAGCTGCTGCAATCCGGTACCTTGCCGACCCGTTTCCCAATGCGCACGCTGATGATCCCGCGCGTGCCCGCGAGCGGTTGGGACTCTCGCTCGGGCGTCATCTGCTCGTCTACGGAGCGATCACCGAGCGCAAGGGCATTCGTGAACTCGTCACCACGCTCGAGCAGATGGGGAGCAAAGCGCCGACGCTCGTCGTAGCGGGCGAGCAAGATGCCGCCACGCGCGAGTTCCTCGGTGTGCACGCGAGTCGGCTCCAACCGGCTCCGGTGCTGCTCGATCTCTTTGTCACGAACGAGATGGAGCTCGATCTCTTCTCCGCTTGCGACGCGGTTTGGCTCGGCTACAAAGGCCATTACGGCATGAGCGGCGTGCTCGTTCAGGCGTATCGGTTCAACAAGCCCGTCATTGCAACGGCCGACGGCCTTATCGGCTGGTTTTGCCGCAGCGGAGAGCTCGGTCCGGTTATTGACGACCTTTCAACCGATGCGATCGGACGCGCCATCGACGCCGTGTTCGACGCCAAGCACCCAGTCTTGGTAAAGCCAGTGCCCACGCAAAACGAGCGGCATGAGCGGCTGCTTGAACGCAACACGCTCGAGCAATTCAAGCGGACGCTGCAAGAGGCGATGGGCTGACGAACGTCGCTGACGCTGCCCTCATCATCTGACAGACCGCACCACGCATCCGTTTCGTCACAAAGACTGTCCACTCACCGCTGGGGGCGTCCGGTCGACCTCGGCCGCCGGCATCGTTTGCGTGACGGCGACGACGACGGGCGCCGGCGCGCTTGTCGTATCGCCGCTGGCTGATAGGCGTGCCGGGAACAGTGCATTGCGGATGTGCAGGAACGGGAATTCGAGGACGCGCGTCGTCACATAGCCAGCCGTTATCGCAATCGCTGTTTGCACGACGAGCGCCCCGGCCCAGATGACTAACTTCGGCCAAGCGAGTGCTTCGCCCTTCGCAATCAGGATATCGGCCGGTGCGAGGGCGATCGAATGCCAGAGATAGATGCCGTAGGAATAGACGCCGACCCACGCTACCGCGCGAAAGGCCCAGTGGCGCACAAAGGCCCTCGAATACTCGAGCACCAGCACGATCACCGCGACGTAGCCGATTGCCTGAATCGTGTAGCCGATGCTTTCGTCCAGCGCGATGTAGCGAGTCGCGACGACAAGCCATCCGAGGAGCATCACGATGATAGCGAGCAACCACCGCTTTTGGCTCGCGACACGCCGGTACAGATCGGGCTTCATCCAGTAGACACAGGCGAGCATGACGCCGGCGAGCAGGCTGTCGATGCGGTACTGCGTCTGGAAAAACGCGGCATCGATGCCGCCGGCCGCCACCGTCACCGAACGTGCGACGAGCACGACGACGCACAGTAATCCGAGCACCGCGAGGATGCCATTTGCCCGCAGACGAAGACGCGCAAAAAGCAGCAGCAGCGCTGGGAGCAAGAGATAGAAGTGCTCCTCGACGGCCAGGCTCCATGTCTGCTTGATCGAGGTGCCAAGGTAGTTTTGCAGATGCGTGAGGTTTTGCACGAGAAAAGTGTCGGCCGGGTGCCGGCCTGCAACGATGTGGAACGCGATCAGCGCATAGTAGGCCGGCCAGATCTTGAATATGCGTCTCACGATGAAGCGCCGTGCGTCGACCGTGCCGGCGTCGGCGTATTCGCGCAACAGCAGACCGCCAACGAGAAAGCCGCTCAATGTGAAAAACAGGTTGACGCCCTCGCGACCGAAGTGCGTAAAGGGATATTGGAGTGCCAACACCAGCCACAGCCCGGTATCGACGTTATGAAAGTGATACCCCATGACCGCGATGATCGCAATGCCGCGCACGAAGTCCAGTTCGATCGTCCGGCTTCGCACGATTGTGTTGGCTCCTGCGAACAGTTTGATCATGAGCTTGGCCCCTCTTCAATCGAACGACCACAACAAGGGTCAATCCAACGGCAAACTGCGGGTGCAGCAGGCCTCTCGCACCGATGACGCTACGGCACCCGTCAAGCATCGACATCAGGTGCCACATCCCACATTGATGCGATCATCCAGCCGGCGGCAAGAATGCACACGCCAGCATTGCGGCAATCGCCGACAACGCGAACCGGGTGCACCGTTTCTTGCGACCTTGATTCTTTCTCTACGCATGATTTCCGGCTCTCGCAGCCGAACGATAGTGCCCATCGGCCAACGCCGAGCGCGGCCAACGCTTGCAGCGCTATATTCGATCCGGAAAAAACCGGTCCTGAAGCACAGATGGGCGAACCACGGACCGTTTTTCCCGAGCAATAAATTGGGGAACGTTTCCAATGGCAGCCGTGCCTTATCAGTCGACATTTGCCACGCAGCGCGCGACTCGCCACAACCCACATGCCAACCTGTGGATCTGGATATTCATTTGTCCGCTGGCGATGGACTACAAGGCCGTCAACGATGCCTCGAGCCATCTTGCGCAGGTCATGCTTGCCGTACCGACGTTGCTGGCAGGCGCCATACTCATGCTCATTGCGCCACGCTTTACCGACCGTTCGAGCCTGCGCGCGTCCGTTTCGCTTGCGCTCGCGCTCGCCGTTCCGGCAAGCCTCATCACGCAGTTCGTGCAGGGCAATGTATTGGGCCAGTACCTGCGCGTATTGCTGCCGTTTCTACTCTTTTACGTCGGTTACATGGTCGCATGCCGTCCCTGGCAGGAGGCACGCATCGAGCAATTCGAGAAGGCGATCTTCTGGGCCAACGTCATTTGCCTCGCCTTCACGTTCGCCTACGGCATGGCGATCGGTGGACCTCTTTCGGACGTTCGCTATCGCATCGTTTCAGCAACGTTCCTAGGTCTGCAAGGCGTGTTGCTCCACGAATTCGTCATCGCCAAGCGATTCACCGCATTGACGCTCGGGATCTTTGTTGCCACCGTCGTCGTCGAGCTGCTGAGCGTCACGCGCAGCCTGCTAGTTGGAACCGCACTGCTTTTTCTACTTGCCGTGTGGATGAGCGCTGCTTCGATGCGCCATCTCATACGCGCACTGATGCGTGCGGTGATTGTTTCCATCTTGCTTGGCGGCGTGGTGTTCGGTGCCCTGTCTTTCTTGCCCGACGTTGCGCAGCATTGGACCCAGCGCATCTTTGCCGAAAAACAAACGCAAGCCGGTAAGGATCCGACGACGATCACGCGTCTCGCCGAGATGAAGTATCAGTACGATGCAGTGACGTCCTCCACGCTTTCGCTCCTGATCGGCGAGGGGTATGGCCGCGAATATCGCTACTCCCCTACGTACTTGCCTGACCTTGAAGGTCAAATGAGCAAGAAGGATTTCTATGCGATACGCGACTGGCCGGCAGGTCACAACTTCTGGGTCTATCAGTTCTACGCTGGCGGCTTGCTTTTTGGCCTCGCGATGCCCGTTGCAATCCTCTATGCACTGCTGCGCTGCCTCATCACTTACCGGCGATGGCGCGTTGCTGTGCCGGATGCGCCGTATCTGCCCGTGCTCGGCCGCGCCATCCTGCTCACAGCGGCACTGCCGGCGACCTCGATCGGCGGCAATCCGCTCGGCCCACGGTTCTCGGGGCTCATTTTTGGCGTGTCGCTCGGCCTTATGGTCAGCATGCATGTGCAGTTGCGCCGATTCAGTACGCGGCCGTTGCCGCTGCCCGGGCAGCGCATCGATGGCGGCAACGAAAGCAGCGGCGTCAAGGGGCCGCGTGAAGCCGGCCCGACTCGCGGCGCGCGCGGGTGCGCGTCACGCTTCGAGCCGCGCTTGAAGGCGCTGCCGTCGGGCGTTGCGTCCCCCCCTGCGCAAAAGGGCGAGCCCATGGCGCCAAGGTAATCGACCTGACTTCGAGTCGGCCACCGCCTGACGCTTCGCGCATGAGCCCTATGAGAATTCTGCACCTGACACCCACGCTCGACCCTCACGCCGGCGGCCTCGCCGAAGGCGTGCGGCAAAGCGCGCTCGCGCTCGCGGCACTGGGCCACCGCGTCGAAGCCGCCTCTCTCGATGCACCGGGTGCGCCGTTTCTCGAGCCTTTGCTTGCGGAATGTTCATTGCCTCTCGCCGCGCTTGGGCCAGGATACGGCAAGTACGGCCGCACGCCGAACCTTGTGCCATGGCTGCGCGAGCACGGCCCGCGCTTCGATGCCGTGATCGTGAATGGGCTTTGGCAGTATCACAGCTTCGCGGCCTGGCTGGCACTGCGAAGTGTTGGTGTGCGCTACTACGTGTTTCCCCACGGCATGCTCGACCCATGGTTCAAGCACACTTATCCGTTTAAGCACCTGAAAAAGTGGCTCTATTGGCCTTGGGCCGAGTATCGGCTGCTTCGCGATGCCCAGGCCGTGCTTTTCACGACGGAGGAAGAGCGGTTGCTCGCACGGCAATCGTTTTGGCTCTACCGCGCACGTGAGCAAGTTGTCTCGTACGGTACAGGCAAGCCGCCCGCCGATTCCGAAAGGCACCTCGAAGCATTTCACGCTGCGTACCCCGCGCTGCGCGGACGTCGCATCGTGCTTTTTCTGGGCCGCCTTCACCCCAAAAAAGGCTGTGACTTGCTCATCCACGCATTCGCACGGCTCGCGAGCGAGGTGCCCGACGCACACCTCGTCTTGGCCGGCCCGGGCAACAACGATGCGATTGCCGCTTTGCGCAGTATCGCCGCACAAGCGGGCATTGCAGAGCGCATCACTTGGACCGGCATGCTGCAAGGCGATTTGAAATGGGGGGCATTCCGCGCCAGCGATGCGTTTGCGTTGCCCTCACATCAAGAAAACTTTGGCATTGCCGTCGTCGAGGCACTCGCCTGTGGGTTGCCCGTCCTCATTTCGGACAAGGTCAATATTTGGCGCGAAGTGGCGAGCGATGGCGCAGGGTTCGTCGCGGGCGACACGCTCGAGGGCACCGTGCAGAATCTGCGCCGTTGGTTCATGCTCGATGAAGTTGATCGTGAAAGGATGCGTATGCAAGCCGCGGCGACGTTTCGGGAGCGCTTCACCGTCGACGCGCATACGCAGCGCCTATTGAATGTGCTGGAAGCCGACGCCGCACATGACACCTATCCCGTCGGCCGCCCCTCGGTCGTCTAGCCGTCTCTGTGGAGTCGTCCGTTTCGTGCGGCGTCGCCCACTGTTGCTCGATCGGTGCAGATAGCCGACAGCGCTTTCTGCACCCCGATTGCTGCCTTCACTCTTTGACGATGCGCTGATAGGTCGCGGCGGCGAACGGCAGTGTTTCGACAGCCCCCTGCTCGCTTGCCTTGCCCATTGCGCAGACGCGTGCGTCGCCGGCCGCAACGGCCTCCGGTTTGCCGAGCAGTGCGATGAGGCGCTCGGCAAGCCGCAGCGTGAGCGCGGTGATGGTGATCGTGGGGAAGTTCGCCCCAGAAGTCGGAAACACCGAACTGCCAGCGATATGGAGATTGGCAACGCCGTGTACTGCGCAATGGCGGTCCACGACACCCTCTCGCGGCGAATCGTGCATGCGCGTGGTGCCCATGTGATGCCAAGTGCCTTCGAGCGTCGATGGCCATGCATGCCCCTCGAGCGGCTCGTCGAGCTTCACTTCGGCGACGTGCCCCGCAGTGAGCTCCTCCGCGAGGAGGGCAAAAGTGCGATCGAATGTGCGCTTCACGAGATCGTTTAGCAGCCAGGCGACGCGTACCCGCGGCATGCCGAGTGCGTCGCGCTGATCGCTGAGCGTAACGCGACTATCGGGGTTGGGCGCCGCCTCCACGATCGCCTGCAGCCGCACACCGGTAATGAGCGCGCGCGGCTGAAGCAGCCGTGTAACCAGAAATCCGGCCGTATCGAGGGGATGGGCACCCATCGTCGTTAGGTCGTCGCGCAAGCGCCAACCCGGTTGATCTTTCTTTAGGAGTGCCTGCTTGCAGCGGACGAGCGCCTCGGCACCTTCGCTGCCCTCGCCGTAGAAAAGCGAAAAGAACCAGACGCGTGCATTGAGCAGCTGCTCGCGCTGCAAGACTTCTGGCGTGAGCGCAAATTGCGACGAAATCGGTGTCCCATGTGCGGAGACCGCAGCGTTCTGATAGTGGAACTTGATGTCATAGAGCTTGTCGCGAGCCCATTTATCCGCAAAGCGCACGTTCGCCGACATGAGGCGCGGATGGTCCATGAAAAACCGGCCAACGACGTCGTGCCCGTTACCGAGCCCTGCTGGTTGCACGCGATTGGAAGCGAGCAGAAGCCGTGCGTTTTCGATGCCACCTGTGGCGAGCACATAGTGCTTCGCCCTGAACTTCACGTGCCGGCCTGACAACGTCGCCGCTTCAATGCCCGTGACGAGCGACGCATCGCCATCGGTTTCGATATTGACCGCATTGGCGTGAAGAAACACGCGTATGAACATCGACTGCTCGAGGTCCTTGCGATAGAGCTTGCCAAAGCGTGCGGGCGGACTGAACTGGGCAACCGTGTCACGTAGCTTGCCGGTGACTAACGGAATACGACGCACGTCGTCGCGGCCGATCGCCTTCTCCCAAAACGCCGGATCGTAGTTGTCCGGACCGAGCTTGAGCAGCGCATGCGTCCTGGCATAGTACGGTGCCACCTCCTCGAGGCCGAACGGCCAGCCGCTATACGGGACCCATTCGCGCTTGTCGAAGTCCCAAGGATCCAGCGGGCGGCACCAACCGCCCCAACAGTTGCTGCTGCCGCCAAGGTAGCGGCTGCGGCTGCCGTCCGCAAACGAATACGGCAAGCCGACGTTTTCGCCGCGATACAGATCGCGGGTTTCATCGTCCGGTCGGTACCCGCCGCTTTCGAGCACGCAGGTATCGATTCCCATTCGGCTCATCTCGAGCGCGAGCGTGATTCCCGCAACCCCCGCACCGACGATGCAAATCGTCGCCTCAATCAGTTGTCCCTCGTCGACGGAACGTGTATCCATAAACATTTATGCTCTCCCCTGTTTTTGTGATCTTCGGGCTCGTCGAGGAGCACCGTCGGCCATACGCGATTCGCGACCTCGATCAATTGACGCAAGCACATCCGCATCGGAAGCGAGACATAGGATTGAAGGGGCTGCCGTGTCCACGAGCTGTATCAGGCGGTGAAGCGCCTGCGCAAGAACCGGCAAGGATTGCCGCCGTACACCCCTTCTGGCTCAAGTGACCGGTGCACGACCGACAACGGCGTGACGACGGCCGAGCGGCCGATGGTCACACCCATCTGCACGATGCATTTCGATGTGATCCAAACTCCGTCTTCGATGACGATTGGGGCCACGCGCAGATCCATCGTCGTGCTCGCCTCATGCGAGCCCGCCGTGAGAAATGTGCCCTGCGAGACACAGACGTGCGACCCGATGAGAATCGGCGCCTGGTTGTAAATCCATACGTCGACGCCGAACCAGCAGTGATCGCCGACTTCAAGGTTCCATGGGTATTTGACGCGCAGAGGATGGACCAGACGACAACCTTGGCCTATACGTGCACCGAAAAGGCGCAGGAGGCCAATGCGCAGCGCTGAACTGGGATTCAGCTTGTTGTTGATGATGCACGCTTCGACAGCGAACCACAGCGCTTCAACGAGGCGGCTGCGCTTCGCGACATAGTTTCCTTTGCCCGCGCGGCTCAGATCGATAACGCGACCCGCATCGCGTGCCTCGGACACGTGATGTCTGACGGTACCCAAAGGCGACGCACACTCGCGCGTCGCCCCCTGCTGCTCGACATTGCTTTCCATCGCCGATCGCCCTTCCCACACCTCGTATGCCCGCGATTCCTTTTCTTCTTGTTGTGAGACCCATTATTGGATGCACCGGCGGGCGCGCATTGTAGTCATCCCCACGTCATCCCCACGTATGGCTGGCAAAACCGGTGTTTTGGCGGCGCGCGAGGTTAGGCGCGCGCGACGATGCTCAGCGTGCATCACATCGTTTCACGGGAGGCAGCCTGTGTCAGTCCGATTGTCATTACTCCCACATCATGCTGTCGTCGCGCATGTACGCGTGGCAAGCGCCTCTCAGGTTCTTGCGCGGATCTCGAGTGCGGCGTGTCTGCTGCTTTCGCTGTGCATCGTCACCCCGCTCGCAGCACAAGAAGTGCCCGCAGCCAAAGCCAATGACGCCAAGGCTGCCGCGCGCGCCGCCGACGACAGCTTGCGCGGCGTCACGCGTGAAGATGCAATGCGCGGTGGCCCTTCCCCCTATCGCAATCCTTATCGCGCGGCGTTCGATGCGAACGAAACCTCGCAGACCGATCTCATGCGCGCCGGACGCATGCCGAATCGCGACGGTAATGGATACGACCCACTGCCAGCCGGCGGCGGACGCAAGCCCGCCGCTCGTGCGGCGGCAGACGCGGGTAATGGTGTTGCGGGAGCGGGGGCGGCAGCAGGCTTGAGCGGCACTGGGCTCGGTAGCGGCGCGGCGCCGGTCGCGGGCGCCGCACAAGCGGGCGGCGCACAAGCGGGCGGCGTCGCGCCGGCAGATATGGCTCAGGGGGCGGCTCGCACGCTCTATCGGGATCCTTTCGGCGGACCAAACGCCGCCGCGCAGCAGATTTATCACTCGCCGTGGTAGTGCAGGCGAGAGGTCTCAGCGTGAGGCGGACGCCAGTAAGGCACATCCCATCGTCTCAGAACGGTTCGGAGCAGTCGCGGCGCTTTCAAGCGACGTGGCATAAGCTACAGCCGCAACGATCCGAACCAACGCTTTACCCGTGGATGAACGAAGGGCCGCGCAAGCGGCCCTTCGTTCACAGCACCTATCTAGTGGCAAAGCTTATACAGCTCACCCCTCAAGCTATCGAGCTCATTGTTCTCGCGAGTCATCGGTTGTCCATTCTTGTATAGGACTAGGTCGTTCAACGAACCCATACCTCCATACATCGCAATTATCTGCGTGCGTACCTCATCGGGATCGTTTGCCAGATTGAGCAAACAACGGTGGAGCGCATTCGCCCAATCGTTCAGCGCCCCCTGCCGCAATAGATCGATCATTCTCACGAGGACATCTTCGGTGCGTTGGACATTCATCACTTGAGACCACATGTATCGGTTACTTCGACCCCGTCGATTGTCCAAGTCAATCGCCACGTCCTTGAGCGACAGGGCGTTGCCGACGCCCGGCACCATGTACAGGCATTGCACGAACACTTCGAGGCCGTGGTTCTCGACGGTGTCGAGACCTTGCTGCATGACCAGTTGAGCCCGGCTCGGCTGCTCCGGCACGGGGCTTTGCACCACGCGGCGGTTTTCTACATTCAGGCGCACGGCCGCGGGCGCGGTGACGGTGAGCGCGCCGTGCGCTGCCATGGAAGTGGTCTCGGCCGTCATGTCGGCTCACCGGTCGCGGCGGTGGGGGGCTGTTTCAGTCCGGCGCGCGTGGCCTGTCGTCGTTTCTCCAGTTTCTCCATCCTGCCCCCTCCGAGAATTAAACCAGGAGGCGACAGATAACCCTGTGCCGTCGTCGCGGTCTATCAGAATTGTCTGAATTTGATTATTAAGACGGCGTGACTGTGCGCAATCGGAAAGGCAATTTCCGAAAACCAGAACGCCGATTGGCAGCGATTGGCGCAAATAGGACTGCCTATCCTCGAGGTGTATGACCGGGTCGTCCAATCGCTCGGCTAGAAGAAGAGGAGGCGCGAACCATGGCGAGCAATGTCGTGCGCGCCGGCGCGGCATACGCGGCATACCGGGCGCGGGCATAACAGGCTTAAGAAGCTGCGTTAACGGCCAGACATGCCGACCTGGCGACGACGGGACATGACCCCTCACGTCAACAGCAAAGGTATCGAGAGCAAGGGGAGCTTGGTTTGGGCGTCACCGATGAGTTGTCGAGCGCCTATACGCTTGATTTTCAGGTTTCGGCAAGCTGCGCATTCGCTTCGAGCGTTGGCTCGACATTCCCGTGACGCCACTCAAGCTCGCATCATCCGCTCTCGCCACGTTGAAGACTGGTCCTAGCGAGTCTTAATGTCTCCGTGCGGCGCCACCTGATTGCGGCTCTTTTCAAGTTCCCTTTTCTCGTAGTGACCGGCCTCTAGTCCATCGAGCTTTTCTTGATTTTTACGACAAGCATACTTCAGTCGCCTCGCTAGCCAAATTAAAGCGGAGCGCACTAGAACTATTTATTCAAAGGAGGCATCCCGATGAGCAAACATTTTCTCCAACCGACCCGAATCACCCCCTATGGTTCATTTCTATCGGTAATCCTATCTAAGAAATCCCACCCCGGCGATGGAATTTTCGGGCGCGGTCGACGCTGATTTGATTCGAATCGGCTAGCAATTGGGCGAGGCGGGCGAACCCCCTGTCTCGCCATCATTGACATCCACCCGGTACACCATGAGAAGTAATCAGAATCAAAAACCCGACACGGCGTTCTCGATCGATACACCGGATTACTTTCACATTGACGACGAGTTGATCGCGTTCAGCACGGTGAAGCAGGCGTATTTCGGCATCGGGGGCGCGGCGCGGCTCGTCTTCGAAGCGCTTGTCGAGAAAGGCGCGAGCGCCACGGCACGGGAGATAGAGCAGATCATCGGCACGCAGCATCCATTGACGCGGGAAGACGTCGCATTGATTCAGGAAGCGATCGACTCGCTAGTCGAAATTGGGGTGCTCCTTGAACAATGAACGGCGCCTGATCTTTCTGCTACACAGCGTAATCCGCGCACTGCTGCTTGAACGATCGGTCGACGATGCCTATCTCGCGATTTGCAAGACGGTCATGCCGGGCATCGTAATGGGCCAATTCACGAGGTCAACGAAAATTGACTCTCATTACTTGCAAACAGTCTGTGACTTCATTTACCAGATGGATAACCAGGAATGGAGTTATGCGTCATGCTATTCAGCCAGCATTGTCGCGCAACTCATTGCCTCCGCCAACAACATCGACTCAGACATCATCATAGGCATCAAAAAGCAAGACGGAAAAATTTCTGGCCACGCCTGGGTGCAAATCCGCAGCGTCCACCCAAAGCAAATCATCAGCCCCGGCCGGGTGAGCGTTGACGACTTGAAAGTAATCAAACGCCTTCATCCCGAAAAAGCTCTTCAATCATGGATGCAAAAACGTGCGATTCTGGACGCTGCTGTTGAACCATGAACCCGGTCAAATCAATCGCTACATCGAAAGCGTTCTCACTCTGTTTGACAGAGTGAAGATCGTTCGATGTCGCCGCAAGGACTTGCCTCATGCGCTGTTGTTGCAGTTCGACGTCGAGCTAGTCCAAGACCGCAGCCGCAACGGGCCACCCATGGAAACGCTCGCGGCCGGTGTCGCGTACAGCGGCTGGGTGCGCGATGGTTGCCGCAGCCGCATCTACTCATCGCTCAATGACGATGCGCTCGTCGTCGACCCGTCCACCCAACCGCTCATCGGCGAATTCAGCTACGCCCGCGCCGATGAACGCGGAGCGAGGGTGGCCACTGACCATTACGCAACGCATCCTGTCTACTACCATCGCGGCATGCGAGGGCATTGGATCGTCAGCAATGACCTGCGTCTTGTTTTGTCGTCGCGCGACGTGCCCGCGCAGATCGACCGAGCGTCATGCAGCCGCTTTCTCTCCCACACGATCATGTTGGATGAAAACGAGCTCGCAAACGGCGCCACGTTTTTCACCCACGTCCGCAAACTCGAGCGAGACAGCGTGCTCTGCATCGATGCGGACGGAAGTCGACACCGAATCATTCCACGCGAGCCTTGCGTCACGCCGAAGCGTTCGCCGTTCGTCGCCAATGAACGGCACGAATGCGCTGAAGCGTTCAAAGCGGCTTTCGATGAGTGTGTGCGTGACCGGCTCAACGCGGGCGCCGGCGCAATCTTGCTGAGCGGCGGCATCGATTCGAGCACAGTGCTTGGGGCCTGCATCTCGTCAGGGTCGAAGACGCCTTTTGCCGTCAGCGTCGCCTTCAAGGACCCTGATCTCGTCATGAGCCACGACGAAAAGCTGCTCGCCGCGTTATTCGGCACGCGCAGCGTGCCGCATGAAATCCTTTACGCCGACGCGGCTCTACGCTTTCCGATGCTCGACGACGCCGCCCCTTTCGTCGACGGCCCTGATTCGGCAGCCAACCCGCTCGTCAAGGAAGCATGTGCCGCAGCGTTGCAACGGCGCGGCATTTCGCTCGTGATGACGGGTGAAGGCGGCGATGTTGTACTCGGTGAAGCAATGCACGAGCTGATCGTCGATGGCATTCGCGAAAAGGAAGGGCTCGTCGGTGTCCATCGCTATCTCACGAGTCGGCTCGGCATGCGTTGCCGAAGCGCTGCCTATTGGCGCAAGCTGCTTGAATCGGCACTCCCGTTTTGGGGGCATCGCGCACTGCTTCGCGAAGCGCGCAAGACACACCGTCTGCCATCCCCTGCCTTCTTGAAACCCGCTGTCGCGGACGCGGCAATGGACATCGCCGACAGGCCGTGCCGAGACGCGCCACGCTTCGCCTACGTCGGTCACCGCTATATGCACGGGATGCTGTATCCGCGCGCGTCGTACTTCGACACGCTGAATGTTCAATGTGTGAACTCGCACCCGTTTCTCGATCCCCGCATGATTTCGTTCGCGCTAACCTGCCCGCCGCATTTTCACCACGACTATCTCAACGTAGACCGCGCCAATCCATACGCGAGCGCAAAAATGCTGGCACGGATCGCTTATCGCCACGAGCTGCCGGCCGCGGTGCTGCAAAAGACGCACAAGACCAGCTACGCGTTAATGGCGCGCCGCATGTTTCACAACAGCGCAACAGCGCTCTACGCGCTCACCGAAGAACCGATGACGGTCTCGGAATGGGGGCTCGTCGATCAAACGGCGTTTCGCCGGGAATTGATGGCGTACATCGTCGCTATGGAGGACCCGAACGCCAACCCGGGCCTCCGATACCACTACATCCGTGGCGTATGCGACTTGGAGACATGGCTGCGCCGGTTCTCCTGCCCACGCGCGCACCTGGACGCACAGCTCAAAATGCGCCCGCTTCGCCGGCTCGTCTGACGAGAGACGATGGGAGCAAATGCCCTCATTGCCAACCTCGCGCATACCGTGGCGCTGTTACGCCGCGCTTCGCCGCGCGTGTTCTTTCTCGCTGTTGCGCTCAACATCATTGGCGGACTCGTACCGGCTGCGCTCATCTATGCCGGAGCACAAGTCATCGCGCGGCTCTCGGACGGTAACGGCCTCGCTGCCGTCATGGCCCTCATCGTCGCCTATGTGCTGTTGACGGGCTTGAACGACTGTCTGGCCGCGATCTCGAGCTTTGTACTCGATGCGCTACGCGACGCCGCACGCATGACGATCAAGGGCGAGGTGAATCGCGCCGTTTCGACGTTTCCCGATCTCGCTATCCACGAGAATACGCGGTTGCGCGAAACGGCCGTGCTCTGCGCAAGCGCAGGTGAGCGACTTGCCGATCTCGTCCACCATCTCTTTTCGGTCAGCATCGGTTTCGTGAGCATTGTGCCTGTCGTGCTGCTCATCGGCGACATTGCCTGGTGGATGCCCGTTGCGGCGCTGATCGGGGCGATTCCCGCCATGCTATTGCGTGCACGTGCCGAGCGCTCGAGCTGGGACGTGCATAAGCAGCACGCAGCAACGTTCAACGAGTTGCGCATCCTCGATCGCGTTTTGACGCAACCCGAGTTTGCCAAGGACATCCGCATTTTCCGGATGCAAGTGGGGTTGCTCGAGCGATGGCGCAGTCGGCATGGTGCCTACCTAGTGGCCGCCAATCGCGTTCGCATCCGCAACGCGGGCCGGATTGCCCTCATCTCCCTCTTTGCCAGCGTGTGCCTCGGCGCTCCCCTTTTCGCGATTGCACAAGGCTTCGCAACGGGTCGATTCGACGTCGCCGATCTCGCGATCTTTCTGGGTGCGCTGACGCAGTTGCGCGATGGCCTGGCCGCCATCGTCTATAACATCGGCGACGTTATCGGCATCTCCT
>NZ_DATJJF010000221.1:0-11455 GCF_035492435.1 Trinickia sp.
TTCAGCGGCATTGCCGCCCATCACCAGAATAACGTCCGCGTTCTTGATGTCGACCCAATGGTTCGTCATCGCTCCACGGCCAAACGTCGGGGCAAGACCTGCCACCGTCGGGCCGTGTCAGACACGAGCTTGGTTGTCGAATGCGAGCATCCCGGTGCTGCGGATCACCTTGTGGGTCAGGTAACCGGCTTCATTGCTGGCTGCAGATGCAGCGAGCATCCCGGTGGTCAGCCACCGGTTGACCGTCTTGCCATCCGCCGTCTTTTCGACGAAGTTGGCATCGCGATCTTCTTTCATCAGCTTCGCGATCCGGTTGAGCGCGTCATCCCACGAGATGCGCTCCCACTTGTCGGAGCCCGGCGCACGGTACTCGGGGTACTCAAGCCGGCTCTTGCTATGGATGATATCGAGCAGACTCGCACCCTTCGGGCACAGCGTGCCGCGATTGACGGGGTGGTCAGGGTCGCCCTCGATGTGGATGATGCTGGCTTTCGCGTTCTTTGCGCCATCGCCGAGCCCATACATCAGGATGCCGCAGCCAACGGAGCAGTAGGTACAGGTGTTGCGCGTTTCGGTGGTGCGTGCGAGCTTATACTGACGGACTTCCGCGAGTGCCGGAGTGGGCGCAAAGCCCATGAGGGCCAAACTCGATCCCGCCAGTGTGGTCGCCGACACCTTGAGAAACTGCCGCCGATTCATGGAGACCATGAGACAGACCTCAAAGCTTGGGGAAAATTATTAGATTGGCCGCTTTCTTACTTCTGCGGCCGTTCATACAGCGATGCTTTCGTCAAGCGGCAATAAGCCGCTTTCGGGCATGACGCGCGCAGAGGATAGCCGAAACGGGCAAAGTTTGCCGAAATTTCGCACTTATTCTTTCAAATTGATTTCAATTCGCCGCATACGCCGCTGCTGGATCAGGTGTCGGCGGATTGCCCACAGTTGGGCATAAGGCGGAGCGCTATCGCGCTAGCGCGGGGATGGGATCGGCGCAGGGCGTGGTCAAAACGCCTCAAAGATGAACTGCAGCTGAGTGATCAACATAGACATCGCGCGCGCGGTTGGTACGCGCTGGCGCGCTACCGTTACCCGATTTCGAGCAAGCAATAGCGCGCCTTTTACTACTACGCGGCGAGGGTTAGGCCGCGAGATTCGCGCCTTCGACGCGATTGCGCGCCGGCATCAGGAGCGAAATGACAACCGACACCGCCACGTTCGCGACCAGTGCAATCAAGCCGATATAGACTGGGTAGGCGCTGCCGCCCACGTGCAGCGGGAAGATCGGCTTGAGGCCTTGCGCCGCGGCGAGGCTCGTGCCGAGCGCAATGCCGACGAGCCATCCGGCGAAAAGGCCGACCGAGGTCAAGCGCCGGCAGAACAGCGTAAAGACGACAGCAGGGAAAATCTGCAGAATCCACACGCCGCCGAGCAGCTGGAGGTCGATGGCGAACTGTGTCGGCAGCACGACGATGAAGATCAGGGCCCCGAACTTCACGACGAGCGACACGATCTTGGCCGTGGACGCCTCGCCGGCCGGCGACATGTTGGGTGCCACGAGCGGGCGCCACAGATTGCGCGTGAAGAGGTTGGACGCACCGATCGACATGATCGCGGCGGGCACGAGCGCGCTGATGGCGATAGCAGCAGCCGCGAAGCCAACGAACCACGACGGGAAGAGCGTATTGAAAAGCGTCGGCACAACATCACTCGGCGACTTCACCTGCACGCCCGCGGCGATAGCCATGTAACCGAGCAGCGCGATCAGACCCAGCAGCAGCGTGTAAGCCGGCAAGAAGATAGCATTCTTCTTAACGGTTTCGACCGAGCCCGACGACAGCACACCCGTCATCGTGTGCGGATACATGAACGCAGCGAGCGCCGAGCCGAGCGCAAGCGAAGCATACGCGGTGAACTGAGACGGCGCGAGCATGATGCCGGTCACGCCGCCCTTGGCTTTGAAATGGGCGTCCGCGGCGTCGAACACATGAGCGTATCCGCCCAACTTCGCCGGAATCAAGCAGACGGCAGCGATCACCACGATATAGATCATGATGTCCTTGACGAACGCGATCATCGCCGGCGCGCGCAAGCCGCTCGTATACGTATAGAGCGCGAGAATCACGAAGGCCACGATGAGGGGCAGCTCACCAGTCACACCCAACCCTTTGATGACCACTTCCATACCGACGAGCTGGAGTGCGATATACGGCATCGTGGCTACGATACCGGTCAACGCGATCGCCGCTGGGAACCACTTGCCGCCGTATTCGCCCTGCACGAAGTCAGCCGCTGTGATGTGGCCTTTGTCGTGCGCGACCTGCCACAGCTTCGGCATTACCGCGAAGACGAACGGATAAACGATGATCGTGTACGGCAGCGCGAAAAAGCCATAGGCGCCGACCGCATAGACGAGCGCCGGCACGGCAATGACGGTGTACGCCGTATAGAAATCGCCGCCGACGAGGAACCACGAGATGATCGTGCCGAACTGGCGTCCGCCGAGACCCCACTCATGCAACTGATTGAGATCGCCGCGCTTCCAGCGGGCCGCAAAAAAACCGATCAGCGTCACAAGCGCAAAAAACGCGATGAAGACCCCCATCGCGACGGGGTTGATTGGATTCACGCCGCTCATTTCAGCCCCCGATAGACGAGATAGATCAGTAGTGATGTGATGGGAACCCACAGAAACTGATACCAGTAGAAAAACGGAAATCCGGCGAGTGCGGGCATGCGCTCGTTGTAGAACGGCAGCCACAGCAGCGCCACATAGGGAATCAGCAGGATGAGCCAAAGCCACCCACGGCCGGCCGAACGCGGTTGTGTCGTCACTTGTTTCTCCTCCAATGTACGCGTGGTATCACGTATTGATGTGCGGCGGACAGCCAGACGCGGTATCGATTTTCGCGGAAGAGACGCCCGACGAATACGCGGGCGAGTGGCCGAATCCCAATGCGGCATCGGGATTCAGACGGGTCTCCTGTTGCTGTTCTTTATTGGCGAGGGCGTAGAGCGCCCGCCAAGTTGCGCTCGATTTCCCATAGCAGGACGATGTCCGACCGGCGCTCAGTATTCCCGATCACCCCTTCCCTTACAACCGCATAATTACGCAATATTTCTACGTATGACTACGCATTTAACCTGCGGAACCCTACCGATCTGTGCTCCTGTACGTTGCGTCTATGTGTGCGCTCCGTAGCATGCGCGGATACATTACACTCCCTCGCTCGCGCCGCCGGCCAGATCTATGCAACAGATGACGATTTTCGGCGGACGTGCAAGGCAGCGCCGCGCCATTCGAGCGACCCAGGCCTGCAACCTGCCCCAAGCAACGGAATGCACGGGCGGACAACGACGGACAACAAGGAAATGCCAGGCAGCAGACTCGCCGCAATAGCTTTTGACGATGCACAAAGGATGCTATCGGCGGACGTGCCATTTCCCACGACAACCGAGATAGTCCCCGTCTTTAAATGCGCCGGGCATATCCTGGCAGAGCGTATCGGCGCCCAACACGATCTGCCCGGTGCCGACAGCAGTGCAATGGATGGATACGCGATCCGTTACGAGGATTTCGAACCGGGCAAAATCCTCCCAGTGCAAGCGCGTTGCAGCGCTTGCGCATTGCCCGTGCCGCTCAGCACCGGGCACGCTACCCGCGTCTTCACAGGTGCCGCGATGCCCGCTCATGCCGACACCGTAGTCATGCAAGAGTATGTGCGGGAATCTGCGGCCGGCATCGAGATCATGACTGCGCCCCGGGCGGGGCAGCACGTCCGCATGCGTGGAGAGGACGTGCGGACTGGCCAGTTGCTGCTGCCTGCCGGCACGCTCTTGCGCCCCGCACAAATCGCTTTGATGAGTGCACAGGGCATCGACCGCGTGTCGGTATTCGCAAAGCTTCGCGTCGGCATCCTGACCACGGGCGACGAGGTCGTTTTACCCGGCAACACCAGAACGGCACAACAAACGTTCGACAGCAATGGGCCGATGCTCGCGGCGCTTGTCGAGGGCATGGGCGCCAGCGTCTCGCGCATCACGCATGCGCGAGACAACGAACCGCAAATCCAGAGCGCGCTCGCGCAAATGCTGCCGCATTGCGATCTCATCGTGAGCGCTGGGGGCACGTCGTCCGGCGAACGCGACCTCGTCCGAGCCACGATCGAAGCGCTCGGCGCAACGATGTCCACGTGGCAAGTGCGAATGAAGCCAGGTAAGCCTCTTGCGCTCGCAACGGTCGCCGGGAAGCCGTTTGTCGGCCTGCCCGGCAATCCCGCTGCCGCCTTCGCCGTGTTCACCTTGCTGATCACGCCGCTGATCCGGCGCATGCAGGGCAGAACCGCCCTTTTTCCGCCGACTCCCCGATTCGCGCTCGATCTCGACAAAAACGGTCACGCGTATCGTGACGAGTTCTTGCGCGTAGTGAGCGTGACGGACGAAAGCGGCAGCACGCGGCTCGTGCCGCTCGCGCAACAAAGTCCCTCAGCGTTGGGGTCTCTCGCCGCAGCGAGCGGTCTCGCCCGCATACGGCCCGGCGGGACGGTGACACGAGGCGATGCAGTGCCCTACTACGATTTTCAGCACTGGCTGGCCTGATCGAGCAGCCGCTCGAATGCATCGACGATGCCCCGCACGTGCGGATTCTTGTGTGCGAGCGCTCCCCCATCGCGCTCATAGTGGACCAGCATCGTCGCATTGGCCTCGAACACGAAGACACGGCCGTCAGCGAGCACGGTAAAGTCGATGCCCCCATAATCCAGATCGAGCCTTCGCCCGATTGCGCGGATCGATTGCCACGTGCGCTCGCCTAGCACCGCGCGCGGATTTTCCAGAAAGTCTCGCTCTTCCTGGATCTTCCACGGGTGGCGCGCCATATCGGCCGAGAAGTAATGCACGAGCCAGTGCTCTGAAACCGCAAGGTGATAGGCAAACGGTTCGCGATCGACAAAGATGACTCGGTACTTTCGGTAATACCCGTCCGCCGATTGGTAATCGACAAACGTCGTCAAATAGTGGGGAGCATCCAGCAAGTCGAGATGCGCCTTGAGCGCATGGGGCGACTCGCTCAGCAGCACGTTTTCGCCGCCGTGAGTCGCCAGCGGACGAACCAAAAGCGGCCACGATAGACCGCCGCCTGCGATCCGCTGCATCAGCTCATCGTCTGACGCGGGCACCGTTTCGGAACGCACGCAGGGCGCGACCAAGACACCGTCGAGGCCGGCAAGCCGTGCGCCCAATAGATGGCGATACGTGTGAGCAACGAGCGACGGCGGATTGAGGATCGGGCGATGGCAGCGGGCGGCGAATCGTTCGAGCCGAGCGCCGATCGGCGCAGCGACATCGGCATCGCCGATCGCGTTGAATACGATCTCGTACGGCGGAAGCTCCGCGTCCTCCTCGTCGCGCGCGTAATCGATCGCGTATTTGATCCGGGCGCAGGACGTCGTCGGCAACAACGTCTCGACCGGCACGTTGCCAACGCCCTCGCCCATGCAAAGAATCAGTACGTTGCGCAACGGCTCCCCAAGACGCTCGACAAAAACCCGTTGCAGGGCAAATGCGCGATCTCTCGAAGCGCGCGCCTCATGCGCACGGCCTTCATCTGAGTGGATCGCAGCCAGATTCAGATGCGCGACGGCGATGTTGGGATCGAGTGCAAGTACAAGCCGATACCAGCGCGCCGCGCCCGGCTTGTCGCCCTTCATGAAGTAGCCTGTCGCGACATTGCAAAGCGCGTCGATCGTCGCGTCGGACGCGCCGGCTGCATAAGCATCGACGGTGCGCGCGGCGATGGAATGTGCGATGGCGCCGAGTTCATCGCCTTGCGCGCGCAATGCCACCGCCATCATGCGATGCAGCGCAGCGTTGCAGGGATCGACGTCGAGCTCGCGCTCGAGTGCTGAGGAGCAGTCGATGTTGATCAATGGCTAGTCGAAATCAATGAAGCCATTGAATCGGCACCAGCACGATGGGCACTGCTTTTTGTCCAACGCCCCTTGTCGCTGAAATACAAGGAGTCATTTTCAACTACCGCCGACGCAACCCTATCTCGAGCTCCAGTAAAGCCAAATACGTATCCTCCTGGAACCTCGCGGGCGGTGCCGTAAACTTTTCCGTTTGCATCACAGGCAAGTACATCGCCGTATGGCCCCGGCACAAGCTCAATACCATTGCTGTATTTTCCGAATAATTCTGCCCCCGTAGCCACGCGACGCTCGCAGGATTGACCAAGCAGCTTACTGACCATTTTGTGATATGGCAGAGAAAGCGTGCCGACGAACATCGGAGTGAAATGCTCCACGACGGGATTAAGCACAAAATCCAGGTAATTCTGAATATTTCTAATCATGAAATGGATCGTGAAATTCCTGGCACCGAGCGTACGCAACGCATCGTCCAGCCTCATCAAGAAATCATAATCCAGCCCATAATGACTGAAGAAATTCTGATCCCCGGATCCCATAGGAGTGAACAGCTCGAGATTATCCTGAGTGTTCGAAATGACGAATCGTTTTACTGTATGAGGGTCGCGGATGCAAGTGAGGAATCTATCCCACAAAGCCCGAAATTTTGCATGCAGCTGACTGCCCTCAAGCGGATTGTCGGCTAGTTGCTTGAATCCTGGCTTGCGGGGAAACTCGTGCCAAAACCAGATACCTTTATCACTACAGAGGCCTTGCTCCTGTTGAATCGGAGTAGTGTAGAGTTTTAGCTCATTTAGATTCGGCATAAAGCTGCTACCGCGCCCTTCCTTGAGCGCCTCGAGCACAAACTGCCGAGTGGTGATGCACCAGTCGAACGGCATGGTGCGATGTTCGGCGCTAAAGGTCATGAACGTGTTGCGGGTCTGGCACGAAAACCCCAGCGAAATATGCTGTTCTATCGGCATTGCTTTGCCTGCGAGCGTTTTTTAAAATGGAATTAAAGAGCTTTTAGGATGCTCAACGGATCTTTGCTCCGCCAGTTCCATCTATGAACGGCCGCCATCCTTGATATCCCTTCAAACTGTCCGAGACTCGATTTCAGCACCATCCGCGATGGCTTGATGCGCGAAATAGAACGATGTTTGAGAGGTTGTTCGGGGGTTCATGCAGCAAGGGCATCCGTAGCCCACTCGGAAGCATGTAGCCGAAGTGGTGAGCTCATGCCGTGGAGGCAAAGCGGCTCGACGGACCTGAACGGCCCGTCGAACCGGAACGATGGCATTCCCGTCAGTCGATCACACCGTGCGCGGCGGCCGGCGCGGAAACACCAGGATCAGCCTCGTCCCCGTCTCGTCGCTTTGCGCGCTGACAGTGCCACCGTGCAGCTCCATCACCGTACGCACGATCGCCAAACCCAGCCCCGCCGAGGCACCGCCGCCGGCGTCTTCGCTTGCTCTGCTGCGCGACGGGTCGGCGCGGTAGAAACGATCGAAGATGCGCTCGAGATGGACGGGATCGATCGGCGCCCCCTCGTTAGCCACGACAATACGCAGCGTGTCGCCGAACTGGCGGGCATCGACGGCAATCATGCCGCCACGCGGTGTATACCGCAGCGCGTTTGCCAGCAGATTGCCGAGCGCGCGGCGAAAGAGCTCGAGATCGGCCGTGAGCTGCCCACCGCCGTTGACGCGCAGCACCGACCCGGCTTCCTCAGCCAGCCCCTCGAAATAGCCGGCAATGCGGTCAAGTTCCGCGTGCACGTCGAACTCGCGCATGCTCGTTACGAATTGCGGATGCTCCGCCCTCGCAAGAAAGAGCACGTTTTGGATCATCTTCGAAAGACGATCGCACTCCTCAAGATTCGAGGCCAACAGCGCCTGATACTCCTCGCTCGAACGCGGTCTCGCCAAAGCCACCTCGGTTGCGCCGCGCATATTTCCAATCGGCGTGCGCATGTCGTGCGCGAGATCGGCCGTAAATTGCGAAAGCCTTTGGAAACCGTTGTGAAGTCGCGCGAACATGCCATTGAGCGAAGTCACGAGCGCCTTCAACTCGCGCGGTACCTGCTCGACAGGCACACTGCTATCGAGCCGATCGATCGTGACGTTGCGCGCATGAGCGGCGATGTCGCGCAGCGGCCGCAGTACGATTCGGATCAGGACATAGCTGCCGACGAGCGCAAGCAATGAACCGATGATGCCGGCGAGCCTGAGCGTGTCTCGGTAACTGTCGAGCAAACGGAGCGGGCCGCTCATATCGCGTGCAATGACTACGCGGACAGGATCCTTGTTTCGCAGCGTCGAGTCGAACGCGATACTACGCATGGTGACCCCGCCTGACGCACGCCATTGCACGATCGATGCGTCCGTAATCCGGCTGTCTGACGAAAGGTGATTCGCCGGCTCCTCGAGCAACGAGGGGTCGATGCCGACCGGAGCGGCATTGGACGAAGGGAAGACCGCAACCTCATCGTCCGATTGAAGTCCACTGTGTGCAACGATCGGCTTGCCGGCCCGATCGAAGATCACAACAGACAGCGCACTGTTGCCAAGCACAACGCTCACCAGCCGAGTCGCGTGCTGGCGCACAGCGTCACAGGAGTCCAGTTCTTCGGCCAGCCGGCGCAAATGGCGAGCGGCGAGCACGACGTCGAGATCGTCTTGCGTGCGCACTTGCTGATCCAGCGCGAAGTAGACGTAGCTGCCGACCAGCGCAAAGACGGCCAGCGTAGTCGCACCGAATGCGACCGCCAACGTGACAGCGAAAGACCGCTGCATCATCAGTTGGCGCTCCTTGGCTCGAGTAGGTACCCCACGCCGCGCACGGTATGGATCAGCCTGATAGGCTGGCCCTCGTCGATCTTCGCGCGCAGACGCCGGATTGCCACTTCCACCACGTTGCTATCGCTGTCGAAGTTCATGTCCCATACCGATGAGGCGATCTGTGTACGACTCAGCACTTCGGCTTGACGACGCGCAAGCAGGTGCAGCAATGAAAACTCACGCGGCGTAAGATCGATGCGCGTCGTACCGCGCCGCACGCGGCGCCGGATCAGATCGATCTCGAGATCGCCGACGGCGATGAGTTCGCTTTCGCGCGGAGGGCCCCGCCGCGCGAGCGTGCGCACACGCGCCAGCAATTCGACGAACGCGAACGGCTTGGCGAGATAGTCGTCCCCGCCCAGCTCCAATCCGTGGACCCGATCCGCCACATCGTCGCGCGCCGTCAGGAACAGCACGGGCGTCGACTTGGTCTTGCGCAGACGCTGCAGCACGCCGAAGCCGTCCAGCATCGGCAACATCACATCCAGGACGATTACGTCGTAATTGTGTTCCTGCGCAAGCTGCAAACCACGCACCCCGTCGCCTGCGAGGTCGACCTCGTAGCCCGATTCCTCCAGCCCCTTCTTAAGGTAGGCGCTCGTCTTCGGCTCGTCTTCAACTACCAGAATTCGCATCTCAACTCCCGCACCCCGTTTGCCGCTCGGCCGATCAACTCGTATGCCGGGGCCGCGCTTCTCGCCCGAGCGGTACAGCAGCGATGCCTCCGTCATTGGGCATCCCGAGGCTTCCTCCGCCCGCGGCGACCAGCGCGTCGTATTCGGCGCAACTGATGCCTCGTGCGTGGCAAAGAAAGGCCGCCGTCTGCCAGATCATCGTGTCGGACTGCGTTTGCCACCAGCGCCACCGTCCACAGTCACGCGAAAGACGCAGTCCACGCCGCCATGCTAGGCCGTCGGACGTTACCGGATACCTGCTCCGAACGTTACATTTTTGTCACCCGCCGCAGCCGCGCTCAGATGACAAATCCGTAATAGTTCAGTCCGCATGCCGTAATCGCTTGCGCGGTAACCTTACATGCGATGGTCGATAGAGGTGGGATGTCATGAATCAAATCGCCGCGATGCGCATCTTTGTGAAGGTCGCCGAGTACCTTAACTTCACGGCTACCGCCAAGGAGCTTGGCGTCTCCACAGCCGTGGTCACGCGCAACATCGCCGCGCTCGAAGAGCACCTGCACACGCGGCTCATCAATCGCACGACGCGGAGCGTATCGCTTACCGCGCCCGGTAGAACGTATTGGGACGCCTGCACACAGCTGCTCAAGCAACTGGACTTGATCGATGAAGACATCGCATCGGCGACGAATCAAACAACCGGAGCGCTCAAAGTTGCAGTGACGGCTTCGTACGCCGTCACCGAGTTGCCGCGACTCATGGCCGCCTATCATCTCGTGGAACCGAATGTCAGCTTCGAGGTGTCGGCGTTCGAAAGCATGAACTCCGTGACGTTGAGCGACTTTGACGTATGCTTCGTCGCCGAGCGGCGCCTCCGGGACTCATCACTCGTTTGCCGTTCGCTGGAGCCTTTCCGCGAAGTCGTGGCCGCCGCGCCCGAGTACCTTGCGCGCTCAGGGGTTCCATTGAAGCCTGAGCAACTCGAGCGTCACGACATCGTGCTTACGCCGAATGCCCCGGCGCGCTTCTGGGAGTTTCGCGATCGCACTGACACCCGACGCGTAGCGGTCAAGCCGCTCGTGAGCACCACGACCGTTGCGGCGGCCAAGGCTGCCGTCATTGCCGGACTCGGCATCGCACGGCTGCCGGTTTCACTGATTCGAGATGAGCTCGACTCAGGCCAGATACGTCCGCTCCTCGATCATTTCCCCCTCAATGACGACAACCGAACCGTCTGGATGGTTTATTCCGGCCAACGGCTCATGCCCGCAGCGGTTCGCAGCTTTATCGACTTCGTCGCCTCTCACTACCGGACCTTCACTGCTGAGGCTGCAGCCTGACACTTCAGGGCATGCGAGCCAATTGTCTGAATTAATCACCCGGTGCGTTCATCACACTGGTTCCTTCAATGACCGCATAGCGGCACAATAGGCAAGCTTACAAGCCAGCTACATACCGGCCACCGCCTGCGTAATCAACTCTGCGATGGGCGGACGGCGGGCACACTCCATGCGGCCGAGCGGCCAGGAGAAAAGACATGAAGCCGACATCGTCTTTGGCCGAGGCCCTGCGCGAGGCGAAGATCGTCGAAGCACTTTCCGTCGCCCGTTTTGCACTGGGGACCCACGACCGCTTGCTTCACATCCGCGAAGGGCAACAGATCGAGATGGATTTCAGGTATGAGATCCACAAGATCGATGAAGCGCTCCAGTTGCTCGGGATCGACCCCGCGCGCCCCCCGTCCGCACCGCTGCCTCAGCACGACGACTCAGTGGGTGGCGACTCAGTGGGTGACGACACAAGGAATAGCCGTTCATCAAGTCAATCAATGACCTCACAGCAGCGACAGCGGTAAGGAAGGTACATAAATTCCTTTTCACCTTCTAGCCACTGATCCGCTAGGCGCAGGTAACTATGCTGTTCATCGACCCACACAAACCATGATGCTTTCGGGGTCACCTGCTACTACGCACAGTTGAGGACTCTTGAAATGAAATATTTGACGATAGCTATTGCTTTAGCCGGAACAGTGTCGGCAACGTCGGCCTTTGCACAGTCGTCCGCCCCCGCAGCG
>NZ_DATJJF010000222.1:0-36905 GCF_035492435.1 Trinickia sp.
GCCATCGACGCCGTCGCGACCGATCAGCACGCCCGCCGTCAGGCGGAAGGGCAGCACACTGGGCGCAGGAAAGAAGTCGGCATAGAGGCCTGCATGATAGAAGCTGAGCGTCGCATCGTAGTCCAGGCCGCCTGCGCTGAAATTGTGCGAAAGCGCAAATCCGTTGAACTCGCCGCGGACGTTGAACATCGAGCCGAGCACGTGGCCATAGCCGATGCCCACGCCCTCTGTGCCGACCTGCCCGTATACCTCCTGAGTCGCCTGCGCGTGAGCAGCCGATGCGCATGCCAGTGCGAAGCCTGCGGCAAGCGCACCCATCCCATGTTTCATTGATGTTTCCCTTGTTTGACAAAATCAGGCCGCATCGTCAGACGAGACCTAGCACCACCTTGAGCGCGAAATCGATAACTACGAAGCTGTCGCACAAGGCTGTTTACGGCACGCGCAGCGTCTCCTGAAGAGGAATCGCTTGGCATGGAAAAGCCCATCCGCGTTGCTCGCACGCGACGAGAGTACGAATCGGCAAAATGGCGACTTGGTGGTGGTCAGACGAAACGAAAACATCACACAAAAAGGTGTGAACGTACTTCGCTGGAAGATTGATCCGGATGTGGGTTGGCCGGGACTGGCGCCAGTTGTCGACGTTGGTCGCAGCCCGGCGTCGGTCACCCGATCACGGGATGAAAAGCGGCAGCATCCCCGCTTTCCCTATGGACGGTTTCGGGTGATCCATGGAACGAGCCACTATCGCCGCGTGTCGCGCAAGGACCGCGGGAATAGAGATGATGAACGGATGATGATCAGCCAGAAACGGCCAGGAGGGGCTCGCTACGCCAGAGCAGGCGCGCGACAAGAGGCGCGCGCTCAAGCGCGCGTCCCGCGTTCAACGACGGCGCATCAGAAAGACAAACGATTTCTCGGGCGTCGTAGAACTTTCGACAATTTCGTTGCCCGTCTGCTTTGCGAAAGCAGCGAAATCACGCTGCGAACCTGGGTCCGTGGCCAGCACCTTGAGGATCTGGCCGCTTTGCATGTCGGCAAGCGCTTTTTTCGCACGTAGGATCGGCAGCGGGCAGTTGAGCCCCCGCGCATCGACTTCCTTGTGAATTTCCATTCGGCTATCGACCTTTGAAGTGAATCATCCGCATACGCCGCCACAAAGGCAAGCGGCGACGAGCGAACAAGCCGAATTTTACCGCAGCGGGCGCCTTAAGCACTCAACAGCGCGCACTGTTGGATTTCACCCCAGCTTGGCGCATGCCATTTCAAAACCTTGGCACATCGATGAACTCGATATTCATCGACCAAGCCGTTTGATTCGTGGCCATGTACTCGATGCCCGGGCGCTTGAGCTTGTATTCGTCGGTGACGCCGAGCAGTCCTGACTCCGAGTGCTGTCCGATCGATAGCTGATATCCGCCTGCGCCACCGTAGTCGTAATCCTTACCGTCGGCAAATATCACGCCCATCATGTGCTCATCGCCTACGTCGTGCGGACTCATCGGCACACTCACGGTGACAGACTCGTCGGGCCGCACGCGATGAACTTGCTTCAACCGCTTTCCATCGACCATCAAGACCTGATCGTCCCAATTCGGATCCCGATCGACGAAAAGATCTCGAGTGGAGTGATTGGTGACATTGACGACCGGATCGCTCATGGCGACGTTCTCCTATCAAGGGTGAAGGAATGGATGCCGTCTCAAAGACTGGCCGCATAAGGCCTAGCGTCTTGTCTCAGGCACCCCCGATCGTAATGCCCCATCTCGCGCTTAGCGCGGTCACTGCGAAAGATTCGGACAAATCGGATGCGCAGAAACGCAGTGGCCGCCCAACGCGACGCGCGTCGGGGATCGTCGGTGAGCCCGCGTCCAGCGTTCAGCACAACTGGAACGTAACTGGCCGCACGGCCCGTCATCGGCAAGCAAGTGAATTCGTGGTCAAAAGAATCCTCGCCCCTGCGGCACAGCACATCGAGCGAAAATCGCTCTAGCCGTGATCGACGACGAGCGGCACGAGCGCCGCGCGCAGAGCGTCGGGCAACGTCACTGGCCGACGCGTCACGCGATCGACGTAGACGTGCACAAAGTGCCCCTGGGCTGCCGCCTCGTCGGCGCCCTCCTTGAAGAGACCGACCTCATAGCGCACGCTCGACGCACCGATGCGCGCAACGCGCAGTGCCGCCGTAACGCGCTCAGGAAAGACAAAAGGCAAGAAGTAGTTGCACTGGGTCTCGACGACGAGACCGATCGTCTGACTGCGCTCGATGTCGAGCACGCCCGTACGAATCAGGTACTCGTTGACCACCGTATCGAAATAGCTGTAATAGACGACGTTGTTGACGTGACCATAGACGTCGTTGTCCATCCAGCGTGTTGGGATCGACAGGAAATGGCGGTAAGTGGAGCGCGATTGCGCAACGGGCTTGTTCATGCCTACGCAAATTACATCTTAGGCCTATTACGCACCGTTCCCTCTCGCACCTGAAGGTGGTTGCTTCCGGGAACGGCACTTCGCACTCCCCGGAAGCAGGACAACTCACATAGACAGCCGCAGCAATGTCCTCGCTGCGTTGATTCGACGAATAGAATCTGCGCCGATTAGATTTGCGTCGCCACCCACTCTTTCACGCCGGCAAGCGCCGCGCTCAGATTGGCGGGCTCAGTACCACCGGCCTGCGCCATATCGGGCCGCCCACCGCCCTTGCCGCCCACTTGCTGCGCAACAAAGTTGACGAGCTCGCCGGCCTTCACCTTCTTGCTCGCGTCGGGCGTCACGCCTGCAATGAGGCTGACCTTCCCGCCGTCGACGCATGCCAGGACGATCGCCGCATGCTTGAGCTTGTCTTTCAACTTGTCGACCGTCTCGCGCAGCGTCTTGACGTCGGCACCTTCGAGCGTTGCAGCCAGCACTTGCAGGCCAGCCACGTCGACAGCCTGCGTCAGCAACTCATCGCCCTGGCTCGACGCAAGCTTCGATTTCAAGGCCGCCAGCTCCTTTTCAAGCGCTTTAACTTGATCCTGAACCTGCGCGATGCGCTGCGTCAATTCGGAAGGCTGGGCTTTGACCGCGGCTGCGGCCGCATGCAACTGGGTTTCGAGCGTTTGGACGTAGCGCACGGCGTTGTCGCCCGTGATCCCCTCGACGCGCCGGATACCCGCTGCGACGCCGGTCTCGGCGACGATCTTGAACAGGCCGATGTCACCGGTGCGATGCACGTGTGTACCGCCGCAAAGCTCACGCGAAAAGCCGAGATCGAGCACACGCACTTCATCGCCGTACTTCTCGCCGAAGAGCGCCATCGCGCCGCCCTTCACGGCATCGTCATAGGGCATGACGCGCACGATGCCCGGTGCATTGGCCAGGATTTCCGCGTTGACGATATCCTCGACGCGCCGCACTTCCTCATCAGTCATCGGCGCGTTATGGATAAAGTCAAAACGCGTCTTGTCCGGATCGACGAGCGAGCCCTTTTGCTGAACATGGGAGCCGAGCACTTCGCGCAACGCCTTGTGCATGAGGTGCGTCGCCGAGTGGTTGCGGACCGTGCGTGCGCGGCGGATCGCATCGATCTCGGCCTTTAGCACATCGCCAACTTTGAGTGTGCCTTGCTCGAGCGTGCCGTGATGGCCGATCACGTCGGCCTGCACCTTCTGCGTATCGATGACGGCGAAGCGCATCGCGGCATTGGCAAGCACCCCGGTGTCGCCTACCTGACCGCCCGATTCCGCATAGAACGGCGTGTGATCGAGCACGACGACAGCTTCCTGCCCGTGCGTGACTTGATCGACCGATGAGCCACCCACATACAGGGCAACGACCTTCGCATCATCGAAGATCTGCTCCTCATAACCATGGAACGTGGTCTTCGCGCCCGTGTACTCGAGGCCCTGGGCCATCTTGAACTTGCCGGCCGCGCGAGCCTGCTCGCGCTGGCGCGACATGGCTTCCTCGAACGCAGCTTCGTCGACGGATACGCCGCGCTCGCGGCAGACGTCGGCCGTCAAATCGAGCGGGAATCCATACGTATCGTGAAGCTTGAACGCGACTTCGCCGTCGAGCGTCTTACCGCCCTTGCCTTCGAGGTCCGCCAGCGCGGCGTCGAGGATCGACATGCCGTGCTCGATGGTCTCGAAGAAGCGCTCTTCTTCCTGGCGCAGCACATCCGTGACGCGCCCTTGCGCCTCGGCGAGCTCGGCGTAGGCACCGCCCATCTGTTCGACGAGATCCGCGACGAGCTTATGGAAGAACGGCCGCTTGCAGCCGAGCTTGTAGCCATGGCGGATGGCGCGGCGCACGATCCGACGCAGCACGTACCCACGGCCCTCGTTGCCCGGGATCACGCCGTCGACGATGAGGAACGAGCAGGCGCGAATGTGGTCGGCGATCACCTTCAGGGAATTGTTCGCCACGTCGGCGACGCCCGTCTCGCGCGAGGCGGCCTGGATGAGCGCCTGGAACAGGTCGATCTCGTAATTGCTGTGGACGTGCTGCAAGACGGCAGCAATCCGCTCGAGGCCCATGCCGGTATCGACGCACGGCTTCGGCAGCGGCGTCATGTTGCCCTGTGCGTCGCGGTTGAACTGCATGAAAACGAGATTCCAGATCTCGATGTAGCGGTCGCCGTCTTCCTCGGGCGATCCCGGCGGGCCGCCCCAGATTTCGGGACCGTGATCATAGAAGATCTCCGAGCACGGGCCGCAAGGACCGGTATCGGCCATTTGCCAGAAGTTGTCAGACGCGTAACGCGCGCCTTTGTTGTCGCCGATGCGGATGATGCGCTCGGTGGGCACGCCGACTTCCTTGGCCCAGATGTCGTACGCTTCGTCGTCCTCTTGGTAGACCGTGACCCAGAGCTTGTCCTTGGGCAACTGATACACAGAGGTCAGCAGTTCCCACGCGTAATGGATCGCGTCGCGCTTGAAATAATCGCCGAACGAAAAGTTGCCGAGCATCTCGAAGAACGTGTGATGCCGCGCCGTGTAGCCGACGTTCTCGAGGTCGTTATGCTTGCCGCCCGCACGCACGCTGCGCTGTGCAGTTGTCGCGCGTTTGTATGGACGCGACTCGGCGCCGAGGAACACGTCCTTGAACTGCACCATACCCGAGTTGGTGAAAAGCAACGTCGGATCGTTGGCTGGCACGAGGCTCGACGAACGAACGATCGTATGGCCCTTCGATTCGAAGAACTTGAGGAATTTCTCGCGGATTTCGGAGGCTTTCATAGAGGACTGAAGCGATCTCGACTCGAACGCAGCCGTTTTGCAACGCCCTGCGCATCGCAGAACGGCCGATAGATATAAACGACTCATTATACGGAAATGTCGGCGCACCGCCCGCGCTGCCTCCTTTGGCATTGGGGATGCGCGGCAAAAACGCCTAACATGCGAAGACGCGCCGGGTGGCCCGGCAGGAGGCATCAACCAACATGAGAGCCTTAAGTCCTATTCGCGTGCTCGACCTGACCCGCGTGCTGGCGGGCCCCTGGTGCGCACAGACGTTGGCCGATCTAGGCGCCGACGTGATCAAGATCGAGCGGCCCGGTACGGGGGACGACACGCGGCACTGGGGGCCGCCCTACCTTGCGACGCCGGACGGCGCCGACACCCGCGAGGCCGCCTATTATCTTTGTGCGAACCGCAACAAGCGCTCCGTCACAGTCGATATCGCGACGGCCGAAGGCAGCAAGATCGTGCGCGAGCTGGCCGCCGTCAGCGACGTCATCCTCGAAAACTATAAAGTGGGACAACTGCACAAGTACGGGCTCGACTACGCGTCGCTCGCCAGCATCAAGCCTGATCTTGTCTACTGCTCCGTAACAGGCTTCGGCCAGACGGGGCCGCTTGCCGAGCGCCCCGGCTACGACTTCATCGTGCAAGGCATGGGCGGCTTCATGAGCATCACGGGCGAGCGCGATGGCCTGCCGGGCGGTGGCCCGCAAAAGGCGGGAGTCGCCATCGCCGACCTGATGACGGGCATGTACGCGACGGTTGCCGTGCTCGCCGCGCTCGCGCACCGGGACCGCACGGGCGAAGGACAGCATATCGACGTCGCGCTCCTGGACGTGCAGGTCGCCATGCTTGCCAACATCGGCGCAAACTACTTGGCGAGCGGGCAGCCACCGGCGCGCTGGGGCAATGCGCATCCGAACATCGTGCCGTACCAGGCATTTCAAACCCGCGACGGGTGGATCGTTGTCGCCGTCGGCAACGATGCTCAATTTCGCAAGTTCGTCGAAGCGCTCGGGCACCCCGATCTGGCCGACGACCCGCGATTTGCGACGAACCCCCAGCGCGTGCGGCATCGCGAAGCCCTGGTACCGATCCTCGCCGATACGCTGCGCACCCGCGACAAGCACGTCTGGATCGAGTGCCTCGAATCGGCCGGTGTGCCGTGCGGGCCGATCAACGATATGGGCGAGGTATTCGAGAATGAACAGGTACGCGCGCGTGGCATGTGCGTCGAGGTGCCGCATCCCAGCGGCGCGACCGCGACGCTGGTGCGCAACCCGATCCGCATGAGCGCGACGCCGCCGGACGTGCGTGCCGCGCCCCCCATGCTCGGGCAGCACACCGATGCGGTACTGCGCGACGTTCTCGGCTATGACGATGAGAAAGTCGCCGGACTGAGAGCGCTCGGGGTGATCTGACCGATGGCCGCTCACGATGAACCGGTAAGCCTGCGCCCGAAGCAGCGTGACGCGATGCTTGAGTCCTCGCCGCCTCGACCGCCCCCCAAGCGAGCTTGCCGAGGCAGGCAGCTTAATGGCTTGTGATGCCACAGGACGCGCGCTCTAGCCTGCGCGCAGCCTGATCAATGGCGGGTCGTACCCGCGCCGATCAGTCCGCCTGCAGCGGCCCCGGCGATCGTGCCAATCGGGCCGCCCGTCAGGACGTAGCCCAGCGCGCCGCCTGCCGCCGCACCAATGGCGGCGTGCTTCTGCGTTCGCGACATCGAACCGCAAGCGGCGAGGCTCGAAACAAGGGCGGCCACGATAGTGAACTTGGCAAGCGTTGAAGTCTTCATCTTTTTTCACCCCGACTCGCGAAACGAAGCGACTTTCGGCGCACTTCACGCCGAAGTCTTATGCGGGTCGCATGTTAATGACTGCGCCGCACAGTCGGCAACCCGTTTTACCGACTGTTACGCCCCTAACAGCGGAGCAACCTCGCGTCAAATGCCACCGGTTTGCAGCCCGGCCTGCCCCTACGGGGCTCAGCTTAAGGGCGCTCAGGTAGAATGAACGAATCGCGCGGGCACACCCGCATTGTTTAGGCCGATTGACAACCTCCGCATGAACACCGAACGCAACGATGCCACAGCGGCAGCCCCGTCCAATTTCATTAGAAACATCATCGACGACGATAACCGCACCGGGAAATGGACAAGTCGCGTCGAAACGCGCTTTCCGCCCGAACCCAACGGTTATCTGCACATCGGCCATGCGAAAAGCATTTGCCTGAATTTCGGCATCGCTCGCGATTACGGCGGTGTCTGCCATTTGCGCTTTGACGATACGAATCCCGAAAAAGAAAGCGTCGAATACGTCGATTCGATCGTCGACGCCGTGCGCTGGCTGGGTTTCGACTGGTCCAAAGACGGCAAAGAACACCGCTACTATGCAAGCGACTACTACGACAAGCTCTACGAATATGCCGAGCTGCTGATTCAACGCGGCAAGGCCTACGTGGACAGCCAGTCGGCCGAAGAGATGCGGTTGAACCGCGGCACGCTGACCGAGCCCGGCAAGCCGTCTGCCTACCGCGACCGTACGGCTGCCGAAAACCTCGACCTCTTGCGCCGCATGAAGGCCGGGGAATTCAAGGAAGGCGAGCATGTGCTGCGCGCGAAGATCGACATGGCTTCGCCGAACTTCAATATGCGCGACCCCGTCATCTATCGCATCCGCTTCGCGCATCATTATCGAACGGGCGACACCTGGTGCATCTATCCGATGTACGACTACGCGCATTGCATCTCGGATGCCATCGAAGGCATCACGCATTCGCTGTGCACCCTCGAGTTCGAAGACCACCGCCCGCTCTATGACTGGGTGCTGGCCGAGCTCGCCGATGCCGGCGTCTTCGCGCGGCCGCTGCCGCAGCAAATCGAGTTTTCACGGCTCAACCTGACCTATGCAATTACGAGCAAGCGCAAGCTGTTGCAACTCGTGACCGAAGGGCATGTGGACGGCTGGGACGATCCGCGTATGCCGACGATCGTCGGTGTGCGCCGGCGCGGCTTCACGGCCGAGAGCATCAAGCTCTTTTGCGATCGGATCGGCGTGACGAAGGTTGATTCCTGGATCGACATGAGCGTGTTTGAAGGCGCGCTGCGCGACGATCTCGACGACAAGGCGCCACGCAGCGTCGCCGTGCTCGATCCGCTCAAACTCATCATCGACAACTTTCCGGCCGATCTCGCCGAACCTTGCAGCGCGCCTGTTCATCCGCACCATCCGGAGCGAGGCGAACGCGCCTTCCCGCTCACGCGGGAGCTTTGGATCGAGCGAGACGATTTCACCGAAACACCGCCCAAGGGGTACTTTCGTCTCTTTCCCGGCAACCGCGTGCGGCTGCGCTACGGCTATGTCATCGAGTGCACAGGGGCGCAGAAGGACGAACATGGCAACGTGATCGCCGTTCATTGCAATTACTATCCGGACAGCAAGTCGGGGACGGAAGGCGCGAACAACTACAAGGTGAAAGGCAACATCCACTGGGTCAGCGCGACGCACGCGGTGCCGGCCGAAGTTCGGCTTTACGACCGTCTCTTCAAGGAAGCGCAACCCGATGCAGGCGGGCGCAATTTCCTAGAGGCTCTGAATCCGGATTCCAAGCGCGTGGTGCAAGCGTATGTGGAACCCGGCGCGGATGCACTGCAGCCCGAAGACCGCTGCCAGTTCGAGCGCCATGGCTACTTCGTTGCGGATCGCTACGATTCGCAACCAGGCAAGCCCGTGTTCAACCGGATCGTAGGTTTGCGCGACAGTTGGGGCAAGCCCGCCTGATAAGCATTCAGGGCCGCGCTGAGCGGCCTCTCGCAGGGGGCGAGCCTCATTGCCAGACTCGCCCTGCGCGGACTGCCATTGATGGCGAAGCGCCCGCGGGTTTCAATGGACGGCTTGTCAGAGCGAGCCGTGCAATTCGGCTAAAGAAACCGTCGTCTCAAAGAGCCGTGCAAGGCTACGGCTTGCGAAGTGCGGCAGCTCCTGCGGCGTCGCCCAACGAAACGCATCCATCTCCGGAATCATCGAGCCGTCCCGGCGACTCGGGAACATCGATCGGCACACACATTGGGCCAAGTCGATCTCGCCCTCAGCGGCACGGGCGGCAAAGAGATAAAGGTCTTTATCGCGGCGATACGGAACGCGGCCCAGGTCTTTGAGCCGTTCAGGCGCAAGCTCGATACCCGTTTCCTCGCTCAGCTCGCGAAGCGCCGCCTCGGCAGGCGCCTCCCCGCTTTCGCCCTGCCCTTTTGGAATGTCCCAATGCGACGTATCGGTCGCGTGCGCAAGCAGCACACGCCCCCGTGCATCGAGCAAGATGACACCGTAGGAAACTGTTTTCGCGCTCATCGTCTCGCCTTTTCTCAATCGTTCGCTAGCGTAGCCCGGAACGCCAAAGGGCGGGCGAAAAGCCGAGTTTGTAATGCGATGGGCGATTCGCCTTTGGTCTTATGCCTGGGCGTTTCCTTCGACGGATCCAGCGGTCACAGTTACCGGGCGGCTTGCCATGACGGCCGTCTGGGGCGCCAGTAGCAACCGGTAAACCAAGCCACCCGCCGCGCCACCCACGAGCGGCACGATCCAGAAAACCCATAGCTGCTTGAGCGCCCAACCGCCTTGAAACACGGCGACGCCGGTGCTGCGCGCGGGGTTCACCGACGTGTTCGTCACTGGAATGCCGATCAGATGAATGAGCGTCAGCGCCAGGCCAATCGCCAGCGGGGCAAAGCCTGCCGGCGCTTGCGGATCGGTCGCACCATGAATAATGACGACAAAAAATGCCGTCAGCACGAATTCAGCAATGATAGCCGCCTGCAGCGAGTAGCCTCCCGGCGAATGCTCGCCGAAACCGTTCGAGGCGAAACCACTGGCCGACACGTCGAATCCCGCTTTGCCGCTCGCAATGAGAAACAGCACGCCTCCCGCTGCAATGCCGCCGACCACCTGCGCCGCGATATATTGGACGACGTCCCGTCCGCTAAACCGCCCGCCGGCAAAAAGCCCGACCGTCACTGCGGGATTGAAATGCGCGCCCGAGATATGGCCCACCGCGTAGGCCATGGTGAGCACCGTCAAACCAAAAGCGAGCGATACCCCCAAGAAACCAATGCCTAACTGAGGAAACGCCGCGGCGAGCACTGCGCTGCCGCAGCCGCCAAAAACAAGCCAAAACGTACCGAATGCTTCCGCCGCAAGTCGCTTGATCATTCAAACCTCGGGTCGCGTGGTGAAATACGACCGATACTAGTCGACGTGAAACAACAATCCAAGATAATCGATTCGAATTGACCAATCTTCGCAATAATTGGATAAACGCGACGATTTTCGCGTTTTGTGATTTTCCCAATCGAGAGAAAAGTTACTTTATTGCCGTGGTCGATCTTTACCGTCGGTCAACGACTTTAAAAAATTCGATCACCTTGCGGGCTCCAAGATTGGTGGGCGACGGGCCAATGGCGCGATCTGGCGGATGCGCTCGGCTTGGTAGGCGCTTGTGTGCGCCCATGCCGCGCCGTTCAAGGCGCAGCACTATCGGCCGAGCGCGTTTCACGACGTGCCCGGGGCTGACTCCGTGGATTCGGCCGTCGCATGGGCGATGGCCGTCCGCAGCGCGAAGACAAAGGTGTGCGGCGCGGCGTTGCCGTTAAGCAAGCACTGCTCGAGTCGCATGGCCGCCTGCGCAACCTCCTCGAGATGAAACCATGATGCGGCGCCAAGGATGCGATGAACGATTTCCCTTGCCCGCTCAGCGTCTTCGTTGATCGACAACGCTAGCAGCGCCGCCATTTCCTCGGCCAGCGTGCGCTGTAGTTTCTCCCAAAGATCCGCGTGTCGCTCAGGCGGTATGCCAGCCCTCTCCAGCCCGGTGGTGGGCGACGGCGCGACTTCCGCCCTCTCCCCCGCGCTAATCCCATAGCGCTCGAGCAACGCGCGAAGCTGCTCGGGCTCGACAGGCTTCACATACACCGCGTCCGCACCCGCGGCAAAGCACTCCTCACGTTGCTGTGGCATGGCATTTGCCGTCAAAGCAACCAGTGTTGTGCGCCTCGCACTGCCGTTTTCCCGTTGGCGGATGCGCCGCATCAGCTCGGTGCCGCCCATCACCGGCATCGCGCAGTCGGTGATGACCATTGCGTACTGACAACGTTCGAGCGCCTTCAGCGCTTCGACGCCGTTTCCTGCGACATCGCACTCGTCGATGCGCAGATTGACAAGCTGGCGCCGGAGCACCTCTCGATTAATAAGCTCGTCTTCAACGAGCAGGATGCGCCGGCAGGAGGCTTCGTCGCAAGGCGCCACCACATCGATTGGGCGCGCGGGGGCTCCATCGTCGCACCCGCGCAGCATCGCCTCGTCATCAATGGGTAGACTCAACTCGATCGAAACCGTTGTGCCGCGCCCCACCTCACTCTCGAGCGCAATGGAGCCGCCCATCGATTCGACGAGCTGCTTGCAGATCGCCAGCCCAAGCCCAGTGCCGCCCACTCGGCCCGCGGCGCTGCTGCGGGCCTGTGTAAACGGTGAAAAAAGCCGCTTCTGGTCTTCCCGAGCGATGCCGATGCCTGTGTCAGCCACGCGAATCAGCAGCCGTTGCTCGCACGCGCTACTCACAATGACGGCGACCGAAAGCGATACCGTACCGTAGTCCGTAAATTTGGCGGCATTGCCGAGCAGGTTGAGCAGGACTTGGCCGAGCCGATGACCGTCGCCCACGTGCCGTGCCGCGAGCTCGTGCGAGATGTCGATGTCGAAGTGCAATCCCTTGCGCGCCATCTCCGGCGCGATGATGCCCGTCGTACGCTCGACGATTTCAGTGACGCTCATCGGCGCGCACGCGAGTGAAAGATCACCGTTCTCGCTTTTGGCGAAATCGAGAATGTCGTTCAGGATGCGCAGCAAGATTTCGGCAGCGTTGCGCGCCATATCCAGCAAATGTTGATCGTCGGGCGCGAGCCTGCCGTGATCGAGCAGTTGGAGAATGCCCGCCACGCCGCTCATCGGTGTGCGGATCTCGTGGCTCACCGTGGCCAGAAAGACGTCTCGCGCACGCGACGCTTCTTCGGCATCGTGCTTGGCCTCGACAAGCGCAGCTTGAGTCAACTTGGCAACGGTCACGTCGTGAACATAACCACTCCAGAGCACTTCTGCGTTTTCGCGCGCCTGCGGTGCGGCTTCCAGATTGACCCACGCATGATGCCCGCCCCCCAAGGCGAGCTCGAACTCGCCCCGTACGGGATCCAGCGAGCGCGCGGAGCGCAAAAAGAGGCGAACCAGGCGAAGACGAGCCGCCGCGTCGAGGCATCGCATAAAGGCGGCTAGCGTGTCGGACAGGTCGCCCGACACCGCTCGAGGCAGGGGCAGTAGCTCGTACGCGCGCCGATTGACGAAGTCGAGATCGAAACGCGAACGGCGGCCGCGAGCGAAACGCAGTTGGAAGACGACGGCGGGCAGCGCCTGCGTGAGCTCGACAAGCTGCCGTTTCAAGTCGATCTCGCGCCGCTCCATGCGGCGCAGATCGGATACGTCGACGAAAGCGCCGACGACCGCACGCGGCATCTCGTCGTCCGCTTTGCACAGCTGGACCCAGTAGACGGCATCATGCAGCGCACCGTCGGGCCCGTGATAACGGATCTCGCCATGGGCGGGACGGCCCGTGGCGATGACGCGATCGGTGATGCCGATGATCTCTCGCGCGTCCTCCTCATGGATGGGGCCGGTCAGCGGCAAGTGCTTGCCGATCAGCGCCTCCGCCCGGATACCCAGCGCTTCTTCATAGGCATGATTGACGCCGAGATACCTGCCCTCGGCGTCCTTGACGAACACGGGAATCGGTATGGTGTTCATCAAGAGCGTTTTGAACTGCGTCTCGAAGACAAGCTCCCGCTCTGTCCAACGCCGCTGCCTGACTTCTTTTCGCAGGCGAAACATATACGCGCAGATCACGGCGAGAAAAACGATCGTGAGCAAAACAGCCGGCGTCAACACGATCCAGAGCGTGCGGGCTGGAATGCCCAACGTGAAGCGTGTGGAGAGCCAGCTGTTCTGGATATATTCGCGCTCGCCTTCCGGTATCGACGTGAGCACGCGATTGATCAGCGGCACTAGCGGCGCGAAGCCGGACGCGACGCCAAACGATAGTTCCTCGATGTGGCCGGTCGGCGCGGCGACGCGCAAGATCCCGGCGTACTTCTCCCTGACCAGCCTGTCGACAACGCCGAGATTCCCGATATAGGCAAACGCACGCCCAGTTGCCACGGCGTGCAGTCCCTCATCGGCCGTCGACACCGTGATCGTGCGCATGTCACGCAGGCTCGGCAGTTCCGCACGGATAATTTCGGAGTCCTTCACAAGCGCCACTTCGGCGCCGGAAATGTCGCTTGGGCTGCCGATGAAAGGCGCGGTTTCGCGTGTCACGATGACGACGGGATAGCGGACATACGGCTTCGAGTAGTGAAAGCCGGCGTCGAGCCCATCTGCGGGCGACGCCGCCACAACGAGATCGAGACCGCCGCGGTTCGCAAGCTCGATGGTTTCTGCCCACGAACGAGTAGGCACGATGCGAAAGCGCACGCCGAGCGTTTGCTGCACGAGGTTCAGATAGTCCGCCGAAATGCCTTCGAGGTGACTGTGGTCGTCGACGTACGTCATCGGTGCCCATTGCGGATCGGTGCCGATCCGCAAGACAGGCAGCGAGGCAAGGTAGGCACGTTCCTGCGGCGAGAGCGACAACCTGAGCCCCCCGCCGTTGCGCGGCGAGCGCGGCATGTCATGCGAGCTCGGACAACCCGCCAGGGCGACCAATGCGAGCAGCGACACACTCATCATGGCGATCGCGCGCGACCCGACAAGCCGCACAAGGCTGCCGCCGCGCATGCCGCCGCTCACAAAATATCTCATCGCGCAGCCAGATCGTTCTTGCGGCAATATTCGAGCAGTTCCTGGGTCGTCGATAGCCCAAGCTTTCTTTGCGCATTGATCTTGTGACGGCTGACCGTCTTCGGGCTTCGATTCAACCGCTCGGAGATCTGCGTGGCCGTGAGACCGTTGTATGCAAAAAGCCGGATGACCTCGAGTTCGGCCGTGGTCAACACGGCATCCGTGCCGATACGCCGACCAATGATGCTCGCGCTCGACAGCAGGGTCTCAAGCCCTGGACTCAAATAATTGCGGTCCTGCGCTGCGGCAAGTAGTGCGAGATGAAGCTCCTGGACACCGCCCGATTTTTCGACGACCCCTCTGACCCCCTTCGAGACCAGCTTGTTCAACAACGCCGCGTTGCGCATTGCGGTCACGACGATGACAGGCACATCGGGTTTGAGTCGCAACAAGCGATCGACGAGCGCAATGCCGTCTTGCGTGCGCACGCCCGGCATGGAGTAATCCGTGACGATCGCGTCGCATGGCTGGGCCTTCACCGCCGCGATGAGCTCATCTGACGTCGAGGCTTCCGCGACCACCTCGGCGACGTGATTCGTCTCCATCGCAATGCGAATGCCATAGCGGACGATGGCGTGATCGTCCGCGAGAATAATACGCAGCAATTTGTTCATTATGTCCTCACATCCGGCGCCACCGACAAAGCGAAACGCAACGTCACCAAGCCGTTTTGTCACCCGTCACCGCTCAGGTTGTCTCATGCATTCGAGAAAGATCCGAAATTTTAAAGAAATCACCCCTCATTCGATAATACGAAAAATCTCGGAAATGAATCGAAACGAATTGCGGATTTCTTTCCGTTCAATGCCTGATAGCCAATATGTGGGAAAAAGAGGTATTCGCCGATTAGCGATTGATCGCGTAGCCTTCGATCAATGCGTCGAAAGCCAGCACCCATTCGGCGTCTTGAAGACTCAATCGGCAAGTCCCCGTCGACAGGTTCTCGTCGACTTCGACGGGCCAAGGCAATGTCAACGCCGCCGCCCGGCATGCGTGCGCATCCCCGGCGGCAAGATGCAGTCGCGCCGCCGGCCCAGGTTGGAGCTGCCGGCGCAACGCTTCAGCCACGATGCCGACGCGCTGCGCCGCGGGCACTCGAACCGCGATGCCGCGCAGCGCGTTTTCCAACGCCGTATCCAACACAACTTCGAGGCGCGCGACAAGCGCGTCACAACGCGCACGGTAGGCCGCTTCAAGCGAAATAGCGCGCTTCAACAACGCCGCATCCGCATGGCTCAGCCTGTGCGCGGCCTCATGCGCCGAGCGCGCTTCGAGCTCCTCGGCGCGCCGATGCGCGCTTTCAACGATGCCATCCGCCGTCTGCCTCGCGGCCTGCGCATAGGCGGCTAGCTCGCGCAGCGGCTCCAGGTCGCCCGCGCGGTAGACAAGTTTGACCGGCCATGGCTCATGCTCGGGTGGGCGGGCGATGCGGCGGGCGACAAAGCTCATGCGGAGGGCTCAATGTCGGCCGCAACGGTAGGCGCGGCGCCGATGTGACGCACAGCGGCCAGCGCGACGCTGAGGCAGCGTGCAACGTCGATACGCGCAATCGTCAATGCCGCGTCGTGGTCCTCTTGCGAGGCAGGCGCCAGCATCATCGCAAGCCGGCGCGCGATGTCGGGCCACTGCATCTGTGCCGCGCGGTGCAGAAGAAGCAGGCCGTTCGCGCAGACATCATAGGCGTCGCGCGATTCTCCGACGTGCGCTTGTACGCAGTTGACGTCACGATAACGCAGCGCACAGCGCACGCGCGCATCGCTTTCGGCACCCCGCACCTGTGCGATACCTCCCGGTTGGCGCAGCATGGCAATCCAGCCGAGCACCGCCGCCGCCTCGCGCAATGCCACTGGCCCCAGGCTGACGAGTTGAAGCCAACGGGGATCAACCGGAGATCGCCATTCGCGCTCGAGCTCGAACGCGCCGATCCATCCACCGAAGAGGACGCGTGCCGCAGAGACATGCACCGGTATCTGAATTTCGCCGTATCGGCGATGCCAATCGGGATGGGTCCAACGCCACGGTTCGAACCAAAAACGCGGCCACGAATCACTCATCGTGCATCCTCTCATCGCGTTGCTGCCTGGCGTGGCGTCGACGCCGCGACAATACGTACGCCGCCGCACCTGACCCGAGCATCAGCGCAAGCAAGACAAAGACGACGGGGAAATGCCATACCGGACGCCGCGCCGGAGCCAACGCTGAGGAGACCGCAACTAACGCGTCGTGCTCGGGCACGAGGACGACTGCTACGCGTCGATCGTCCTCGCTCGCCAAACCCGGCACGCCGTTCTTGACGAGTTGCACGATGCCCGGCAGAAGCGCGGTCAGATCCACGTCGCGCCGATGCTTGATCAACAGCGATGCGGACGCCGGCGTCAGGGGCGCGCCCGGTGCGGGCCGCTCTTGCGGCACGACACGCACACGCGCCGCCACGACGCCGTCGATATCGAGCACGGTGCTCTCGATGTCGCGCTCGAGCGCATGAATGTAGCGCGCTCGCTCCTCTAGAGGAGACGAGATCGCCCCCTTCTTGCCGAACGTGTCCGCAAGCCGTGGTCGAAGCTGCCGGGGCAGCCCCGCCTCGCGCAGGGCGCCGATCGCCCGGGTGAAATCGGCATCGGCAACCGATAATGCGACGCCGTCCTTGACCTGCCGCCGCTCGACAGCAATGCCGCGTGCGCGCAGGACCGCTTCCAATTCATTAGCGCCTTGTACATCGGGCGTTACCTGCACATCGATGCGCGGCGCGCAAGCGCCGCACACGGCCAGCACCATGGCCACGGATAACGCGAGACGCATAAGGCGCATGGCGCGCGCCGCACGCATCATGTCGAGGCAATCAGCTGTTTGAGTCCGCCCGCCGTCGCGCCAACGACCTTGGCGGCCCACATGACATCCATGTGGTACGCAGCCATGATCCGCGCCTGCCGATGCATCGCGAGCACGACCGCGGAACCCGACGCGCCGCGCGCATGAGATTGCACAATGCTGGCAGGAAGCCCGGCTGCTTCCACGCGCTTGCCTTCCAGCTCATCCAGACCGCGCGCGAGCCACGCCATAACCGGTACATCGGCCCGGGCTTGTTGAGCACCCGCACGAACGGACGCGGCGGACGCATTCGCCGCAGCAAC
Source organism: Trinickia sp. (assembly GCF_035492435.1). Taxonomy (GTDB): domain Bacteria; phylum Pseudomonadota; class Gammaproteobacteria; order Burkholderiales; family Burkholderiaceae; genus Trinickia. Next base: position 17,296 of record NZ_DATJJF010000222.1, read on the forward strand.
GCGTACGGCGTTGAGCGGTGCTGACGGTGTCTCCACCGATGCCAGCACGTGCGCGAAAGCGGCTGCACCCGTTGCCGAAGCGCTCGCGTCCGTTGCCGGCAAGAATCGCTGAGCAGCAGAGAGTTTCAGATCGTCCACGTTTTGCCTTTTTGCTTTGATGCGCGAACGATCAGGGCTTGATTTGTGCCGTTAGCTGACGCAGCGAATTGATGAGCTCGGTTTTCATCCGGCCGTGTGCCGATTCGAGTGCGTTTTGCGCATCGACGCGCCGTTTTTCGAGCGCGAAAGCCACGCCTGCATCTGCTGCCCACTCGGCCGTACGGAGCCGGTCTCTCATATCCGCAGCCATGGATTGCCAAAAGTGAATCATGATGTCGATCCGTTGACGGATGCATGCGCAATCCATGCACCCGTGCTTGTTACTGGCCAACTGGCCCAGTCGGCCAGCCGAGGTTAAAAATGAATGCCTTGGGCCGCCTTATGGACGGCGTTTTGCGCCTTGGTGCCCGAATCGAGGTGTCCGCTCGCGATGCTGTTCACGGTGTCGACCAACATCTTTTGGACACTGGCCTCGGTTTGCATTCCCATTGTTTTCAGCTGGGCCTCCTGCTGCCGCCTCATCAGACCTTGCATCTGGTCGAAGTTCTTCGACGTCCCCTCTGAACCCGCGAACGACGAAGCGCCGGCCGGTGCATTCGCCCCCGGCATCGCCGAGAAGATTGAGGAGGCAAACGACGCCAACGCGCCCACTGCCTGAGCGACAGGTATGACGGCTGCTGCTATGGACATGACAGTCTCCGTAGTCAAAGTGAACACTGAGCACGCTTCCGCATCTCGACTCGAGGCGAGTACGGAATTGGCCGGTTAGTAACGTCACGCTTTGCCTCGGTTCCGCGTAATGACAAAAATGCGACGCATCACGGCGTCGCGCGCGCCCGTCTGCGAAACGCAAGGGGTAATGTCGTCCGATTTTCATATCAAAATTGGCCTCCCGAAGCGGTTGCCACCGATGATTGCGCGCATTCAAGCCCGCCCTCATCAAATTGACTGCCATGATTTCGACGCTTTCGGAAGGATCCGTTGCCATGACCGGCGCCGGCGCATCCGTCGAATTCGACGACTGGTATCGTGCGCACGCTCAGACCATCCTCCGCTTCATCATGCGCCGCGTGCGCAGTGCGGAAGATGCCGAGGACATCCTGCAATCGACTTATCTAGGCGCCTGGGAAAACCGCACTGCGTACCGCCGCACGGCGCAGCCGCGAACATGGCTCACCGCCATCGCACTCAACATCATGCGCAACCACGTGAACCGCGCCTCAGACTACCGGTTCGTCGTCGAGCGCATTGACGACCACGAAGAGGCCCTCGTCGATACGCGCGCGCCCGAGCGCTGCATCTGCGTCAAGCAGAGTCTCGCCAAATTCCTTGAATTCGCTCAATCGCTGTCGGAAGAGCAGCAAAGAATGATCGAGTTGCTTTTCATCGACGACGTCAGCTATGTGCAAGTCGCCGCCACGCTAGGCATTCCTGTCGGGACGGTCCGCTCCCGGCTGTCGCGCCTGCGGGCCAAACTCGAGAAGCACTTTGCCTGAGGGCCGTACACATGCATGCATGTTGAATGCCCAAGCGCGGGCCCCATTCACCGACCTTCCCCACTTCCTTTGCCTGCCGCATTTCATTGCCCGACCATGAACCTGAGCCCGACCGAACTGCATCTCTTTCGCGCCATGGAGCGCGCCGACCACGCCCGGCGCGCGATGTCGCCCACGGACCCTCGTGAGTGGCAACGCTACGTCGAAGCGCTGCGCGGCGTATCGCTCGCCGGTTGGAGCGCGACCACCGATGTCCAGATGAAATTCGCGCTGCTGCGCAGCGTGCTCAACGAAGTTCGTTAGGCTCCATGACACATCGCGTTACGTTTTTCCGCCTCGCGTGTCTGCTCGTCCTCATTCTGCTTTTGTACGTAGGTGTATTCGGCATCGTGCCCGGACGCGCGAATGCCGGCGAGCTGCCACGTGAGACACAGACGGCCGCCGTCGATCTATCCGCGCCCTACGCACTGCAGGCAGGCGATCGCTCCGTGCTCGACGTCTTGCGGCGCTTTGCCGACGATCACGGTCTCACGCTTCGTGTTGCACCGGCGAACGGCCGTCGTGCGACGCCTGCGTGGCACACGGCCCATATCGCCGGGTGGGTGACAGGCGAAAGCGGGCGTGATTTCCTCGAGCAACTGGCAAGCGCTCACCACTTCGAGTGGTTCATCGCCAACCGAACGCTGCACGTGAGCGCGCGCTCCGATTCGACCGCCGAACGCATTGCGCTTCACGGCATGGCGCCCGACGCCGCGCGGACAGCGCTCGCTGCCGTCGGCCTTTATGAGGCCCGTTTCGGCTGGGGCGCATTGACCGGCCAAGACGCCGTGCTTGTCGCCGGCCCGCGCGAATACCGCTCGCTCGTGCGCCGCTTCCTCGCGGCCCGCACCGTGCCGGGCGCGCGCACGCTACAGGTCGAGCCGATGATTTTCCCGTTGCGATACGCAAGCGCTGCGGACAGCACCGCGCTCGACGGTCGCGACGGTGTGGTGCCCGGTGTGGCGTCGATCTTGCGGCAACTTGTTGCGCCGAACGACGAAGCGCAAAGCCAGCGTCTTGTCTTGCCGACAGTCGAATCGATGCAGGCGCTGGAAACGGCGGGCCCTGTCCCTGTCGCCTCGCTCCCCATCGCCGGGCCTGGGCTCGTCAACTGGCTCGGCACTGCGCATCGTGCGACGCCCTTACCCGATTGGCGCGCGGCGCCGACGAGGCTAGCCCCCGCATCCTCCGCACCGGCGAGCGAGTCCGAGGTCGTCATTGCCGCGGATGCCCGAACCAACACGGTGCTCGTCTGGGGCGATCCGGTGCTGCGCTCGCGCCTTGAGCGCCTCATCGAAACGCTCGACCAGCCGTTGCCGATGGTGTCGATGGAAGTGCTTGTGCTCGAAGCCGACGAAGCAACCGTTCTCTCGCTTGCCGCGGGCGGTACAGCCAACGCGCCAAGCCAAGACGACGTGAGCGTGGGCGGCGTCGACACCGGTTTTCATGCGCGCCTGTCGCAGGCGATCAGCGAGGCGCGCGCAACCCTGCTCAACCGTCAGGCACTCGTCGGTTTCGCCAATCTTCACATGACGCTGGCGATCGGCGCGGAGGAGTCGCATCGGCGCTCGACGTCCCACGACGGCAACGACAGCCGTGACGAGAATGCCAATGGCCGCGCCGGCAATCGCGGCGATGCGCTCGACCTCGCCGCACGTCTGTTGCCGGCGCGGCCATCCGCGCCACCTGCACTAGCCGTCGACGTCGGCCTCCTCATGGCTCAGCCAACGGGCCTGCCCGGCCAGCAATGGGGCAGCACGAGCAGCGTCAAACTGAAAACAGCCGTCGCGCTGGAAAGCGGGGCTGCACCGAGGCTTATCGCCAGCTATCCCGTCGCGAGTTCGCGCAGCCGCCAGCGTGCCATTTTCATCAGCGCGCGCGCGATCTAGCCCCGCACCCTTCACGAGAGAGCGTCCGACATCATGCTCGAACTTCGCATTTTGAACGGCTTGCATCGCGGCGCAGCCCTGCCGCTCGACAGCGATGTCCTGCGGCTCGGCAGCGCCTCGACCAACGACATCGTACTGACCGACCCAGGGATGCCCGAGCACGCCGTCGAGCTCAACCGAAATACAGACACCGGATGGACGATCAGCCATCTCGAAGGCAAGGAGCCGCCTGCTTCGATCGCGGCCGGCATGCGCGTATCGATCGGCCCGATTCTCGTCGGGTTTGCCGAGGAGCATGAGCCCTGGCACAGCGGGGCAGAGATCGTCGCAATGACGGATCGAAGGCCACCGCGTCGCGGCATCGCCGCTGGGCTCACCGGCTTTGCCGCCGTGTGCGCCCTCGGCGCGGCAACGGCGCTCGTGCTGGCGCCCGACGATGCGAGCGTGGACAGTTTTGCCTCGGCAGTTCAGGCACGGGGCACCGCCGGTACATCGCTCGAGCAGCCAGCCCTATCAAGCGTGTCAGACGCGTCAGAGATCGGCGCATTTCGGCCAGCCGCAACCGCGACTGCACATTCTGTCGCGCGCAAAGTCGAGGCCGTCGTGCACCCGCTGCGTGTCGAACCGGCACCGCCGCCGTTCGGTGTTGTCAGCGTACGCGGCGGCGCACATGGCTTCGTGGTGACGACGATGGGCGTGTGCTTGTGCCCGGCAATATCTGGCGCGAATTCACGCTCGAGCGAATCGAGCCGCACCGGATCGTCTTTTCTGGCCGGCGGCCCGCCGAACTGTCCTGGTGAAGCCCATGACGATGCGCCGCATGACAGGCTCATTTGACTTCGCTCTTTCGCATGACATCGAGCCTCGTCTTGCTGCCTGGATGTCCTCCGTGCGACGCCGCATCGGCCAATCGCACGCCATCGAAGCCTACGGCCGGATCCGACGCGTCAGCGCAACGCTGATCGTCGCGAGCCTGCCCGACTGCGAAATTGGACATGTGTGCGAGCTCGGCTGCCGCACGGTTGACGGCAAGCCGATGCTAGCTGAAGTAATCGGCTTTGACCGCGCCGACACATTGCTCGCCCCACTCGCGCCGACCGAAGGTCTCAGCCCGCGCACGCCGATCCGCGCTCTCGGCAAGCCGCATGACATTGCGATCGGGCCGCACCTTTTCGGTCAAGTGCTCGATGGGTTCGGCCGACCGCTGTCGCGCTCCTGGCGCGAGCCCGACGGTTCCTGCACGCGCATACCGGTAATGGCGCCGGCGCTGCCGGCCACCGAGCGGCCTCGCCTCACACAGAGGCTGACCACGGGCGTGCGCGCAATCGATGCGCTGCTTACGCTCGCCGAGGGCCAGCGGGTCGGCGTGTTCGCGGGCCCCGGTTGCGGCAAGACGACGTTGCTCGGCGCGCTCGCCCGCGGCATCGAGGCTGACGTCGTCGTCTTTGCGCTCGTGGGCGAGCGCGGCCGCGAACTCAATGAATTTCTCGAACGCGAAGTCGATGCTGGACTTGCTGCACGCTCGATCGTTGTCTGCGCGGGAGCCGAACGCGCGCCCATCGAACGCGTTCGGGCCGCATTTACCGCAACGGCAGTCGCGGAGGGTCTGCGCGCCGAGGGCAAGCATGTGTTGCTGCTCGTCGATTCGCTGACGCGCGTGGCACGCGCCCAACGCGAACTCGGATTGGCCGCCGGCGAGCCGCCAGGGCGTCAGGGCTTGCCGCCTTCGGTCTACTCGATGCTGCCGCGCCTCGTCGAGCGTGCCGGCACTTCGGCGCAGGGCGCAATCACGGCCATCTACACGGTACTCGTCGAATCTGGGCCAGCCGATCCAATCGCCGAGGAAGCGCGCTCGCTGCTTGACGCGCATATCGTTCTCTCGCAGACGCTGGTTGAGCGCGGGCACTTTCCGGCGATCGACGTACTCGGCAGTCTGAGTCGCACGATGAATGCGGTTGTCGACGAGCCGCATCGGCGCGATGGCGAACGCCTGCGCGCGTTGCTCGCCCGCTATCGCGAATTGGAATTACTGCTCGCGCTCGGCGAGTACGAATCTGGGCACGACGCGCACAACGACGATGCCGTTTCACGCCACCCTCGCCTCGTCGAGTTTCTTCGGCAGGACTTGCGTGAACCCTCGCGGTGGGACGATACGCTGGAGCGTTTGCATGCCACGCTTGGTTGACGATGCTCGCTTGTGGCAAAGCTTGGTCGCCTGCCGCGAGGCCCGGCTTGCGCGCGCGCTCCAAAGAGCCGCCAACGCCGAGCACGTCCGTCGGATCGCCGTTGCGAAAGTGGATGCTGCCCGTCTCGCGTTCGCCGAGGCCGTACGTCAGGCCGGCGAGGAGCGAAGCGCCATCGATGCCGAACTACTTAAAGGAAACTCGCTGCGGCGTGGCGATTTTGAGCGCATCTCGGCCGCACACGCGACGATCGATCGAACGGTCAATGCGGCCCGCTCGTCCGTCTTGGCCGCGAAATCCAGTCACACCGAAGCCTGCTCCTCTCTCGCAAGTGCCCGCCGCGAGCACGCACTGTTGAAGCGCCGATGCGAGAAGTATCGGTTTGCTCTGAACCGTCTCACCGGTGATCACCATGACGATTTTTGATCAGCCGATCGGTTCGGGTTGCGATACGTCGCTCTCGGGCTCTTCTACGTTCGCGAGCCTCGAATCCGTTGCTTGGCGGGCGCCGTTCGCCCCCGTCGACGCACGCATTGCGGGCGCTGCGTGCTATGCGACCGAACTGGAGCGAGCGTCGCCGCTCAGTCGACTCGCTACCGGACTCGGTGAGACGCTGTGCCGAGCGACGCCGAACTTCCATGCCGCCTTCCTCGTGCCCGGACTGGGGCGATTCGAGATTCGCATCGTGGACACTCGAAGTGTTCTTCGATTGATGCTCTATTGCGATACCGCGGCGGGTCAAGCATGGCTTGCCGTCCACCAGCGCACGCTCGAGGAGCGCCTTGCGTACCGCCTCGGCCGTCCCGTTGCGCTAGCGGCAGCCAATGCGCGGCGGCCGCCGCCTGTGCCGCAGCAGCCACAACATCCGCCAGAGCCATGACAGCGCGAATGCAACCACGAATCGCACTGCGGCGTGTCGATGCGACGGTATGGGCAATGCAGCGCCTCGCGCGCCTCTATGGAACCGATATCGCACTCGAAGACGGCATCATCGGGCAGTTGCGGCTGCACGTTAACTTCGCCGCGCTTCCTTCGGTGCCTGACATGGATCACATCGATACGGGCAACGCGCTTGCCGTCTCGACCCGCTTTGGCCGGGCTTTCTGGTTTGACTACGCAGCGCTGCTGCTCGCTTTCACGGGCGTCGGCATCGACTGCGCATCGACCTCGTCAGCACGCATGGCGTTCGCACGCCATGCGGTTGCGGCACTGCCTGCTGCACTCCAGTCGGCTCTCGGCGACCCGGTCGTATGCGCGCCGCACGATCGACCAGCACGCGACGGGGTTCTCGCGCACCTGCGCTGTGAACTTCCTTCCATGCGCCTCGCTATGCGCCTCTTCATCGAAGTCGATAGTTTGCAGGCAATGCTCGATGACGGGCCATGGTGTCCAATCCCGGCAGCCCCGCCCAATTGGCTCGCAGCGCTGCCGAGCCAACTGCGCGTTGCGGTGGGCGAGGTCGGGATACCGCCCCAGAGCCTAGCCCAGCTGCGCCGCGGCGATGTGGTCCGGCTGCCCACGAGCCAATGGGATACGGCTGGACACGGAGACATCCGCATATTCAATCGCCGGGTTGAAGTCCGCTGGCTCACCGATCAACGATGTTTCGAGGTTCAACGCATGTTCCCCGATCGTTCCCCTCCGAATTTGGCGGTAGATGCCGAAGCGCCGCCCTCCGGCCTCCTTGATACCGCAGAGCTCCCTGTCCGCCTGCGCTTCTCGCTGGGCACGCTGACGCTCACATTGGGCGACGTCGCGGCGATCCGCGGCGGCACGCTCTTGCGCCTCGAGGGCGGACTGCCGCCGAGCGTGCACATCGAAGCCAACGGCGTGCTGCTCGGCTATGGCGAGCTCGTCGATCTCGACGGCCACCTTGCCGTTGAAGTCACCGACTGGCCACAAGCGGCCGCCAAACCGCAGCCGCCGCATTCATGACGCTCGATCAGCACCCGCTCGGCCTCATCGCCGTACTCTTTGCGCTCTCACTGTTGCCGCTGATTGCGATGACGACGACGTCCTACCTCAAAATTTCAGTCGTGCTGATTCTCATGCGCAACGCGCTCGGTGTGCAACAGGCGCCACCTACGATAGCGTTGAACGCGATCGCGCTGGCCGTTACCCTTTTCGTGATGGCGCCGACGCTCGAGGCTTGCCTCGACGCTGCGCGCGAACCGACGTCGACGACGCCTGCCTCAGGAAGTGCGCAGCTCGCGCGTGCGTTGTCAGTCGTCGAACCCCTGCGCGGCTTCATGCTGCACAACACGCGGCCCGAAGAGCGTGAGCGCTTTCTCGACTTGGCGCACCGCAATTGGCCAACATCGATGCGAGCGTCCGCTAACTCGCAAGACTGGAGCATCCTCGTTCCCGCTTTCGTCGTGTCCGAGCTTCAGGCAGCATTCGAGATCGGTCTCCTGCTCTTCGTGCCCTTCATCGTCATCGACCTGCTGGTCTCCAACGTCTTGTTGGCGATGGGCATGCAGATGGTGCCGCCAATGATGGTGTCACTGCCGCTCAAATTGCTGCTTTTCGTCGTCGCTGACGGATGGGGCAGGCTGCTGCACGCGCTCGCACTCTCGTACCAAGGCTGAGACGATGCCCGAATCGCTAGGCCTGATTCAGCATGCACTCTTTTTCGCTTTGAAAACCTCGCTGGTGCTCGTGCTCGCGGCGGCGTGCGCGGGCATCGTCACGTCTCTCGTGCTTTCGGCATTCCAGATCCAGGATCAGACGCTGCCGTTCGCCGTCAAGCTCATCATCGTATGTGCGACGCTCGCTATTGTCGCGCGATCAATGGGCCACGAGATGCTGGCGCTTGTCGAGCAAGTGTTCGCACTCGTCGCATCATCACGCGTTGAATCCTGACGTCGTCGACATGGCCGAGACCGCCGCCATCGCGCTTCCATTTGTCCTTGCGGCCGCGCTTGCTACGGCGCGTTGGCTGCCGACGCTGCTGCTCGTTCCCGTGTTCACCTTGCAGTCGTTCTCTGTCGCCACACGAGGTTCGATTGCGCTGGCGCTGGGCTTGCCCGTGGCGCTCGCGCTGCTACCCGACTTGCAAACCGTACCGCCGTCTTTCGGCATGCTCGTCTGGCTCACCACCAAGGAGATCGCTCTCGGCCTGCTACTCGCCGTCTCACTGAGCATTCCGCTATGGGCGGTTGAAGCCGCCGGTGCCTACATCGATTATCAGCGCGGCGCCAATCCTCAAGCGCTCGATCCCATGGCCTCGCCCGATGCGTCGCTCGTCGGTCTGCTCTTGCAACGCACTTCATGCGTTTATTTGATGCATGCGGGCGCCTTTCACGCGCTCCTTGGTGTCGTGTACGCCAGCTTTGCCGCGTGGCCCACGCTGCTACCGGCTCCGCGGCTCGAGACCGAAGCCTGGGACGCGATCGCCGAACTCCTTACGTCTCTGCTGCGCTTTGCGCTGATGTTTTCGCTGCCCTATCTGCTTGCGCTCGGCCTCATTGAAGCCTGTTTTGCGGTGCTATCACGGGCAGCGGCCCGCTTCCCAGCCTATGTCGCGGCGCTGCCGTTCAAGAGCATCGTTGCACTGTGGCTCATTGCGTTGAGTCTGCCCGCCTCGATCGAAGCGATTCACGACGTTCATGTCGAACATCTGGAATGGACGGCGCAAACCATCAAGGCCACATCGACGGCCGCTCCCAATGAGGCCGTCAATAGCATCGGCGCAACGTGCGAGAAGTCGCCTTCAGACCACGATCTCGGCTCACCGCCGTGCGCTATTGGGGGTGCTCCCGCTCCGAACGAAGCTCCTCGCGACGGGTTGCAAAACCCTAGCCGCCTTGACGATGAACGGAACAATCCCAAAGACTCAGGCAATCACCTGCGACCGGCAAGCGATGAGTGACAAGCCGCTTCCGCCATCGCCGAAGCGGCTGCGCGACGCCCGGAACAAAGGCGATGTGCCGCGCAGCGAGCCGTTGGTCGCATGGATCGTCATGGCGTTATGCTTTGAAGCGATATTCGCGTGTCTAGGCCTCGCCCATCACGCGCTGCTGCAGATCATGCAAGCAACACTGGCCCGACTCCGCCCACCGTACCTCGCCGCTCACGTCGCCGAGTTGGTGTGGCAGTGCGCGCGCTTCTTCGCGAGCGCACTTGGGATCGTTGTCGGCATCGCCGTTCTCGCGGCGATTATCGGGGCCTGGGCATCCGGCAGCCTGCACTTCGCGCCGATGGCGCTCAAACCGTCGGCGGCCCGCCTCCATCCGCTCAACCACGTCAAACAGATGTTTTCGCAAAAGCATCTGGTCACGATCGTCATTGCGCTCGCCACGGCGCTCGTTGTAGGCGTTGTCGGCTACGCAGCGCTGATGAGCCGGTTCCCGATCTTTTCAGCGATGATTCAATGGCGATCGGTCGAACACAGCTGGCAAGCTAGCATCGATGCACTGCAGTGGTTGCTGCGGATTCTGCTCGCGGCGTTGATCGTTCCTGCGCTCGTCAGCGCATTGACTGCGAAGCGGTCCTACCTGCGCAAATTGCGCATGTCGTATCGCGAAGCGAAGGACGAGCATAAGCAAACGACAGGCGACCCGTTCGTGCGCGCCCGCCAGCGCGCCGCGCGCCACGAAGCCGCAGCAGCACCGCCGACCCCGAAAGAGACGACAGGGTGTGTGCTCGTCATGAATCCGGAACACCTCGCAGTTCTGCTCTACTACGGGGCAGACGAGCGATCGGCGCCGATCATGCTCGACAAGGGCGCCGACGCGGCGGCTTGGCAAATGGCCGATTCTGCGCACGTACGCGATATTCCGCGCTTCCGCTTCAAGAAACTCACTCGCCATCTTTACGAGCACGGCGAGATCAATGCGATGATTCCGCCGGAGTGCTATCGCGCCGTGGCGATCGTCTATCGCCTCGTGGAGGAAATGCAGTCGCTCGGCGCATGTCCATCGGGGCCCATCGACATCGATGATGCCTTCTTCGACGATTGACCGTCGTCCGCCGCGATCATGCCGATCGAGCGTACACGTTGCGTCGGCGTCAGCTCGGCGTAGCTGAGGACATGGAGATCGAACCACTCGTCGACGATGATTTGCCGCAGCGGAGCGCGCAAGTCTTGCGCGGTGAGCACGACAGGCGCGGCGGTGCCGTGCGCCGCGAGGCGCCTCGCCTGCGTCAAGAGCGATTGCGCCGTTTCGTGCTCAATGGCCAGCACCCCGCCCTGCGCGGTTTGCTGCAGCGAAGCCCGCAGCGATTCCTCTAGAGGGCGTTCGAGCAGCAACGCATGCAGAACGCCGTCGTGGGAAAATTCCTGGCAGATTTGCGCGCGCAGTGCGAGGCGAACGTGCTCCGCGAGCATCGCCGTCTCCTTCTCGCGCGGCGCAAAACAAACGATGGCCTCAACGATCTGTCTGACGTTGCGCAGCGACACGCGCTCGGCAACGAGCAGCCGCAGGACTTCCGCAAAGCGCGGCAGCGATAACGCCTGCGACAGCTCCTTCGCTACGGCCGGCATCTCGCGCTGCAGCCACCCGAACAGCAACTGGGCCTCGTGAATGCCAACAAACAGCGTCGCGTGTCGATGCAGAAGCTGGCCTACAAGCCGTGCGAAGTAGTCCATGGCGTCGACTCCTTCACCGAGCAGGTCGCCGCCGTTCAGTCGTCCCCGCTCGATCCACGACGCCCCCACAATGAGCGGATAGTCCTGCCGCTCTGCGTGGGCACGCAACGCGTCATCGAGCTGGTCAGCCGGCACGCACAGGCAATCCCACCGCAACTGCCCCTGCGCCACGACAACCTCGTGCAAAGCGATCTCGTAAGCATCACCCTCGAGCCGCGCCGCGCCCTCGATCTCGAGGCTCGGCACAGTCACGCCGTAACGCAGCACAATTTCGTTGCGCGCACGCCGCGCTCCACGCACGAGTTGTGCAAAGCGCGTGTCGCATGACATCGTATTCGAGACCGACACGACGATCGGCCGCATCGGCACGATCGTCCGCACATCCCATTCGTCGGGAATCTCCGCATCGGGGCCTCCCGCGTCGGTGCTCGCCAAGCGCGAGTCCGCGACGGCGCGACGCCTTGCCCCCGCCTCGCGACGCAGCCGCGTCGCCCCGAACCCGAGCATCGACGCCGAAAGCCCCACAAAGGCGGCCCACGGCATGCCGGGGACGGCGGCGAAGAGTGCCACGATGCCAGCCGCGATCACCCACGCCACGGGGGCGGACGCGGCCTGCTGCATGATTTCCCGGCCTACCGTTGCCGGGGGGGACGCCACGTCGTCACCACCACGTGTGATCAAAACGGCAGCGGCGATCGCGATCAGCAGTGCGGGGATCTGGGCGACCAGAGCGTTGCCGATCGTCAGAATCGAGTATCGCTGCAACGCATCGACGAACGCCATGTCGTGTTGGGCCACACCGATGGCCATCCCCGCTGTCAGGTTGACAAGCACGATTACGAAGCCCGCGAGCGCGTCGCCCTTGACGAACTTCATCGCACCATCCATCGCACCGTGCATGCGGCTTTCGCGCGCGAGTTCGCCTCGCAGATACTGCGCCGTCTCCGGTTTCGCAAAACCGGCGCGCAAGTCGGCGTCGATCGCCATCTGCCGGCCCGGCATCGAGTCGAGCGAAAAACGCGCGGCGACTTCGGCCACGCGCTCCGCGCCTTTCGTGACAACGAGAAACTGCACGACGGCGATGATGAGAAACACCATCGCGCCCACCACGAGGTTATCGCCCGCGACGAACCTGCCGAACGTCTCGACGATGGCCCCCGCATCGGCTCGCAGCAGAATCGAGCGGCTCGTGCTGATCTCGATGCCGAGACGAAAGAGCGTGGTAAAAAGCAGCACCGCCGGGAAACTCGAGAACGCAACGGCGTTCGGCACATAAAGCGCCAACGCGACCAGCAGCGCCGCCATGCTGATGTTCACGGCGACGAGTACATCGATGACGAGCGTCGGCAGCGGCAGCACCATCATGAAGATGACCAGCGCGACAAGCAGCGCGGCGAGCGTATCGCTGCGCTCGCTGATACGGGAAAGCCACCGGCTGGCGGAGGCCGCCCAAGCACTCGCAAATTGCATCGCTGTCAGTCCTGGCGCATGTAGGCGTCTTCGACAGCCACGCCGCGTTGTGCGGAAGTCTGATACGCGAACAGCCGCTGCTCTGCGGCAGTGTCGCCTGTGCTTGCGAGCGCCGCGACGAGCTGCTCCGGATAGTGGAAGCCGGCTTCGTTAAGAATCGTGTCGGTCAGATAGACCGCCGCCCCGCGGTTCCTGTATGTTTCGCCGGGTGCCAGCCTGCCGAAACCGCCCATCGCCTGGACGACATCGTACGTAAGCTTGCGCTCGAACTCGACATCGCGCAGGCCCGCCGAGCTCAAGTACCGCAGGCCCGGCTCCAGCAGATGAATCTCTTGCACCCGCCCCAGAGGCTGCTGCAGCGACGCCCCTTGCGCGAGTGCATCATCCGGCGGACGCTTGTCGATCATGAATTTCCAGGCCGGTACCTCGGCGCGTACATCGAGTGCCGGCATGCCATCGAACAGATATCGGAATGTTGGGCTGTTGCGGTAGAGGCGCCGGTAGAAGTCGGTTAGGGTTTTCGCGTCTGCAGCCGCCACTTCGGCGGGTGTGTGCTCGCTTGCAAAAAAGCCGAAGTGCCTGCCGAACTTCGAATCGAATTCGTCCACAAATAAGAACACGTCGTCGTCCTCCCCTGCCACTCCGCGCACGATATCCTTCGCATCACGGACGGTGATGCGTGAGTCGATCGGAGTACCGTCAACCAGCGTGTCCTTTGGCACCGAATGCTTGCCGTCGACCCAAGGGTCGAGATAGCGGTTCTCGGCATGCGCAGCTTCCGTGGCGTTATTGCGCTGGTACTCGATCGTGTCGTGCCGCGGCGCATCGTCCGTCGAGTTCTCGCGCCGATACATCACCCGCTCGGCCATTGCGTAACCGCCCTCGCCGAGCACCTTGTCAGTCAGGTATACGACAGGCCCGCGGTTGAGCATGTCGAGCATGCGTTCGGGGTCGCGTGCGCCGGTGAGGGCATGGATCATTTCGTGCAGATAAGCCTGTTCTCGAGGCATAGGCTGCACGCCGGTCGCGCTCATGTATTGCATCGCCTCGATCGTCTCGTCCGCCGGCATGTAGATACGCCGATGCTCGAAATCCGTATAGGCCTTGGTTGGCGCGCCGAGCGGGCCGACTTCGCCAACGAGAAACTCCCACGGCTTGGTTGGGCCGCGCGTACGGTTGCGCCCGCGCGCTTCTACATCCTCAAAGCGGTTCACAAGGCGCCTGAATGTACGGCTTTGCTTGTAGAGCCCGCGAAAGAACGCCTTGGCATCGAATGTCGACGCGTCCGAGCCGGATTTGTGCGTGAAGCGCTCGCCGAAGATCTCATCGAAGTCACGCAGCTCTGCGCGGTTTGCATCCTTCAGTATCTCCTTCACGGTTTTGACGGTTAGACGCGCGTCGACCTCGGTGCCGCGTATCGTGGTCTCTCCGCTACTGACGGAAAAGCTGGTCTCTTGTGGACTCAGCTTGCCGGTAAGCGGGTCTCGCTCCAAGGGCGAACGTGTTCGCAGGCGATGGCCCGACAACCAGTCCATCTCGATACCGACGTTGCTCTCCTTCGCTAGGAGGACAATGCGATTCTCATCCTCGAAATGCTCGACGTCATAGTCGCGCCAGCGGACTTTCCGCTCGCCACTGCGCACCCGTTGTGCCATGCCGCGATGGACGCGCGGGATATCGCCGTCCTGCACCGCGATGTCGACGGGGTCCGCAGCCGCCTCCGCCATCATCGGGTGCATGGCAATGTCGACGCTCGAGGCGTCGAGCCGGGACGCCGCACGCCCCATTCTGGACACGACCGGATGAGCGCGGCCGGACGGGCCGGAGCGCCCACCGCCCGTGCCGGCCACGTCCAGCAAGTCCACGCCGAGAAAGAACAATCCGAACGCAGCGCGCGATGCGTCGTGATGCCGAATCCCTTCTTCGATGTTGTAGATCGGGCCAGCGACAGGCTGCATGTTGATCCACGTCTCGAAGCCCCTCACCCTCGCGCGATGCGATTCGGTCTCCGCCTCGAGATCGATCGCAATCCGGTTGATTTCCGCGTCAAGCGCTGCCTGAGTCGGGCGAACGTCCTTCGTCCACAGGTTCTCCTTTGCCCGCGCGATGATCCAAGGGTTGGACCGGAGTTCGGCATTGAAGCGTTCTTCCGCCTGCTGCAATTCGTGGCGCGGCTCGATCTGCACGCCGACACCGAGCGTCATTCTCGATCCTATAAGGCCGCTCCAGTCCGCGCGATCGAGGAACTCATCGACACGATCGCCGTAGGCTGTCTTGGTGACGTTCGGGTTGTCTCCCGAGATCACGTAGGTACGCAGTTCGTCGATCTTGTCCTGACTCAAGCCGCGACTGCGCAAAATTTCCGCCGCTGCCGCATACCTCTCGAGTCGGGGAGGCGTGCCAACAACAGAAAGCAATCGTTCGTTTCCATAGGCGGTGAGCGCATCCAACCGTGTCGTTTGATCACCGATGATGCGCTTGTCAGACAGTACGCCTTTGTCGCGCAGCTCCCGCGCAAAGGTGGCCACCGGCCCGTCCCCGTCGGCCGCATCGCGCAGCGCCGCAAAGAGAGATAGGATGGTTTGAGCACGCTCAGATTTGTCTTGCGACATCCATTTTGATGCGCGCTCCGACAGATACAGCCCGATCCATTCTAGCGGCGCGTCGTTGCCTTTATCGATCGCCTCGATCTTCGCGGCGTCGGCCACGCGGTTTTCGTAGACGAGGAGGAGATCGTCCGGACTCATCAATTCAATGCCGTCGCTACGGGCCAGATGAGCGGCGAAGAGCAAACGTGGGTGGTAGGGATAGAAAGGCTTCTCGGCCCAATCTTCCTCGAGTTCCCGGAAGGCTTCGATCAACGCGGCCCGACTATCGAACTGCGTCGAAATCGGCATGCCGCGATGGCTTTGAATGCGCAACCACGCGGTGGCAAGCGAATGCTCCGGTGTGCCGATCGCATACTGATTGCTCTCGCCCATCTGCGAGAATTTTTCTTCGAGCCAACGTCGCTTCTCCTCGCTCGGCAACGCCGCAAACGCCGGATCCATCGACATGCCCGGCAGGGCCGTGAGCTCGTCGAACGTCTTGTGCTGCGCGTGACGCAGGGCAAACCCATCGAAGAACGGGGTCTTTAGCATGGGGTCGCCCATGGGCGACGCAAGCGCAGACAGCACGCGCTCTTTCGCGTAATCGTCACGAAGCGCCACGAGGAACGCCGAGCGCAGCTCGGCAAGCGGTTGCGGGATATCGGCGCCGTCGCGATTCGATGGCTGAGCACGGCGCACTTGGCGGTATAGAACCGCTGCCGCATCGAGGACGCGCTCGTCTTCGAGCAGCGACGGGTCGAGGCTCGCCTCGAACTCTGCCGAGATCGGACGGTATTCGTGATCCGAAACCGCGCGCAGCAATTGACTCGGGCTGTCGGCGTAGCGCTGTGCTTCGTTCAGATCGACCCAATCGCGCAACGCCGAGCTGATGCTTTCCCGTTCAAGCTCATCCCATGCCCGCGCATCGCTCCCGCTGCGTGTGCCTATCGATGCACTCACGGGAGGCGCTACTGCAGCGACGAGCGATGCAGCAGCGGCGCGCGCCGAGATCGACCGGCGCAGTCGGTTGTCGATAGCGCGTTCTGCTAATCGGTTGGGCGCGCGCGATGCGTCGTCGATAAGCGATGCCTGAGCCGCCGCAGCTTCAACTGCCTCATTCGCAACCTCATCGGCCGCTGTCACGCATGGCAGCAGCGGCAACGAAAGTTCGGGCTCTCGGGTAATCGGACTAGGCATCGCATGTGCTCCGCATTGGATTGCGCTATAACGCGTCGGCAACAAAAGCACCACATTGCTTCAGACGCGTTGCGCAAACCCGTTACACGCGATATTCCCGGACGACTTAACGTGAAGGTGCCCGAGCCGGTACCGCCGCACACCACGCGGCACTGCGGGCGTTCAGTACTTTCGCCAAGGCGTCAGCCAACGTGGCGAGCACCTTGCGCGCATGCGGCAATGCAGCCTCGATGCGCGATGGATCCGATGACCACAGCGCGCTTTGCGCGTCGTGCAAAGCGGCAAGCGCGTCGCTGCTGCAGCAGAAGAACGAGGCGGTTCCCGTCATCCGGTGCAACACGTGCCCGGCGTCGACGTACCCCCCCGCTGCGAGATGCGTATCCAGCGCGCACTGCAAGCCCACCAACTGCGCGAGGGCTCGATCGATCAATTCATCAAGCTCTGCGGGCTCGTAAAGCGCGCGCAGCTCCGAAAGATCGAATGACGCGCGGTAGTGCCGCGCACGCTCATGGCTATCTGACTGCATCCGCAGGCTCCCTCCACTTTTCGAATAACTCGGCAAGCTTCCTCCTTGTGATTGGCTTGGACAAGTAGTCGTCCATGCCGGCTTCGCGGCACGCCCTGATATCGTCGGGCGTTGCGTTGGCGCTGATCGCCACCACCGTCGCACGGTGGCCAGCGCCGAGATCCCGCGCTTCCTCGGCGCGGATGCGGCGCGCAAGCGTATAGCCGTCCATGCCCGGCATGTGGCAATCGAGCAGCACGAATCGAGGGCGCAGCTGCGCCCAACGCACGTAGCCTTCTAGACCGTCGGCTGCGGCACGCGCCGCCAGTCCGATTGACGCAAGCTGGCGCATGATGATGTCGCGATTGATCTCGTTGTCCTCGACGACCAGCACCTCGCCGACGTCACTCCACGTCTTTGGAGCATCGGTGTCATGACCGCTCGACACGCCGCCGGCCTCCGTCAGTGAGCCGCGCGCTCTCGAAAGCACGTCGACGAGCTCGTCGACACGACGCACACGTTGCTCGCCGAGTGCGCGCGAGACAACGTTGAGCGCACCGGTGGTGTCAAGGGAGATGCTGACATCGGCCTCCCCCCCGCGTGGTGCCGCGACGCGCTCGACGCGCATTTTCGCCAGCGTGGCGCGCACCACTGCGGCCATCGCCGGCACGGCCACATCGACGCGCGCGCGCATTGGCGCGAGGTCCGGCCAGCAACGCGCTGCCTCCCCCCAGACGATCGGCAGTTGCACGCTAATGCGTGTACCTCTGCCGGTCGCGCTGTGTACGTGGATCGTGCCACCCATCGCATCGACGAGCCGCTTCACGATCGAAAGCCCCAAGCCCGTGCCGCCATAGCGGCGTGTAGTCGACCCGTCCTGTTGCGTAAATGGCGTGAAGAGTTGAGGCCGGTAGGACTCGGCGATGCCTCTGCCCGTGTCCGTCACGACACACTGCAATGCACTACGTCCCCGCTCGAGCCGATGGCGCACTTCAAGCATCACGTATCCGGTTTCGGTAAAACGGATGGCGTTGCTAAGCAGGTTGGTCAGAATCTGGTTGACGCGGACCTCATCGCCCACCACCCAACGGTCGAAATGCGGCATCGCCGCGAGGTAGACGGACAGGCCCTTCCGATGGCCGAGCGGCGCATGCAGATCGATGGCGGCCGCGGCAAGGCGCTCGACGTCGAATGGAGCTATTTCTAGCGCCACAGCGCCCTGCTCCAGCTTCAGGTAATCGAGCGTGTCGTCGATCACGCGCAGCATGAGACGGCCCGAGCGCTGCGCGATATCGAGGTAGTGTCGCTGCTCTCGCCCGAGCGTCGTCGTGCCGAGCAAGTCCAGTACGCCGATCACGCCATTCATCGGTGTGCGGATCTCGTGACTCATCATCGCGACGAATGCCGACTTCGCGCGATCAGCCGCTTCGGCCCGCATGCGCGCGGCGATGGCTTCCCCGCGTGCCACCTCGGCCGCCCGTCGCGCCGCGCGCATGCGCCAATACGCGCAAAGCAGCGTAAAGATGAAGGCAGCCACGGCGGCCGACGCGCCCACCGAGAATCCGATCACCGAGCGCTTGTCGTAGCCGAGCACCCACGACACGGGCCGCGAGCGGCTCGCGAGGAGAGCGAGCTCGCGTTGGCTCAGCGACGCGATGTATCGATCGAGGATGCCGATGAGCAAAGCATTGCCCGGCGTCGAGGCAAAGCCGACTCGCTCGATGCCGGCGATGGAGGCATCGGCCGACAGAGGACCGTGCACATAGCGGTCACGCAAATCCTCTGCGGCGACGCTATTGACCAGTGCCGCATCGGCATGGCCAGCGAGCACGGCGCGCAGTGCGTCCGCCGCGCGTTGGCGCGGCACGAGCGTCGCGCCGGACAATACACTCGGCAGCAGTTGCTGCAAGCGCCAGGCGTTGGCCGCAATGCGAGCCGGCGCGACGGCGTCGTCGTGAGCTCGGACGAATGACCAGGGAAAACTGTCGTAGGGCCTCGTGAGCGCAAGATCTTGTGGGAGGTCCTCCAGGCCGATCGGAAAGGACGTGGCGAGATCGATGGTGCCATCGCGCAACGCATCCGCCAGCGTGCGGGCGTCATCGATCAACACGGGCTCGAAGCGCACATGCGTAATCGGAGCCAGCTGGCTCAGCAAAGCGGCGCCGAGGCCCTGCCACTCGCCGTGTTCATCAAGATAATCGTAGGGGCGGGCAAGCCGCTCGATGCCTACGCGCACGACGGCGTGACGGCTCGCCCAGCGTTGCTCCTCGCCTGTTAGCGTGAAAGGCTGCGCTTGCGTCGGATGCAGCGGAGTAGGCGCCGGCTGCACGTGCAGCTCGCGCCGTTCGGTCGGCGACAGGCGTGCAAGGCCAGCGTCAATCAGTGAGACCGCGGCGGCATTCGTGCGACGGGCGACGAAGCACAGCGGCACCGTCAGCGGCAAGGGCGTCGATTCGAGCAAGCCGTTCCCCAACGCATCGACGACGCCCGCGTAGGTATCCCGAATGCCGACGAAGGCGTCAGTGCGCCCGCTCGCCACGCTTTGCACACCGCT
>NZ_DATJJF010000223.1:0-4033 GCF_035492435.1 Trinickia sp.
TGATCCTCGATGCCGATCAAGCGTCGCAACGCGGCACACCGCTCAATTTCGTTTTCATACTCGATCTGCATCGTCGCCTTTAGATTGGTTCCGTCTGGAACAAGCGGCAAATAGGCGTCCAGTTCCGCCTGAATGCCACCTTCGTCGAAGATCTTTTCGATGTGCAGCATCTCTTGAATCTGGTAGCGGATGGTCAGTTCGTCCTCGAACAGCAGCGTCAAGTGATTGCCCAGGCGCACGCAGCGATATTTCTTATGTTCGATCACGCGCTCGCGTATTGCCTTGCGCTCTTTCGCATAGGCTTCCAGTGTCATCAGCGAGTTGCGGGAAATTGTCATTGGTCACATTCCCTTTCAAAGAAACGTTGCACAAGTACCGCAATGCTTAGGCTCAGGCTGTCTCGATGTTCAACGGGTCATATGCCATAGGCCTTGCGCAGCAAGGTCAGCGGATGCGCGAGCGCCGCTTTGGCGAGGCCGCTCTCATCGATGCCCTGCTCGATGTGGTGCCCCGCTAACTGGCAATCCGATGCAATGAACGCAGGCTCGCCCTCGGCCATGGCCTTGAACACCGGTTCGCCAATCTTCATCGCAGTGCGATGAAACTCCTTCTTGACGCCAAACGTTCCGGCGTGACCGGAGCACCGCTCGACCACCTTCACTTCGGTGCCCGGTATGAGGGAAAGTGCCTCGAAAGTCTTGCGCCCGAGATTTTGCACCCGGCCGTGACACGGTACGTGGTAGGACACTTTTCCGAGCGCTTGTTTGAAGTCCGTCTTCAGCAACGCGTCGCGATGCCGTGACACAAAATATTCGAACGGATCCCAAAACGCAGCGCTTACTGCACGTACGTCCTCGTCTTCAGGAAACATGAGCGGCAGCTCGTGCTTATACATCAACACGCAGCTCGGTATGGCTGCCATCAACGCGTAGCCTTCGCGGGCATAGTGCGCAAGCACGGGGATGTTCTCGTCTTTCTTTGCTGCAACGCCGTCGAGATCGCCTTGTTCAAGCAGCGGCATCCCGCAACAGGCTTCGCTTGCCACGAGCACATAGGGGATATCGTTATGGGCCAACAGTGCAAGCAAATCATGGCCGATGCCAGGCTCGTTGAAGTTGACATAGCAAGTTGCATAAATGGCAACCTTTCCCGGCGTGAGCTCTCCATCACGAACCGGCAGCTCCGGGGAACGCTTGGCGGCACGGCGAAATTTGCGAGGCGCAAACTCCGGCAACCAGGCTTCTTTATCGACACCGAGCGCCGATTCCACCGCACCGCGCATCGTCTTCGTTCGGTGAATCGCGTTGATGGTTTGGGTCACAACCGGAATGCCCGCCAAGCGCCCCAGCGCATCGGTGTTCGACAGCACCTTGTCGCGCAACGCCACTTCACCGCGCTTATACTTCGCTGCCTTTGCACGCAGCATCAAATGCGGAAAATCGACGCCCCACGCATGAGGTGGTACGTAGGGACATTTCGTCATGTAGCAGAGGTCGCACAGGTAGCACTGATCGACCACTTTTGAATAGGCGCGCTTGTCAATGTCATGGGCCTCGAAGCTATCCGTCTCGTCGACAAGGTCGAACAGCGTCGGGAATGCACCGCACAACGATACGCAGCGCCGGCAACCGGCGCATAAGTCGAAAACACGGGCAAGCTCGCGATCAATAGCGGCTTGGTCGTAAAACGCGTCTGTACGCCAATCGAGCGCAGATCGAGTCGGCGCTTCAAGGCTGCCTTCCTTGTGCGGCATGTATCGCGCTCCTAACAACAGATCTGCAATGGTTCTAGGCTAACCGCCGAGTAACAGATGAACGAACGCATCGCCGCGGAGTGCTAATGCGTCCGTGCCCCGGCCGTTCACCCGGCAAACGATTCCAGTGCCTTTACGTAACGATTGGCGTGACTGCGCTCCGCCTTGGCAAGCGTCTCGAACCAGTTCGCGATCTCGTCAAAGCCCTCCTCGCGAGCCGTCTTTGCCATGCCGGGATACATATCGGAGTATTCATGCGTCTCGCCAGCGATGGCCGATTGCAGATTGAGCCGCGACGTGCCGAACGGAAGCCCCGTGGCCGGATCGCCAACCGCCTCGAGATACTCGAGGTGTCCATGCGCATGGCCTGTCTCGCCTTCCGCAGTCGAGCGGAACAACGCCGCGACGTCGTTCTGACCTTCGACATCAGCCTTGGCCGCGAAATACAAATAGCGGCGATTCGCCTGCGATTCACCTGCAAACGCAGCTTTCAGGTTTTCTTCCGTCTTAGAGCCTTTCAACTGTGCCATCTCAACCTCCTTCGAGGACAGGCACACGCAAAAGAGGCCGTGCGTGCACCGAGCCTACTTGTGGTATTTGCGGGGAAACGGTGTGCACCGCGTGCCCGTGGGAGCGCGCCACGCGCATTCAATCTAGGAAATGGAATGCTCGCTCCCCAATTGGCAATTTCTATAGCATCGATAGGTGTGCTGTAACGCAACGGGCGCGTGTCGGCCCATCCGTTAATGCGTCCGTGCATCCCGAAATTTGTCTGATGGTTCGCTTAGACTTTGTTCGGACCGAGCATCGCAACGCAACCGATGCCGATTTTATAGGGCCATAGCGCTTAGGCCTCGCGATGAAGAGAACCGATCATTCACTCCTTGACTCACTCGTTCTGTCGCTGCAGCGCGTGCACTGCGTAATTGAGCCTTCGCGCTACGATCGTCGATGCGCGTTGAAAGATCTCGATTGCCGCCGCGTTTGCAGTGGCTCAACAAGATAGCCAACGTCAAGCCAATTAGACCTCGCTCTCATCGCTGCTCGCCACAAAATAACAATGTGGTAATTCTGCGCTCCTGCCCCAGCGCGGAGAGCGGCATAGAAATGTAATTTTTATTTTTTACATTTTTCGACGTATCTTGTGCCGACCGTCGCATGAGTGCGTGGATTACGATAGCCAAGGTGCCGGCCGGCACGGTCGTTGCTCCTATTGCGCTCATCCGTCGGGCCGCGCCGCGAGCTATGGTAGACAGCGCAGAGACATCAATCCGGAGACTATAGCCACGATAGCTGAAAACGATATCAATGTCCCCGCCGTGTTAGGCGGCGATTTACAATCGCCGAATTGACGTTACGAATTGCCAGGAACGATATATGGACCCCGCCATGCTCAAGCTTACCCATCCCGTGGTGCGTGGCGAATCGCTGTGGTTTGCCGCGTATGAGTTCGGCTGGGGCTTCCGGGCCTTCGAGATTCGCGGCGACATTGCACAAGCAGAACTAGGCGCCGCCGACACCAGCCCCCGACAACTCACGCTGGCATTCGAACTGGGTCGCCAACGCATCGCGAAAGCGGTTACGCCGATGACGTTCGAATACCAAGGCGAACGTATTCCGCTTTACGCAACGCATTTCAGCGCGTAGAAATCAAGCCCAAACGCATTGCGGTCGGCACACAATTTCATCGGCCGACTGCCAATCTGGGACGGCTGTTGTCCAAGGTCCCCACCTCATCTGCTAGAGAAGCATCGTTCGTGACTCTTTGCTCATCTCGTCAGCAAAGTACGAAGGATTCGTCTGCAAATCAATGATTCCAATAAGGGGCAATTTCGCAAACCACGGGGCATCAACGACTGCTGCCGTCACGCGAATGCTGGACTATGCGGCCGTAATGGCAATCCAGGCCAAAGGTCATCTGAGCGCAGCGCACGTTTATCGGGGTCAGTAAAATGATTGACGGTAGCTGATGCCTGGGCCAGGACGACGGCAAACTGCTCTCCAAGCCCTCCGCCCGGCCAGCCAAAAGCAGCCAACGTGCCTCATCGAGCCAACACCGGGTATCGTTCGGCCACTGGATCAAGCACGGTATCGCGGACGCGCAAATTGCGTCTCGGTAACCGCTGCGTACTAGGGCATAGCACCTACGATGATGCGTTACCTCCTTTATGCCTGCGCAATAGCGCTGGCCAACAACGTCGACAACGTCGCGGCCCGAATCGCCTTCAGCTTGCGTGGCGTGAGGATCGGTGTCCTTGTCAACCTATGGGTAAGCGCGAT
>NZ_DATJJF010000224.1:0-8350 GCF_035492435.1 Trinickia sp.
AACATCTGCCTAAATGCCGTTGACGCGGCTCGAAGCGGCGCGGTGACCTGCCACGATGTTGAATTTCTGAGTTCTACGATTTCTTGCTCAAGATGTTTGAGCCGCTCGTTCTCGGATCGAAGGTGCTCCACCTGAGCCCGCAGGGCGGGTTGCGCTTTCCGCTCCTCTTTCTGGCACACGCTGGAGACGTGGTCTTTCGCTTCGAGTTCGACTCGCTTCCAACTTTCGATGATTTTTTCCTTTGAGGACTCAGGGCGAAGAGTTACGAAGAATTCAATGAATCCGGTCTCCGTGTCATGGAATCCTGCGCAGGCGAAATCCAGCAGTCCAAGTTCACCCAGTCGCCCCATCAGCCGCGCAAAGGACTTTGGTGTGAATACCCAGCAGTGGACGTCGTGATAGGTCTTGTTGTTGACGACGTCACGTGCAAGATTAAGTGCGTCGGTGAAATCGTGATGCTTCTGCAACCCATCCGGATCGATGCGGCCTTCCCACGCCGCCTGGCAATCCATGACGATCACGTTCATCACATGATCAATAACCGAATATGGCTGTGGAATGCGCGCGCGGACAGCGTAACTTGCCAATAAGTCAGACAGTCGCGTTTCCTCGCGCAGGAAATCGAAAGTGAAGCGGCGATCAGGGACGATCAGGCGCACGCTTCCGCATTCCTTGAGAATGCTTCGAATCTCAGTGAGCCAGGTAATCATATCCGGCACATGTTCGATGACGTGCGACGCCACGACGTAATCGAACTTGCGGCCCTTTACTGCATCTGAAAGCGTGTTGTCGCCCCAGATGGCATCGACGTGGACGATATTGTCTGTGATCACGTCAGGGTGCTTGGCGTACTTGGCTACCAGCGTATCGCGGTCCGCATGGTCTACGTACAGGATCTCGCCGTCTTCGCGGCGAACAAATGGGCTGGCGAGCGCTCCAATTTCCACGCCGACCATATTCGGCAGGTCCAGGCCGCCGAGCAGCCTTTCTCGCCGCGATATAGCCATGTCGTCCTCCGGAAATATTCTTACCGTTCAGGACATATCTCGGTTCAATACGGACATACACGAGCTACAGCAACACTAGCACGGCCGGTTACGGATCTCCCTTCGCCACCCTCACCGTGCGCATCGGTGCGTAGGGCATTCTCGTTTCGTGGTGATGGTGATCATCTCACGAGGCGCGCCCGAAGGAATCCACTAACCGCGTAGACGCTTATCGTAAAGTTTGCCAGAGCGACAAGGTAGACCGTGGTGCCAGACGAGCACTGGCGTCCAACCAGAAACCGGCCAGTCAGCTAAATTACGAGTGGTGTACTCGGCGGGTTAAGGTGGGGTCGCTCAAAAGGCACGCTTCATTTCTCCGGGCTCCGCACTTGTCGTGCCGTGAAGGAAACTAGTTTTCTTGTCGAGCCCCTTCTCGCGAAGCTTGCCCATGATGTTCCCGCCGCATGCGTCGAACTCGACGAGCGAAGCCGCGTACTTGGACTTCGACAGCGACTTGCCGATGTAAGTCACCGAATGGCCGGTGCGGATGTCAGCCATGTCGGCCATTGGACACGTCAGATTTTCAGACGTGAGACCTTGGTCCCGTCAAGCGAGACATTACCCATCAGCCCGGCATTGGTGAGCACAATCGCCTCGACGGGTGCAGTGGCCGTGGTTGTATCGATTGCGCCGTTCGCTCCGATTTTCAGCAGTGCGATTGACGCGTCCGCACCTGCCGTCCAGCCATCTGAATTGCGAAAATGGTTAAGGGCATCCTGGGTCAAAAACAGGAAGATGAGTGATTTTGACTGGCCTCCGGCAAGGAAGCCAAACGCTGCAGACACAGTACTGTAATATCCAACGGACGAACCGCCAACGCGCAGGGCGCCTTCGCCGTACTGCCCGCCA
The DNA here is from genome assembly GCF_035492435.1 of Trinickia sp. Classification (GTDB taxonomy): domain Bacteria; phylum Pseudomonadota; class Gammaproteobacteria; order Burkholderiales; family Burkholderiaceae; genus Trinickia. Next base: position 1,896 of record NZ_DATJJF010000224.1, read on the forward strand.
ACGATGAAGCCAACCTCGACCACCGACGGAAAAACGAGTAAACCCTGCGACTTTCCGGCAAGCTCGCGCGAACCCTGTACCGTTGAATAGAGTCGAGAAATCGTGCCGTCCACACTTGCGTCGATGGACTGGCGCTTCGACATATCTGTCGCAGCCGTCGCCGGCTGATTGCCGGTCGTCGTGCATCCGGCAAGCTCAAAGCCTCCAACCGCGAGTGTGGCCACTGCGCCGCACATAAAGCTTCTCCGTTTCATGTTGCTCCTCCGTCAGCGCGATAGCATTGCTAAGCGATAGATCATGTCCCCGTGCCACTGCCTGCCCCGCTTTCAATGATGCTCGAACAGGGTGATCTGGCCGCTCCTCTTATGGAGCTCTCGGACCTTGGTCTTGAAAGAATCCTTCGGTGTCTTCTTGCACTCGCCGACGATGACGGCGACGGCTTCGCGGTGTCGACCACCGTCGTGTCGGTCTCCCCCCGTCATTGGATGAAGCTCAATATAGGTAGTTGCGCCATTGAAAGGAATCGGTCTTTAGTCTCATATCCATCCAGTCTTCCCCATGCGCTGGCGGCCAATTTCCTAAACGAATGTAGGTCAGGCGCCCTGGCGTCATAACGCGTCGCTACGTTTTCCGACTCCCCACAATGAGGGCGCAAGAAGCGGCGGTTCCCCTAAGCGTAGGCTCATCAGCGCGAAAGCGAGCACGCGTTACTGAGCTTCGCTCAGCTTCGCCAAGGGCGAGACGCCGCCGGCTTTGGGGGTTTCTGGTCGATCACGATGTACGACAGCTCGTACTTTTTTATCCGAATCCGCAGAACAAACTCACTGAGGGTATGCGCGACAGAATCGGTGCCCAATCCCCAACGGATCGCTTGACCTCTATTTCTCGAACTGCAAGCAGGGTAATGCGCCAGAGGAGAACTGGCTTCCCGCACCACCGGATAACAGTGCTGGCAGCACACGGCGCGCCGCGCGTAAGCGACAACAGCTGCGGCCCTGTTCGGGCAGGAGGAGAGGGGCGCCACAAAGCAAAAAGCCCAGTCACGAGGACTAGGCTTTTTGTTTGATTCTTTGGTAGGCCGTGCGGGATTCGAACCTGCGACCAACGGATTAAAAGTCCGCTGCTCTACCAGCTGAGCTAACGACCCGAAAGACCAAAATTATAGCGAGCTAATTTGGCGGCGTCAACAGTCCCCTGCCCTTTTTCTTCGTTGGCCGTGAACATAAGCTATCCAGACGCAGAACACGCCATCACCCTCCCACTCCTGCATCAACTTTCCGCGCCAAAGCCTTCAGCGCGTCCGATACCGCAACGGGATACGAATCGGCGGCCTCGAGCGCGCGCAGCCGTGCCGGCAATGCGCGCAATTGCCGGCGCGCATGATCGCGGCTATCGGCAAGGCTGGGCAGATCCCTGCGACGCACGCCCGCCGTCATCACGGGCTCCAGCAACGCAATGCCATCGCGATTTTCGTGCGCAAGCGTCAGCCAATCGCCGTCCATCACGCCGTTCGCGCCTTCATGCCGAAAAGCCGCTTTGCGTCCGGGCCATGTCGCCTTGCCCTCAGACCGCTTGCGACAAGGCTTGTGCGCGTACTCCACGAGCTTATAGGCACAATCAAGATACGGCGCATCCGAAGACGTGTTCATCCGTGTGCCCACCCCGAACCCGTCGATCGGTGCCTTCGCTGAAATCAAATCACGAATGCGGTACTCGTCCAGGCTGCCGCTCGCGAAAATCGCGACATGCGTGAGGTGTCCATCGTCGAGAATTCTCCGCACGCGCCGCGCGTGATCGGCCAGATCGCCGCTATCGATGCGCACGGCCTTGATGGCAATGCCATCACGCTCGAGGCGTCGCGCAACATCGACGACCTTGGCAGCGGCGGCTTCTGTGTTGTAGGTATCGATCAGCAAAGTCACGTGCTTGGGCTGCGATCTCGCAAACTGCTCGAACGCCGTGAATTCATCGGCATGAGCCTGCACGTACGAATGCGCCATCGTCCCCTGGACGGGAATGCCAAACTGCAAGCCCGCCAAGACGGTTGCCGTGCCTCCAAATCCCGCAAGATAACTCGCGCGGGCCGATAAAAGCGCCGCCTCAGCGCCATGCGCACGACGCAATCCAAAATCAACGAGATCCAGACCGGGCCCGGCAAGCACGATCCGTGCGGCCTTGCTGGCCACGACGGTCTCGTAGTGAAGCAAGTTCATGACACGGCTTTCGACGAGCTGCGCTTCGCGCATCGGCGCCGTGACACGCAATATCGGCTCCTCAGCGTAAAAAACGGTGCCCTCTCGCATCGCCTCCACGTCCCCCGTAAAACGCAGTGTTTCAAGGGACTTGAGAAACGCCAGCGTAAATCGCCCCGTTTGGGCGAGCAGCGAGAGATCGTCGGATGAGAACCGAAGGTTCTCCAGGTAGTCGAGCACCTGCTCGAGCCCTGCCGCCATCAGAAAGTTTCGGTGGCGCGGCAACTCGCGCACAAAAAACTCGAACGATGCCATTTCGTTCATGCCGGCGTCGAAGTACGCCTGAAGCATCGTCAGTTCGTACAAGTCAGTCAGGAGGGGGCTCTCGATCGGAATCTTCACGACGCGCCTGCGTTGCGTTCAACCGTGCCTCGTTCGACGAGCGCCGCCACTCACGCCCACAGGGCGTCAAACGCCTCGCACGGCAATTGATGCGTACTCCTTAATGATATGCAGCTCATGAAATCCCGCCGCTCGACGTCGTGCGTCACTCAGCGTCGATGAAAGCGCCGCGACGATACGAATATCATGCGCACCAACATCGAAGATGCACTCGCGCGATCGCCGCTAGTGCGAAAGCAACACGCGCGCCCGGGTTCCAATATCGCTGCCCCGGGCGACGCTTCAACGCTGGACCACTGTGGCGGCGCCGATCGCACGTCTGACCTTCGCCACTTCGGACGCGCTCACTGCGGACCCACGATTGCCCCAGCTGCTGCGCACGTAGGTGAGCACCGTTGCAACCTCCTGATCGCTGAGCCGTTCGGCGAACCCGGGCATGGCGAAACGCGTTGGGGCCCCGTGAGTAGCCGGCATCGCGCCGCCGCTCAGCACAAGATGAATCAACGAGGTGGGATCCTCCGTGTTGATCACCGAGCTCTGCGCGAGCGGTGGGAAAGTTTCGCTGTAGCCTTGGCCAGTGCTGCGGTGGCATGCCGCGCAGTTATCAAGGAAAAGCATTGCACCGCCGCTCTTGTCCGTACCGGTTCTCAACGCCTTCGCGGTCGTGTCGTCATAGGCGAGCGCCGTTTCCTTTGAATCCAGCGGCCTCAACGTCTTCAGGTATGCCGCGATCGCCTCCAGATCGGCATCATCCAGGTACTGAGTGCTGTGCTCGACGACGTCGGCCATGCCGCCAAACGCGGCCGCGCGATGCGTGCGCCCCGCCTTGAGGAACTGCACGATGTCCTGCGTGCTCCACATGCCGAGCCCATCGACGGGGTCAGCCCTCAGGTCCTTGGCGAAATAATGATTGATGACGCTGCCCGACAGGAATGCGGTACTTTCATCGCCGAGCGCTTCCTCCTGATAGCCCATGCCTCGCCCCGTATGACAGGCGCCGCAGTGCGCCAATCCTTGAACGAGGTAGCGGCCGCGTGCCACGGTATCGCCGTCGGGCGCGTTGGTCACCTCAACGACAGACGGCGCGAAGAGCCACCGCCACGCTGCCAGCGGCCAACGCGCCGAAAGCGGCCACGGTATGTCGGGCTGCCTGTTCGACCGGTTCACCGGCGGGACGCCGCGCATGAAGTAAGCGTAAAGCGCCTTGACGTCGTCCTCTTTGACGCTCACATAGGACGGATATGGCATGGCCGGATAAAGCGAGTACCCGGCCTTCGATATGCCATGCCGCAGCGCCCGGTCGAAATCTTCGAGACTATAGCTGCCAATGCCCGTTGTCTTGTCGGGCGTAATGTTGGTCGAATACACCTTGCCAATCGGCGTCTCGATTGGCAAACCACCTGCGAACGGCTCGCCGTCCTTCGCGGTGTGACAGGCGACACAGTCGCCCACACGCGCGAGGTACGCACCTTGCCGCGCAAGCTGAGCGTCATCGGCTGCCACCGATGCGCCATGCGCCGATGCGGCCAGCAACGCCCAAACCACGGCAGACGACGCCAGCTTCATTGCATGTCGGATCATTGCTTAGGACTCCTTACGCCTGCACAAGCGGACCAGGGTCCTTGAGATACTGCTCGCGGATTGCCTTGGCCGACCAGTACGCAAGCGCCGCCACGAGACCGGTCGGGTTATAGCCCATGTTCTGCGGAAACGCAGAAGCTCCCATCACGAAGACGTTCGGTACGTCCCAGCTCTGCAAGTAGCGGTTGACCACGCTCTCTTTGGGCGACTCGCCCATGATGGCGCCACCCGTCGTATGAGTGGTTTGGTAAATGCGCGTGTCGTAATGCGAGCCTTTCTTGCGCGTCGCGATCCAAAACTTTTCTGGATTCATCGCCTTGGCCACGTCGCCCACGCGTTTGCCGACATAGCCGAGCATGTCGAATTCGTTGTCGTGCCAATCAAAGGTCATGCGCAAAAGCGGCTGACCGAATGAGTCCTTATACGTGGGATCGAGATCGAGGTAGGCGTCGCGGTATGACATGACCGAACCTGAAATGGCGATCGTCATGTAACGCTGATAGGCGTCCTGCACACCCGCCTTCCATGCAGTGCCCCAACTCGGCGTCCCGGGGACGGTCGGTGCCTGTTTGATCGGTCGCCCGCCGGTGCGGATGTGGCGGACGCTTGCGCCGCCAATGAAACCAAGCGGGCCATGGTCGAACTGGTCGCCGTTCAAATCGTCCATCGCCACGCCGCCGGCCCCCGACCCGACGAACGGATTGAGCTGAGTGCCTTTGGGTAGCAATACATTAACGGCGCCGGTCATCTGATACGCGTAGTTCTTCCCAACCACGCCTTCGCGCGTATGGGGGTCATACGGCTTGCCGATGCCTGAGAGCAGCAGCAGGCGAACGTTGTGCATCTGAAATGCGCTGACGATGACAAGATCGGCCGGCTGTTCCACCTCTCGACCCTGCGGATCGATGTAGGTGACGCCCGTGGCGCGTGTGCCGCTCGCATCGAGATTGACCTTCGTGACGTGCGAGCGCACGCGCAGCTCGAAGTTCGGCTTCTTGAGCAGAACCGGCAGGATGGTCGTCTGTGGCGATGCCTTCGAATACATGTAGCAACCGAAGTTTTCACAGTACCCGCAGAAGTTGCACGGGCCAAGACGCACCCCGTACGGGTTCGTGTAAGGCTGCGAGGCATTGGCCGCCGGCGCGGGATAGGGGTGAAAACCCACTTCACGAACCGCTCTCTCGAAGAGCTCCGCGCCGTATCCGTTCGTGAGCGCCGGCGTCGGGAACTCGCTACTGCGGCGGCCTTCCAACGGGTTGCCGCCCGGCACGATCCGGCCAGCGAGATTCCCTGCCTTGCCCGACGTACCGAAGACCTTTTCCGCCATGCCGTAGAACGGCTCCAGTTCTTCGTAGGTCACGCCGAAGTCCTGGATCGTCATGTTTTCGGGAATGAACTTCTTGCCGTAGCGCTCTTCGTAGTGGGAACGGATGACGAGTTCCTCCGGCAGGTTGCGGTAATGCATGCCATTCCAGTGAAAGCCCGAACCCCCCACGCCATCGCCGAGCAGAAACGAGCCGTGCTGACGATACGGCATTGCAACGTCGTCCATCGCGTGGCGAACCGTCACCGTCTCGCGCGAAAGATCCTGGAACAGTGCGCCGCGCACCGAGTACTTCAACTCGTCGGCTATCTTCGGATATTGCGCATCGTTCGGCGTATCGCGCATCGCGCCGCGCTCGAGCGCGACCACATTCAGCCCGGCCTCCGTGAGTTCCTGCCCGAGAATCGCACCCGTCCACCCGAAGCCGATGATCACCACATCGGTTTTGTTTTTCTTGATCGTCATGTTCACCCCCGCTCGCCTGAGATCGATACCGGGCCGTACGGATACTTGGTGTTAGGCTGATCGATCCAGTCCGCGAAGTCGGCGCGGGCGCCGGGAAAACCAATCATCTTCCAACCACCCATGTTCTTGTTGCCGCCATAGATCGGGTCGGCGAAAAAACCCTCCTTGGTATTGGCGAGCAGATAGCCGAAAAACACCTTCGCGGGCACCGTGGCGAGTTCGATCTTTCCGTGCTCGAGATCGCTCAGCACTTGCTCTTGGGTCGGGTGATCAAGCGAGGCGAACGTCTTGTCGCCATGCATCTTCTTGCACCAGTCGTCACACTCGGCAATGCCGTGCTGGTAGATGTCACGCGGCGTGAGGTTCATCTGCAAGCCGAACTCCGGCTTTGCGTCAGGATGAAACGGCCCCTGCGAATAGCGCAGCTTGCCGTGGCCGTAGGGCGTCTCCATCTGGCGATCGATGTATTCGGGCACGTTCGTTTCGACCGC
>NZ_DATJJF010000225.1:0-2724 GCF_035492435.1 Trinickia sp.
ACGTATATGGACTCCCCCCGCAAGGCAAGAAACTGATCGATCGTAGTGGCCGTTGGGGCGAAGCCTGCAGTCGTATATCCGGCATCTGAAGTGGGTCCGTGATGACCCGTGCCGACATGGAATCTGCGACACCGAAGCGCCAATCGGTACAAGCGGCAAGCGTGAAGCTGCCGACAGAGTTATCGGCGTCGGACGGTGTGGGGATGACCCGGTTGGCCATGATGGGTGATCAATCTCTACGCAAGGCTCGGAGTGAGGTGAAATGGGGGCAACAAAGGTTCAGGCCGGCAGCGCGAACGTGGTGCGCCCGACCTTCGTGTGCAGGCGCGATGAGCCGTACGGTTCCCCGTCGCGCAACGTTGCATAGCAAATTCTGGCCAGCTTGTTGGCGAGTGCACAGGTGGCCTTATTGTGGTTCGAGCGCGCCTGCACGGCCAGTGCCCATTGGCGCAATGCATCGATCGGCTTGCCGTTGTGCAGCGCGGCAGTAGCGGCTCGCAGTACGGCGCGCGCGCCGTGGGTGAGCAACATGCGCAGATAGCGGTCGCCGCGCTTGGAGATACGCCCGAGATGTCGCGTGCCACCCGAGGAATGTTCCTTGGGCGTGAGGCCGAACCACGACGCGAAATGTCGCGCATCACGAAAATGGCTCACCTCGCCGCTGGTAGCCGCCACCATTGCCGTCGCGGTCAACAAGCCCACGCCCGGAATCGACAGCAAGGTGGCGCAGGCCGGCGATTGTCGGACCAGCGCGGTCAACTCGCGTTCGAGCTGGGCGATGCGCACCTCGAGCAAGCGGATTTCCTCGACCAGCAGCGTCATCGTGCCGCGGATGAGTGTCGGCACCGACGTATGCGGATCAGCGAGCGTGCGGCTGATTTGTTCGACGCCGAGGCGACTGCCCTGGGCGATGACGATGCCGAACTCGCGGCAGAAACCGCGCAGCGCATTGATGCGCGAGGTGCGCGTGGTCATCCACAACGAGCGGGTGCGATGCAATCCCTGCAGCGCCTGCTGCTCGATCGATTTGACACGTACCGGGGTAATGTCGGCACAGCGCGCGGCTTCGAGCAATGCACACGCATCGGCGGCATCGGTTTTGTTGCGCTTGACGTAGGCGCGGATGTAGGCGGCGGGCAGCAGGCGCACTTCGATACCCAACGTATTCAGCCAGCGTGCCCAGTGATGGGCCGAACCGCAGGCTTCCATGACCACCACGCCGACCGACCGGTTGGCGAACCAGCGCTCGAATTGGGTGCGTGTAAGACGATGCGATTCGACGACGCGCCAGGAGCGATCGGCGACCGCGAGTTGAAACACCGATTTGGCGAGATCCACTCCCACGATCGACAAAGCAGCGGTAGCATTCATGTCGGACTCCTCCCGGTTGAGCGCTGACACCCCACACCATATGAGGCCAGCGGGCACGATGATGCCGAACAATCAGGGGGAGTCCATCCCATCAGTCAACCGGACGCGCCGGTTCATGGCTTCTCCTTGGCGAGCATCGGCGCGGCGCGCCGGTTACCTGGATCGTTAGGGCGCCCATGCGCGACACCACTTTGAACCGGAGAGCATTTTTGTCCGTGCTCTTCGGATTAGCGTCCATGCGCGGTGCTTTCGGTCAGACGCGGTCCGTCACGGTTGCGCGTGTGGGCGTATTGAGCGGTTTGTCGCGTGTGAACAGCTCGGCCTATCTTCGGCTTCCGGACGCCCTCCGGGAGTTAGGCTGGATCGAGGGTAAGAATGTCGTCCTCGAGTGGCGCTTTGCCGATGGGGAGCCAATGCGTCTGCCGTCATTGGCACGCGAGCTTGTTCAATCCACTCCTGCAGTAATCGTAGCGGGAACGAACTTCGAAGCGGAGGCCGTCCTCGCGATAACTCGTAAGATACCTCTCGTACTTTGGACTGCACTCGACCCCGTCGGGAGCGGTTTGGCGGATAGCCTTTCTCATCCCGGAGGCTCTGTCACGGGCTTGCTCTGGGCAGATCCAGGATTAGCTGCAAAGATGCTCGATGTGTTCCATGAGGCGGTCCCGAGCATGCGACGTGTCGCCGTCCTTTACGACGCGCGGTTTCCTGGGATTGAAGCGTATCTCGATGCCGATAGAACAACAGCCAAGGCACTCGACATCGACCTGATCACATTTCCTGTCGGCCGCGTTGTAGATCTTGACGGCGTGCTCGCTCGAATGCGCGAAGTCGGGGTCGACGGCATTAAGATCGTTCCCGCAGGTGTTGTCTCTGCACGCCTCGACCGTGTCCTAGAATATTCCTCGTCGCGAAGACTACCGACGATATATACCGCGCAGTATCCCATCGAGCGAGGCGGATTTCTTGCGTATTCGCCAAATCAATTTGAAGTGCTGGGCAGGGTTGCCTCTCTCGTCGACAAATTGCTCAAGGGCGAAAGCCCGGCCAACATGCCGTTCGAATACCCGACACGTTTCGAACTGACGGTCAATCTGCGGACCGCGCAAACTCTCGGTATTCCCGTGCCGCAATCGATTCTACTTCGAGCGGACCGCGTTATCCGATGAAAGCACGCTTTAGTGGTTGTCAACTCCGCGGCGGCCTAACCTTACGTATATGGACTCCCCCCGCAAGGCAAGAAACTGATCGATCGTAGTGGCCGTTGGGGCGAAGCCTGCAGTCGTATATCCGGCATCTGAAGTGGGTCCGTGATGACCCGTGCCGACATGGAATCTGCGACACCGAAGCGCC
>NZ_DATJJF010000226.1:0-4389 GCF_035492435.1 Trinickia sp.
GCTCGTGTTGTGCATGATCGTGTGGCAGCGTCCCAACCTGCTGCTGCTCGACGAGCCTACCAACCACCTGGACCTGGCCACACGCGAAGCGCTAGGCATGGCACTCAACGAATTCGAAGGCACCGTGATGCTGGTCAGTCATGACCGGTCCCTGCTGCGCGCCGTATGTGACGAGTTCTGGCTCGTCACCAAGGGTGGCGTCGAGCCCTTCGACGGCGATCTGGACGATTACCAGCAGTTCCTGCGCGATGAAGCCCGTCGTATGCGCGAGCAGGCTGCGGGGGAGTAGAGGGGCATCGCCTGAGTTGCCCCTGGCAGTTTCAGCCCCGACGAAGGCGTCGTTGACGACTGACAGTGGGGTGCCTATGCCGTCGAGCCTGACGACCGGGGTGAAGGCGAGAGCGGGCATCGGCGTCAAGGTGGTACCTCGCGCCGCGGCAAGCCATCGGCGCTACATCACTGGACGCAAGCACCGCGGGCAAACCAGGCACGGACGTCCAATCGGACACGAACGACTGAAACCCTGGACCGCGCGCCGGTATAGAGCGTCGAACGGCTACGGCTTTTTCGCCGTCAGGAATGCAACACGCGCCGCGCCAAGCTGTTTGCCGCTTTCAAAAAGCTCTCGCATCCGGCATTCCAGATAGGCCCGCTCCTCTCGCGTGAATTGCTTGTCGAGAATATCTGCGAGCGGGGGCGCCAACGGGTGAGGCGAGGTGCGGAGAAAAGTCTCCCACGGCAGACTGTTCTCGGTTTGCACGTCGATATGCAGTTCGAGATGAATGTCGGTAAATCCCGCATCGATCGCATATCGGACAAGATCACGTTCGCCATAGTTTGTGATCGGGAGCAAGCGGGCTTTCTCCTCGGTATCGGGGTACTGTGCAGCCCGGCATCGAAGGAGCAGCGCAAAGAACGGGTCATCCGTCGCGATCGAACCTTGGTCGACCAGCTTCCTGAGCATGCAAACCTCGAACGCTTCGTCACGCAAGATCGGTTCCGCGATCGCGAAACGGCCACCCGGTTTGAGAATGCGATAGAGCTCGCGCATTGCCGCGGGCTTGTCCTCGACGTACGCGAGGGCCGCGCGCATCGTGGCCGCATCGATGGTGGCGTCGGCGATACCTTCCAGCTTCTCGGCGGAATAGTGCAGATACGAACACTGCTCGCTCACACCGAGCGTTTTCGCGATCGCTTCCGCGTGCCGGAGCAGTGGCGCGGAAATATCCGTCATCAGCACGCGGAGCGACGCGCCGCTTCGCTCGATCGCCCGAAGACCTACGAGTCCGTCGCCACTTCCGATGTCGGCCAACGTCATGCCGGGAGCGAGGCCGACGAAATCCAGGACACGGTCCACGTCTCTGGTGATTTCGACGCGAATTCTGTCGTCATAGGAACGATCGTTGCCATGACGCAGACTGAGTAACCATCTGGACCAGTTGTCGTGAGTAGTGTCGTTCGTGAGTGGAGACAGAATCATGTTCATCAGGGAGCGTGAGGCGCGCCGGATAGTACCTGCGGATCCTGAAGAAAATCTTAACGAAGCGATATTTATGAGCTCAGAAATAGCCTTGATTTTCAGATGATCGAAGCGTTTCTTAAGATCTTATGGAAACCTTAAATGATCGCGATGTTACATAAAAAATACTGCTTAAGTATTCGAAAGTTCCTCCGTTAATCAGGCGCCGTTAGCGGCATTTATCTTGGAGAACTTCTCATGACGATTCAGGCAGTTTCCAACCAACCGGCCGCCACGATGGCAGTGGCGACAAGCGCGAAGTCACAACAGACGAGCGCTACCACTCAACCGGCCAGCGCGACGCAGTCTTCTTCGAATACGACGACTCAGGCTTCACAGTCGTCGGCTTCCTATACGGTCAGTATCAGTAATGCCGGACGCGCCGCAATGGCTGAGGCTGTCGAAACGTCGGTGCAGACCGCGCAGGAAGCCAGCAAGGGAGACCATCAGGCGCAACGTCTGCTGGCGAAGGAGCAGGCACATAAAGTAGCGTGACGATCGAATACGCACAGTAGCAGCGAAACGCGCCAGCACTTTGGGCTTGCCTTACGTTTCAAAGTCTGGCGCTGGCCAGGTCTATTGAACCTGCGTATGGTTCGCTTGCACGTCGCAGGTTCAATGCGACGTGCTTTTGCGTAGCTGCGAGTTGATGTTCCCCAATGGCGTTCGTATCTGTGTTTCTCAAACAGGATCTAACGAACATCTTTAAAAGACCTTTTCACCACCCCGTCGTCGATTTCGACCTTGTGGTGCTTCTGGTTCGGACACGGCAATGCGTGATGATGTATCCGCACTCACCACAGCCATCACCCCACAACTAGCCCGCGGTTCAAACCAGGTCGGCAGGCTAACAGTTTCCGGCTCGCCCGGTGCTTCGATATGCGACAACAACAACTGCGCCGCGCGCGCACCCAGTAGCGACGAATCACGCATCACCGTTGCAATCGCAGGCTGATGGAAACGGCAGAGAGGAACATCGTCGCAACTGACAAGCGACAGATCCGTGCCAATCTTCAATCCTCGACGATGCACTACCTCCAGCGCGCCTTCCAGCAACTGATTTCCGCCAAGCACGATAGCGCTTGGCGGCCGTTTGAGGGAGAGCATCTCTTCGACTGCGATCTTTCCATGCTCCGGCGAAAGCGTGCCTCGATGGACGATCAGATTGCGCTTCAGGCCGAACGAATCGAACGCGTCTTCCATCGCGCGGATGCGCTCGCGAGTAGGGCGCACATCACGGCCGACCACCAGACCCAGCCGTCGATGGCCGCTCTCCAGCAAATGCCGTGTGGCTGCCCCGATACCCTGGTAGTGATCCGAGAGCACGTAATGCGCGGGAATATTGTCGGGAAACGTGCGGTCGATGATCACGACCGGCGCCTTCACATTGCGTAGCGCCGCGAGCGTGGCGGGATCGTCTTCGAGTGCGGGCAACAGAATGAGCCCGTCTACCTGCCGCTGCATCAGTACGTCGATCCGCTCGGCATCGACACTCGGCACGCCGCCGGAGTTGGTCAACAGCACCGAAAACCCCGCGACTGTCAGCACGCTTTCCGCGCCGCCGACAATCGACGCGATGAGCGGGTTGGTGATGTCGGACACGACGAAGCCGATCGAACGGGTCGCGCGTCGTCTGAGACCCTGCGCGAGCGCATTGGGCGTGTAGCCGAGCGCTGCCGCGGCGTCGAGCACGCGCTGGGTGAGCTGCGGACTCGAGCCGGGCTGTCCCGACAGCACGCGCGACACCGACGCGATTCCCACGCCGGCCAACGCCGCCACCGCCTTGATTCCGGGGCGTCCCTTCGGATCGCCCGGCGCATTCTCATTCATCGATTCGAATCTCCTCTTGACACGCTAGTCTACAACGACTACCTTCTGGAAACGTTTCCCGGAAACGTTTCCAGACAGCGAGACAAAGCCGACGCCGTTTTCCGAGGCGGTGTTCATCATGGAGCGAGACAAGCGCACCGCCACGAGCCGTGCGCATCAACACGAGGTGATACGTGGACAGCGCAGCACGCATGACGCCGGACATCCGGCGAGCGGTACGCAACGCAATATTGAGCGCGATCGTGGGCACGGCGATGGAGTGGTACGACTACTACCTCTATGCCACCGCCGCGGCGACGCTCTTCAATCACCTGTTTTTCCCGTCGTACGACCATTTGACCGGCACGCTGCTCGCGTATGCGAGCTTTGCGATCGGTTTCATCGTGCGCCCGGCCGGCAGCGTGATTTTCGGCAGGCTCGGTGACAGGATCGGGCGCAAGGCGGTACTGATCATCACGCTGCTGCTGATGGGCGGCTCGACCACGCTGATGGGTCTACTGCCGACATACGCCGCGATCGGGGTATGGGCACCGTTGCTGTTGTGCGTGCTGCGTGCAACGCAGGGGCTCGGGTCGGGAGCGGAGTACGCGGGCGCCGTGCTGATGGTCATCGAGTATGCGCCGGCGAAGCGTCGTGGCCTGTACGGCTCGCTGCCGTATATCGGTGTCGCGCTCGGACTGTTGATGTCGCTCGCGACTTTCCATCTTTCGTCATTGATGTCGAAGGACGGCTTCGAGGCTTGGGGCTGGCGCATCCCGTTCCTGTTGAGCGCGGTTGTCGTCGCGCTCGGCTTGCTGTTGCGCAGCCGGTTGAAGGAAACGCCGGTCTTCGAGGAACTCCGCCGCAAGAATGCAGTTGTGCGCGCGCCGCTGACGGAAGTGTTCCAGACTTCGCTGCGTCCGATGCTCTGCGCGTGGGGCGCGCGTCTCGGCGACAACTCGCTCGCGTATATCTACGAATCGTTCGTGATTGTCTATGTGACGCAGCAGTTGCACATGTCGCGCGACATCATCGTGACCGCGTTGATGTGGAGCACAGCG
>NZ_DATJJF010000227.1:0-11512 GCF_035492435.1 Trinickia sp.
GCGAGGTGCGTACGGCAACGAACGCTTCGCCTGCGATATCGCAACGGCAACCAGTCGTCGCACAACAAAAAGGCCTCGCCGCTAGAGCGGCGAGGCCTTTCACATTCTGTTGGTGGAGCGGATGAGGATCGAACTCACGACCTTCGCATTGCGAACGCGACGCTCTCCCAGCTGAGCTACCGCCCCCACGACGTCAAAATGTTAGCACATTCCGGGCCGCCCCTGACAAGCTCCCGAGGGGGCGGTTACTCAGAAGGCGCCCCAATCAGCACCCACTGCACCACAGTCCGAACATCCGAGTCACTCATCCGTGGATGGGCAGGCATCGGAATAACACCCCAAACGCCAGCCCCACCATCCCGCACCTTCGCTTCGAGCTTCTTCTGCGCCAGCGGATCGCCTTTATACCTTGCAGCAATCTGCTGAAACCCCGGCCCAACGAGTTTGCGATCAACGGCGTGACACCCCATACAAGCGTTACCCCGCGCCACCAACAACCCAGCCGGCTCAGACGCAGCGACAGCAACCCCAGACCACAAACCCGCGCCCACAACGAGCGCAGCAACAAAACCCCGCATCCTCATTGCCCCTGCATTGCCCCACCCGGGCGTGCCTGCGCCGAATCCGTCACCGGAGCCGGCGTTTGGGTCTGCGTCTGCGACTGCACATCCAACGGCTGCGCACTGATCGACGACACCGGCACCGAGCCAACCGTCGGTTCAGCCTCCGGTTGCGCCGAGCTCGGCGCGCTAGCCGCAGGCTCGGGCGCAGCCGCCACAGCCTGCCCCTGTCCCGCCTCGATGTACTGGTACACCTTCACAACGCTCATCACACCAGGCACGCTGGCCGCAACATTAGCGCCGCGCTCGCCCTCGTCGTTCGTCACGAGCCCCATCAAATAAATATTGCCGCGCTCGCCCACCACCTTGAAGTCGTTCGCCGAAATCCCCTTCTCGGCAATCAGCGCGGTCTTCACCCGCGTCACCAAATAAGAATCACTGGCCCGCGTCGACAACGTGCTCATCGGCACCACGGCCACTTCATTGGTCACGCCAGCTACATTCGGATGTCCACGCACGATCTCTTCCGCTCGGTGGACTCCCCGCTCGTCAAGCGCTTCGCCCGTCAACAGCACTCGACGGTTGAACACGGTGACGTCAATATGCGATCCGGGCAGTTCCTGCGAAATCTGCGTGTAGCTCTTGACCTGTATCTCACGATCCTCGGTTTGCGCCCCCAGCGTGCGTCGATCGGTTGCCATCATCGCACCGCCACCCGCTGCGCCGGCCAGCAGCAACACACACCCTTGCAAACTGACGGCTAGCGACGCCACCAATCCCGCGGCGGCCATCCCCCGCACCAGCGTCTTCGCAACGCGATTTGCGTTCATCAACGATATCCCCTTTCTCGGAACCATGAAACGCGAGGTCAGTCCTCGCCGAGCAACATCGCATCGATGCCGTCACACAGGCAGTGAATCGTCAGCAGTTGCAACTCATGTATGCGCGCCACTCGCTCGGAAGGCACGCAAATCGGAATGTCAGTATCGAAAAGCGATTCGGCCAACCCGCTCCCGCCATCGCCCGTCAGCACAATCACGATCATCTCGCGCTCATGCGCCTCGTCAATCGCGGCCTGTAAGTTCGCGCAATTGCCTGTCGCCGTCACGGCCAACAATATGTCACCCGCCAGGCCCAACGCGCGCACCTGTCGGGCAAACACTTCGTTGTAGGCGCCGTCCTGCGCAAGCGCGGTCAGTACCGCCGAATCGGCCGTCAATGCGATCGCCGCCAACCCCGGCCGCTCGCGCTCGAAGCGCGCCATCAATTGCGCAGCAAAACGCTGTGCGTCCGCGGCTGATGCACCATTGCCACACGCGAGTATTTTGTTGCCGTTCGCAAGCGCACCAAACATCGTGTCGACAGCCGCTGCAATCGGCAGCGTAAGCGCATCCAACGCTTCAAGTTGAAGCGCTGCGCTATCGCGAAAATGCTGTTGAATTCGTTCGACTGACATTGCTCTTCGAGTTCATCGGCGCGCTGTCTTCAATGAGTCAGCGCGCACCTATTTCGCCTGCTACGTCCGCGCGCAAGTGTACCGCACTCGATGCGCGCTGAACCGCATGCCTACGCACCATCGGCGCGAAATGCATCGCGCAGCCATTCAACGCGGTATCCGTCAAACGCGACAACGTCGAATCGACACGCACTGTCCGCTTCGCCGCGCGTCGCAAGAAAATACTCCGCCGCATGCACGATTCGCCTGCGCTTCTCACGGCTCACGCTCGCAATCGCTCCGCCGAAGTTGCGTCCCGCTCGTGCACGCACTTCCACGAATACGAGCACGCCGTCTTGCGCACGCATCACCAGATCGATCTCGCCGCCGCGGCAGGTCACGTTGCGCGCGACGAGGCGCAATTGCTGTCGTCGCAAATACTCGAGCGCACGCGCCTCGAAGACGGTCCCGAGGCGCTTGGACCGGCTGCCCCCAGAAAAGTTGTCGGCACGAGCGGGCCGCTCGTCGATGTGAGGGCTTGGCTCGCTCGCGTGGCACAATGGCGGCCTCGCTTCGCATGGCCGCGTCCTTCGTTTCATGTCAGATCTCCTCGAACTCGCGCGACAGCAGCACTACCCGAGCGCTGCCCTTTATGTGGTGGCGACGCCGATCGGCAATGCCGCCGACATCACGCTGCGCGCACTCCACCTGCTCGGCCTTGCAGATCGCATCGCGGCCGAGGACACGCGCAACACGGGCCAGTTGCTCGCCCGCTATGGCATCAACAAGCCGCTCGTGCCGGTGCATGAGCACAACGAACGGGCAGCCGCCGAGCGCATCGTCGCCTTTCTGCAGGCAGGCGAGCGCGTTGCCTATGTCTCGGACGCGGGCACGCCCGGCATCTCAGATCCGGGAGCCAAGCTCGTTGATGCGGTGCGCAGCGCGGGGTTTGCCGTGATTCCGATGCCGGGCGCAAGCGCCGTGACGACGGCTTTGTCCGTTGCCGGTGATTGGACTGCCAGCTTCACCTTTCTCGGCTTTTTGCCCACTAAGACGAAACAGCGCGCGGCCTACCTTCAATCGCTCGCCACCCACTCGCACGCGATGGTCTTTTACGAAGCGCCGCACCGCATCGTCGATTCGGTACGGGCACTCGCGGAAGCCTTCGGCGCCAATAGGCGGCTCTTGATCGCGCGCGAGTTGACGAAACTACATGAGGCGCTGCATCGCTGCACCCTGGCCGAAGGGCCAACGTGGCTGGAAGAAGACGCGAATCGTCAACGCGGGGAGTTTGTGCTGGTCGTGGAGGGAGCACCTGTGCAATCGGCGCAGGAAGACCCCACCGCGCATGACGCGCTGCTCGGCCTGCTGTTGGAAGAAGTGTCGGTGAGTGCGGCGGCACGTCTCGCGGCATCCATCACGGGCACCGCGCGCAATGTGCTTTACGCCCGCGCGCTTGAACTGAAGAAGGATTGAAAGGAAAGGCGGGGCTCGGGACGGCCGATCTGGTGGCCGTCACACGGGTCAAAAACCAATAAAGGTCGGCGAAGCCCCTCCCCCTTACTGCCGCGCTTCCTTGAACATACCGTTCGAAGCGACGTCGACCTCGCGTTGCGCTTCGGCTGCTTCCTCTTGCGTCAGGCCGACGATTTCCACTCGCCCGGTGCCAACATGCTCGAGTCCGAGCTCGCGCGCCGCGGCATAAGAGAGATCGATGACCCGGCCTCGCACGTAAGGCCCACGATCGTTGATCCGCACCACCACGGACTTGTTGTTCTCCGCATTCGTCACACGAACGAACGACGCAAGCGGCAGTGTTTTGTGCGCTGCCGTCAACGCGTGCATGTCGAACCGTTCACCGTTCGCCGTGCGGCGACCGTTGAAGCGCTTGCCATACCACGACGCGCGGCCTGTCTGCCGGAATCCCGAAACATCCGGAACGTTACTGTCGATCGGCTTGGCGTCTCCAAGCTTCGTGCTTGTATCGTCATCCGGCGGCGCGGCTTGGCCATAAGCAAGCGGCGCGACGTGCGCATTGGTTGTCCGCGTTGGGATGCTCGCGGCACTCGTCTGCGACGACGACTGCATTGCGCAACCCGCTAGCGCGCCGACAGCCACAAGCGCCCCTGCCCCGGTAAACCGACGTAATCGATCTAATCGACTTTTCATATGACGTGCATGCCACAGTGTCGAGCCGCAGCAAGGACAAAACCTGCCCTCGCAAGCGGCTCGGGCAACCGAGCGCCATCACGCGGCACGGGCGCAAAGCGCATGCCACCTGAAAAAGCTCGGGTACGGCCACACTCGGCCGCAATTTGCCCGGTTGGTATTCACGTCTGGCGCAACTGTCCCCGGCAGTACTCCAGACCCGGATGCCGCCGTCGAACACAATTTGTCGTGTTCGGAGTGCGTCACTGACAACTGACGCGAGGGACGGCGGCATAGGCTTGCCCGGCAACGCGACCGTAGGCCGCAACAGGCGCGTGGCGCCTGGCCAGGTAAGACGTGTGCATCGAACTTATCGATACGGAACGAAGCCGAGGCTGCGGCTTCGCTTGACGGCGACCGGGGAAAGAAGACTCATGCCTCTGTGCCCGATCACCCACTGACAGCGCGGCACTACCGCGCTTGAGCCTCTAGTATAGCAAGAACGCATTGACGTCCAGTTCGGTGGGACACCTTGCCCCATTGTATTTCCCTATGCACGCTCCGACCCGCATTCCGCTGAGGGTTGGTGAGCTTGGCCTTGGCTTGGCCCATCCTTTTAGCCAAACGACATAGCGGTGCGCTCGCCGCGCGCCCTGCAAGTACAATCGGTTTTTTCGCCCTACGCCTACGCCGCGCGCCGCACGCCAAATGAAGGTCTCCATCATCCCTGTCACTGCGTTTCAGCAGAATTGCTCACTCATCGTCTGCGAAGCGACGCGCCGTGCGGCCGTCGTCGACCCGGGCGGCGATATCAACGTGATCCTGCAAGCCATCTCGAAGGAAGGCGTTACAGTCGAAAAAGTCCTGCTGACGCACGGTCACCTTGATCACTGCGGCGCCGCGAAGGCCTTGGCCCAGCGCTATGGGGTGCCGATCGAGGGTCCGCATGAGGACGAAGCGTACTGGCTAGATCAGCTACCCGCGCAGAGCCGTCGTTTCGGTCTCCCCTATGCCGAATCCTTCGAGCCGAACCGTTGGCTCGTGGAGGGCGACACCGTCCAATTCGGCGAGGAGACGCTCGACGTCTACCACTGCCCCGGTCATACGCCGGGCCATGTCGTATTCGTCAGCAGCCGCCATCGCATCGCGTTCGTCGGCGATGTGCTCTTTGCGGGCTCGATCGGCCGCACGGATTTTCCGCGCGGTGACCATGCGGATCTCATCAATTCGATCCGCACCAAACTTTGGCCGCTTGGCGACGACATCACGTTCATTCCAGGCCATGGACCGACCTCGACGTTCGGTGAGGAGCGGCGCACGAACCCCTATGTTGCAGACGGAGTCAGCGCGTGACGGCCGAGATCTATGTCAGCACCGATAT
The DNA here is from genome assembly GCF_035492435.1 of Trinickia sp. Lineage (GTDB taxonomy): Bacteria > Pseudomonadota > Gammaproteobacteria > Burkholderiales > Burkholderiaceae > Trinickia. The sequence continues at coordinate 5,525 of NZ_DATJJF010000227.1, forward strand.
CGAGGCCGATGGCCCCATCCCGGGCCCGCATTCGATGCTGAGCTTCGCCTCGGCTGCCTATACGGAAGATAAGCAGCTCATCGCCACTTTTTCGGCGAATCTGGAAACGCTGCCGGGTGCGCAGGCGCATCCGGTGCAGGCCGCCTGGTGGAAAACCCAGCCCGAAGCGTGGGAAGCCTGTCGCACGGATCTGCGCAAGCCCGAGGAAGCATTGCCGGCCTACGTCGAATGGGTCGAGAAATTGCCCGGCAAACCGGTCTTCGTCGGCATGCCGGCCGGCTTCGACTTTACTTACATGTTTTGGTACATGATGCGCTTCGCCGGGCGCTGCCCTTTCTCGTGGTCCGCGCTCGACGTCAAGACGCTCGCATTCGCGATGACGGGGCTGCCCTACCGCAAGTGCATCAAGCCTCGCATGCCAAAGCGCTGGTTCGACGACCTCCCGCACACGCACGTGGCACTGGATGACGCGGTGGAGCAAGGCGCCCTCTTCTGCAACATGCTGGCCGAGTTGCGCATCTGGCAGAAAACGGCGCTGCCGGGGGCGGATGCGGGCGAACCGGCGTTGCCGACATTACAAGAGGCAGCAACGGGCGAGTCAGGTCAAAACAACGCAGAGAGCTAACCCAATTAGAGGATCTGCCTCATTCGAAGCAGTTTCGATTGCCTTTCGTTTCTTCTGCCACTAATATTCAGAAGGTTGCAGCCGAAACGGAGGCGCGGATGTTGCTCGATACGTTTTCTCAGAAGATTCTGCGCCTGTTGCAGCTAGATGCTCGCCGATCGGTGCAGGAAATTTCGGATCAAGTTGGTCTCTCGAGCACGCCATGCTGGCGGCGCATCAAGGACATGGAACAGTCAGGCATCATCCAGCGCTATACCGCGCTGCTTGATCGCGAAAAGCTGGGGCTCCATGTCTGCGCGCTCGCCCACATCCATCTGACTCGCCACACTGAGGGCGGGGTCGAGCAGTTCGAGCGCGAGATCGCCACATGTCCCGAAGTGACTGAGTGCTACAGCACCACGGGCGAAGCCGATTACATCCTCAAGATCGTCGCGCCAGACATCAAAGCCTACGACTCCTTCCTGCATAACCGCATCTTCAAAATCCCGGCGGTCGCGCAAGTGCGTACGAGCGTCGTGCTGCGAGAGATCAAGTTCGACACGCAACTGCCGCTCTGAAGACTTGTTTATCGGGCGTCGGCCTATTGCATTGCGAGCCCCTCGCTGCCGGAGGGTTACGAAGGCCAGCAACCGCAGCACGCCTTTTTTGCGTCAGCGACATTGGCCAGGGTAGCGAACCGGACACCCGCTCGGCGCAAGCCTTTCCTTTTAGCGCCGTCGCTCGTTCACGTTGTTGAGTTACATCGAGTGAGTTGTACGCGCTACGCGCTGCGGTTCGACGCGCCGTTGCAACGTGACGTTTCTTGCCCCCAGACGGGCTTTCAATTGAGCGAGGTCGATGCGCCTCGCGAGTTCGGCATCGTGCTCATAACCGGCCAGTGCCTCGGGCGCGAGGGTGATGTCGATATCGAGCCCAGTGCTCAGGTAATGGAAGTTCAGGTCCACCGCCCGCAGCCCCTGCTTGTCCAGTTCCGCCTCCACGAGCTCGGCGACGGTGGCGCGTGTTGGCAGCCGAACCGGGGGCCGGGCGATCGCGTCGTTTTCCGGATCGACGTGAATCAGTGCGTCAATGACGCGCTTGTCCGTCAGCAGGCGCGCGCGCGCCGACTCGGCAATGTAATGCCCCTCCGACACGGAGATCAGCGGATCGACGAGGATGTGCGCGTCGACGAGCGCGAAATCGCCCATCTTGCGTGTGCGCAACTCATGCACTTCGATGACACCCGGCGTCTCGGCGAGCAGCTTGGCGATTTCGGCTGCGGTGACTTCGTCGAGCGCGCGGTCGGACAGATCTTGTAGCGCATTCCATGCAAACGTCCAACCCATGCGCCCGACCAGAAAGCCGACGATGGCCGCCGCAATCGGATCGAGCAACCGCACGCCGGCAAGACTGCCGATAATGCCCATCGCAACAACCAGCGAGGACGCGGCGTCCGAGCGGGCGTGCCAGGCGTTGCCAATCAGCATGGCGGAACGCACACGTTGCGCTTCACGCAACAAATAGCGAAAAAGCGCCTCTTTCGAAACGAGCACCAGCAACGCAACGACCAATGCGCTCGCATGCACTGCGGGAATATCACCGAGATTGGTCAAGCGCTCGCCCGCACGCCAAAGCATGCCAACCCCCACCACAACCAGCAATCCGCCGAGAAAGAGCGAAGCGACTGTTTCGTACCGGGCGTGACCATAGTTGTGATCGGCATCGGGTTTCTCCGCACTCGCTCGATTAGCAATGAGTACGATGAAATCCGAAACGAGATCGGCAAGCGAGTGCACACCGTCGGCAATCAGTGCCTGTGAATGCGCAACGAAACCGATAACGATTTGCAGCGACATCAGCGCAATGTTTAGCGCCACGCTCACCAAAGTGCTCTTGCGTGCAACGGCTTGCTTTTCGGCGGTTTCGGTGTCGAGTTCGGACAGCATGGCAAGGATACGAATGGCGTTGGCGAATTAGCGACATTGTATCAAGCGCTGCACGTGCCCGCCCGGCGCGCGTTCTCATTTTTCCTTTTAGATCAGCCGTTTATGAGAACACGAACAATTTTCGTTCTGGTTGCCACGGGCCGTCGCCGTTCGATTATCGCCCCAAGCACGTTCGATTATCGCCCGCTTCCTGGAACATAAATTGCATTCAAAAAACAAAAAGGCCGTGCACTCGTCAGTACACGGCCGTTCAGCTGGCTCGTCGCACACCATGTGCCGGTGCGCGGCGGAAATGATCAAACTGCGTTATTTCTGAATCAGAAACTGATCGCGATTTTGACCGGCAATCCAGCGCGGAGCCTTGCCACGGCCCGACCAGGTCGCGCCCGACGCGGGATCGCGATATTTCGCCGCCACACTGGCGCGCGGACGGCCAACCTTGCCCTTGCGCCCACCGCCGAGTTCGGCGAGCGTAATGCCGTAGTCAGCCATTTTCTGCTTGATCTCGTTCAGCACTTCAGCGTATTCACGCGCCTTCGCCTCTTCGATCTGCTTCTCCAGCTTTTCGCGTTGAGCGAGAAGTTCCTTATAAGAAGACATGAGTTCCCTTGTGGTTTCAGTAAATGGAGACGGTCTGAGCGCCGACTTGCCATTCGAATGCATTGTGCCTCGGATATTGGAGCGAGATTAACACAGAATCAAAGCGGGAGTGAAGCCCGAATACCTGGGTTGGAAAAAGGATTTCGGTTTTCTTGTCCGTTCAGCCAGCTAACGAATTCGGGATTTACCCAATCTGGCTGATACGGACAATCTCAAAAATCGGCACAGCGGGCTGTCATCTCGCAATTGATGAAATGTATCGACCCAATCTCGAAAATAGTTTTCATCGGATGACAGGATGATGACAGGACGCCAGCTGCCGAGGGGCTGCGACAAACTACCGCAATACGGCCGTTGTGGTGACCCACATTTTCTCGGCTCCGCTGGTCACCTGATTCGCATCGAGCCGTCATTCGACTATTCGGCTAGGCGAGCGATGCAATCCGCAAGCGCATGTTGCAGATCCGGAACGGTCGGTTTTGGCGCATCGAACACGAACCTCCGGCGCACGTCGCCCGCTTTCAAATCTGCGCCATAGCAGTCGATACCCAGCAACTCGACGGCGCTCGGTCTTCCGGCGTGCTCATTGAAATAGTCGAGGAGAAAAATCTCATTTTCATCGCTCAATGGATCGAGCGGATCGAGTTCACTTCCGTCGAGCCACCCCATTGAGCCAAAGCCGCCGATGTAACGCAGCTTGTCGACCTCCATAACGCGAAATGAAAAGTCCCCGAGGGCAAGGTAGCGCTCGGCTTCAGGGCGATAGCGCAGATAGCGGCGGGCGAGTTCGGGCGTAGTCGGCGCAACGAGGAAGCGACCGATCAGCGTCACACGCTCCCCAGCGAGCACGTCCGGCCCGGCCGCCTCGGCAACGAGAAAGCCCGCTCGCGCATCGCTTTCGAGATTGCGCGTGTGCTCCGCCAGCCGGCTCACGAGAATCACCGGGCGGTGGCGAGCATCCAGCGCGAACGGCAGCATGGTCGGGTAGGGAAAGCCCTGCGGCTCGCGCAGATGCGTTGCCAATGTTCCGATCGCGCTACGATGCAGCAGATGAAGGGGGGCTTGAGCGCTAATGTGCATGGCTGTCCTTGGCTGACTGTGTCCTGGCTAGTGGTATTGTGCGAGCGGACGGACTCGAAAGCGCTCCGCTAAAATCGCCAGTTTGCCCCTTTAAACTCCTTTAAAGCGGTTCTTGCGGCGCGCGCTGTGGCTTGCCGCATCAAGCGTTCCACGCTCGAGCCGGGCTCTCATGTGGGCATTGCCGGCCCGCACGGCGGCAATCGTGGCGCGAACCGCACACTTTTTCCACTCTGCCGCCGTGTCGCACACCTCCGAATCGTCCGTCTTGCCCGTCGCCCACGGCAATTTGCCGATAGCCGCCCGCCGCCGCGCCCATCGGGCCACCATGGCGCTGTTTTTTGTCGCCGGCATGCTCTATGCCTCTTGGGGCGTCCATGTGCCGACCGTGCGCGACAAGTTTCACCTCGATTCGGCCTGGCTTTCAATCGCCCTCTTCTCGCTCACGGGCGGCTCGATCGCGATGATGACGGTCAACGGCAAATGGATTGCGCGCGTCGGCACGCGCCGCGCCTCACTGGCCGCCGGGCTGCTGATGACGGCCTGCACGGCCCTCATCCTCGTCGCGCCGTCTTATTGGCTGCTGCTACCCGTGCTCGCGGCATTCGGCGCGGGCATGGCAACGATCGATGTGGCGATGAATGCCGAAGCCAGCGCCGTCGAGGCGGCGCTCGGGCGGCCGATCATGTCGTCGCTGCATGGCATGTTCAGCATCGGCGGCATGGCGGGCGCGGCGGCAGGCGGGCTGCTGCTGTCGTGGGGCATGGCGCCTGCGGTCCATCTCGCCCTCGTAGCGTTTGTCTCGATGTTGGCGCTCTTCGCGGCCTGTCCGTCGATGCTGCCGCACGTGCCGGAAGAGGCACGCCCGGAGCCTGGCCAACACAGCGCGAGCCGATGGCGCTCGCCAGTGCTCTGGGCGCTCGGCGCCGTCGCCCTGATCGCACTCGTCGCAGAAGGCGCGATGTACGACTGGGCAACCGTCTATATGCGCGATGTCGTCCATGCAACGCCCGCGTTCGCCAGCAGCGGCTACGCCGCGTTCTCCGCAGCCATGGCGGCCGGCCGTTTCGCCGGAGACGCCGTACGCGCCCGCTTCGGCGCAGCACCTCTCGTGCTCGTCAGCGCATCGGTGGCCTGCGCGGGGATGGTCGGTGCCCTCGTCCTGCCGTTTTCCGCCACCGCACTGGCGGGATTTGCGCTCATGGGGCTGGGGCTCGCCAACATGATGCCGGTGTTCTTCGCGGCGGCCATGCGCGTCAAGGGCATTCATGCGGCCGAAGGGCTCGCCCATGTGGCGGGCGTTGGCTACGTCGGGCTGTTGCTCGGTCCGGTGCTGATCGGCGGCGTCGCACAGGCATTCGATCTGCCGATCGGGCTTTCGGTTGTCGCGCTGTGTGCCGCGCTCGTCGCCGGGGTTGGGCCACGGGTGCTCAAGCGGCTCAATGTATAGAGAATGGCCCGGTGCGGCTCGCTCACGTTTGCGAGGACGGGGCTATTTCAGGGTGCTTGGCGCTGATTGCGGCGCGTTCTTGGCGAAGCGGTCCGGTAGCGGCTATCGCGCTTAATGTCTCGCAAGCGAGACGTTAAATTGACATTCCGACTTAATGTCCTGATTCGCCGCCTTGGCGCGCATGCCGACGTAAGCGATTTTGGTCTGCTTGCGTTGACAGGCGCGAACACAATTGGGCGCGTTCAGGTGGTCCCGCGAGGCATCACGCCTGCGGTCGCCGCCAACAAAGCTGATATGGCGGGACTACTCGC
>NZ_DATJJF010000228.1:0-12983 GCF_035492435.1 Trinickia sp.
TGCCTGCCTATTTGGAATTGCTCCGGGTGGAGGTTACCGTGCCGGACTGCGTCGCCGCAGCCGCGGTGCGCTCTTACCGCACCGTTTCACCCTTACCTGATCCCGGTTTTCACCGGGCCATCGGCGGTTTGCTTTCTGTTGCCCTGTTCCGCGTGTCACCACGGATGGCCGTTAGCCATCACCCTGCCCTGTGGAGTCCGGACTTTCCTCGCCCTCTTGCCGCGAAAACCGAAATTTTCTCAGCGAAGAGGCCGCGGCTGCCTAGCCTGCTTTGCAACTTGGCAGTATACCAGCCCCTGAATACCAACCACTCAGCGCGCGTCGAGGCGCCGCCCACGGCGAAAAACGCGCTCGTCGCCATAGAAATCTGGGTCCGCATTGGCCGCCCACCAGCCCGGAATGCCAAGCACAGGCAATGGCGCGAACGCGCGGCTATCCAGCGATGCCTCGGCAACCGCCGCAGCAATGGTTTCATCGACCCACGCTGTTTGGCTCGCAGCCGTCCACTCGAAGTACTCAGGCGGCGCATCGACGATCCACGCGTGCCCCGTGCATCCCTTATACGGTTCGACGAGCTTTTCGAGCAGCGCATGCCCGAACAGCCGTACCTCGCATCGCCGGCCCCAGGCCGCGCGCTCGGTCACGAAAAGCCGCCGCCAGTCGAATTCGACGAGGGCACGGCGCATGGCCGCGTCCGAGGTCACGAAAAGCACGGCGTTTTCATCGAAGAGTGTCAGCGCGTCGCGAAGTGCGCCGCGCGAGCCGCTAATACCGTCACGCTCGATCACCGACGCTTGCCGGGCGTTGAGCGTCGCCTTCACACGTGGGTAGCGGAACCAGACGAGGGCGTTAAAAAAATCGTGCAGATTCTCGCGTGTCGGCACGCCCCCGGTCGCCGCGATATGCGCCTCATAAGCGGTGCCGACAGGCAGATCGTCCTGCGCAATAAACGTGAGCGGTGCACCTCGGCCCGTGGTGTAGCCGCTCGCATGCGCCTCGCGCTGTAGCTCGACAAGGTAATCCGCCGGCCGCTCATGCACGGTGCGCTGCCAACGCATTCCGCGCTCGGCGAACGCGGCGAACCACGGCGCCGACCAGTCAATTCGGCCAAGGCGTGTCCCGAATTCGTTCGTCATGACCGACGGTGCTCGAAGAGCCCCTCAAATCATTCGCCAGCCCATCTCCTCGCCGCCGCGCAACGGCACGACAACCGTGTCCCCCGCCTCGATCGTCGCGGGCAGCGTCCATGACTCGCGCACAAGCGTCACTTTGGAGGTGCTGCGCGGCAGACCGTAGAAATCTGCCCCGAAGAAGCTCGCGAAGCCCTCGAGCTTGTCGAGTGCGCCGGCCTGATCGAACGCTTGTGCATAGAGCTCCAGCGCATGCAGCGCCGTATAGCATCCGGCGCAGCCGCATGCGTGCTCCTTGAGGCCCTTCGGGTGGGGGGCGCTGTCCGTACCGAGGAAAAAGCGTGCGTCGCCCGAGGTCGCCGCCGCCACCAGCGCCAGGCGATGCGTTTCACGCTTGAGCACGGGCAGGCAGTAGTAATGAGGACGGATGCCGCCCTGGAAGATCGCGTTTCGGTTGTAGAGCAGATGATGCGCCGTAATCGTCGCACCGATGGCACCGGCAGGCGCCCCCGATTCACGCACGTAATCCACGGCATCCTTCGTCGTAATGTGCTCGAACACGATCTTGAGTGCTGGAAAATCCCGGCGCAGCGGCGTCATCACCTGGTCGATGAAGACTTTCTCGCGATCGAAGAGATCGATCGAAGGATCGGTCACTTCACCATGCATGAGCAACGGCATACCCGTTTCTTGCATGGCCTCGAGCGTCTTCGCGCATTTGAGCAGATCGGTGACGCCAGCGTCGGAGTTCGTCGTCGCGCCAGCCGGATAAAGCTTCACGCCGTGCACGAAGCCGCTCTCGCGGGCGCGCCGGATCTCGTCGGCCGAGGTGTTGTCGGTCAGGTAAAGCGTCATCAGCGGCTCGAACGACATACCCGCCGGCAGCGCCGAAAGAATCCGCTCGCGATAGGCGCGTGCCGCCTCGGTCGTGGTAACGGGCGGCTTCAGGTTCGGCATGATGATGGCACGGCCGAACTGACGCGCCGTGTGCGGCAGCACGGAAGCGAGCATGGCGCCGTCGCGCAAGTGCAGATGGCAGTCGTCGGGGCGGGAAAACGTCAGCGAAGACACAGCAGCGGCGCTGGGCGAGGCGCTTGAGGACGAGGTGGAAACGGTCATGGCGACGATCAGATGAGAGAGTACCGGCAGGCATGCCGCGCTACCAGGGATGGAGGCAGCGCAACCAACGCGCAGGGGCCGCAGCAGGATAGCCGTTGAAAAACCGCAACGGCGGCGATGAGTTCGCGCTGAATTCCTTTTTTCGGCCCGCGCCTCGGTATATGCTTCAAAAAAACATATTGTAGCGGGTTCGATCCAAGGCCCGCCCAGTTATACGACCAGTGTTATGTGCCAACTCCTCGGAATGAATTGCGCCGCGCCAACGGACGTCACCTTCTCGTTCACCGGCTTTGCGGCGCGAGGCGGCGAGACCGATCACCATGCCGACGGATGGGGCATCGCCTTCTTCGAAGACAAAGCGTGCCGGCTGTTCATCGATCATCAATCGTCGGCCAGCTCGCCGATCGCCGACATGGTCAAGCGCTATCCCATCAAGTCGAAAAACACGATCGCGCATATTCGCAAGGCAACGCAAGGCCACATCCTGCTTGAGAACTGCCACCCATTCATGCGTGAACTCTGGGGCCGGCACTGGATCTTTGCCCATAACGGCGACCTGAAGGATTATCGGCCTACCCTGTCCGGCGTTTGCCAACCCGTCGGCACGACCGATAGCGAACTCGCATTCTGCGCGATCATGCAGGGGCTGCGTCAGGCGTTCCCGTGTGCGCAGCCGCCGCTGCACGATCTGTTTACGACGTTGGCGGCGCTCACGCGCGAGATCACCGATTACGGCGTCTTCAATTTCCTGATGTCGAACGGTCAGGCGCTTTTCGCGCATTGCTCGACGCGTCTGCACTATCTCGTGCGGCGCTGGCCGTTCTCGACGGCACACCTCATCGACGCCGACATGTCGATCGATTTTGCGCAGTACACCACGCCCGAGGACCGGGTCGCCGTGATCGCCACTCAGCCGCTCACCGACGACGAAGTCTGGACCGCCTTCGAACCCGGCGATTTGCTGATGTTTCAGGATGGCGAGGTGGTCGCGCGCACCAACATCCCGGTACCCGCGCACGTGCTCGAAAAGGCACGCAACCCGAGTCTGGACGAAACGGCATCTGCACCTTCGCTCCCTCGGACAAGCGATTTCGCTGCCGAAGCGGATGACATGGCCGCGTACGAATCGTGACGAGTTCGTGATGAATGAGCGCGGCGCTCACCCCGAGCGCCCTGCGTTGCGTTTGCGCTCAGCTTGGGCTTTGCATCCTTAGTGCAGAATCTTGGCCAGGAAGTCTTTAGCGCGATCGGACTTGGGATTCGCGAAAAATGCATCCTTGCGATCATCCTCGACGATGAGGCCTCGGTCCATGAAGATGACCCGGTGCGCCACCTTCTTCGCAAAGCCCATTTCGTGCGTGACGACCATCATCGTCATCCCTTCCCGGGCCAGTTCGACCATCACATCGAGCACTTCGTTGATCATTTCTGGATCGAGTGCGGAAGTCGGCTCGTCGAACAGCATCGCGACGGGATCCATCGACAGCGCCCGTGCAATCGCCACGCGTTGCTGCTGCCCGCCTGAGAGCTGGCCTGGGTATTTGTCGGCATGTGCGCGCAGACCGACACGATCGAGCAGCTTCATTCCCTTGGTTGTCGCCTCCTCCTTCGAGCGCCCCAGCACTTTGATCTGCGCCAGTGCCAGATTGTCGGCAATCGACAGATGCGGAAACAGCTCGAAATGCTGGAACACCATCCCGACTTTCGCACGCAGCTTCGACAGGTTCGTGTTCTTATCCTTGAGCGACTGACCGTTGACGACGATATCGCCCTGTTGGAACGGCTCGAGGGCATTGACAGTCTTGATGAGCGTCGATTTGCCAGAACCCGACGGCCCGCAAACAACGACGACTTCGCCCTTCTGGACCTCCGTCGTGCAATCGGTGAGCACCTGAAACTGCCCATACCACTTCGATACGTTCTTGATGGAAATCATCTTGCGACCTTCTTTTGGAGTCCTCTGACGATGCCCGATGCAACTGTGCACACCACAAAATAACAGGCACCGGCAAACAGTACCATCTCGACCATCGTGCCGTCTCGATCGCCGACGTTGGTCGCCGTGCGGAAGAAGTCCGCGAGGCTGATCACGTAGACAAGCGAAGTATCCTGAAACAGCACGATGGCCTGCGTCAGCAGCAGCGGCACCATGGCGCGAAACGCCTGCGGCAGCACGATATGGCGCATCGCCTGCGAGTACCTCATACCGAGCGCGAACGCCGCGTTGACCTGGCCGCGTGGTACGGACTGAATCCCCGCGCGAATGATCTCCGAGTAGTACGCCGCTTCGAACAGGGAAAACGCGACCATCGCCGAGGCCAGGCGAATGTCGATGTTCGGCGAGAGCCCAAGCACGTTTTGCAGGAACTGCGGCACGATCAAATAAAACCACAGCAGCACCATCACGAGCGGGATCGAGCGGAAGACCGTGACGTAGCCCTGCGCGAACCAGGCGAGCGGCGCAACGCCAGACAAGCGCATTAATGCAAGCGCCGTTCCCCAGACGATGCCGATGACAATCGCAATCAGCGTGATCTGAAGCGTGACAACGGCGCCCGTCCCGAGCGCGGGCAATGCGCCCGCAATGCTGCTCCAATCGAACTGGTGCATCACTTGCCTCCAATGAAGCCTGGCACTCGCGACTTGCTCTCGACCCAGCGCATGAATCCCATGACAACCAAATTGATGATGACGTAGGCAACGGTCACCGCAATAAACGATTCGTAGGCTTGTGCGGTGTAGTCGACAAGCTGCCGCGCCTGCGCGGAAAGCTCGAGCAGACCAATCGTCGATGCAACCGCGGAGTTCTTGAAGACGTTGAGAAACTCGGAGGTGAGCGGCGGAACGATGATGCGGTAGGCGACGGGTAGCAGAACGTAGCGGTAGGTTTGCCATTGCGTAAGCCCCAGCGCGAGGCCGGCGGCGCGCTGACCGCGCGGCAGTGCCTCGATGCCGGAGCGCACTTGTTCGCACACGCGCGCGGCCGTGAAGAGGCCGAGGCAGAGAATTGACGACGCGAAGAACTGCACGCCGGGCGGCAACTGCTTGAACTGCGTGCCAATCGACACCGGCAGTAACTCCGGTACGACGAAGTACCAGATGAAGAACTGCACGATGAGCGGAATGTTACGGAAGATTGTCACATAGGCTGCGCCGATGCCGGACAGCAACCGAATCGGCGTCGTGCGCAGTACCCCGAAGAATGACCCAACGATCAGTGCAATGACCCAAGCGCACAGCGAGACGGATACCGTCACCCACATGCCCGAAAGCAGCCAGCCAAGATAGGTCGTGGGCTCGCCGGTCGAAACGGGCTGAAGCAGAATGCCCCAGTTCCAGTGATAGGACATATTCGATGCCTCCAACGAAAAGAACGGAAAAAGCGCAGCTTCTTCCGTTCCATTCAATGTTGTCGATGACGCACCCTGTTACACGGCTGACTCGATCGCCTTATCGTTCGGGTTCTGGAAGAGCGCCTTCATGTCCTCGCTCTCGGGAAACTTCAGGTTGAGCCCCCTCGGGGGAATCGGCGATTGGAACCACTTCTCATAAATCTTAGTGGCCTCTCCCGACTTCTCAACCTGGGCAATTGCGTCGTCAACGACCTTCTTAAATTCCGGGTCGCCTTTGCGCATCATGCAGCCGTAAGCCTCCTTCGATTGCGGCGTGCCGACGATGACGAATTCGTCCGGCGTTTTCGACTTCGCGCGCTCGCCTGCAAGCAGCGCGTCGTCCATCATGAACGCGACGGCCCGGCCCGTCTCCAGTGTATGAAACGACTCACCGTGATCCTTCGCGCTGATGATTGTCATCCCCATGTTCTTGTCTTGATTCATCTTGCGCAACAGACGCTCGGACGTCGTGCCAGCCGTCGTCACGACGGTTTTGCCCTTTAAGTCCGGAAAGTCTTTGATGCCCGAATCTTTCTTCGTCATGAGCCGCGTGCCGATAATGAAAATCGTGTCCGAAAATGCGACCTGCTGCTGACGCTCGGCGTTGTTCGTGGTCGACCCGCATTCGATATCGACCGTACCGTTCTGCACGAGCGGAATACGGTTTTGCGAGGTCACCGGAATATTCTTCACCTGCAGATTGGGCATGTTCAGCTTTTGCTTGACCGCTTCGACGACCTTCATCTGAAAGTCGCGCGAATAGCCGACGACCTGCTGCTTTTCGTCGTAATACGAGAATGGAATGGATGACTCGCGATGACCGAGCGCGATAACGCCCGTGTCCTTGACCTTCTTCAGCGTACCGCTATCTTGCGCAAACGCACTGCCCGCGACCGCGCACAGGGTGGCGATGACGAGCGTACTTTTCTTGAAGTTCATTGTCTCCCCTCCTAAGCCAAACCCACTCCGAGTTTAACGCAAAGCAAGTAATTTGAAAGATATGATCGCCCGGGGGCTCCTCGTCGGAAACGCAAACTCGCGCGCAGACGGACGACGCGCGCATGGCGCCCCTGGTCGCTCGGTGGCGTCGCCTCCCTAACGCCACACCGAGCGCCGCCGAACGCGACCGCCCTACTAGGCGGCCGCGCCCGCGCGTGTCATGGGTAAAGCCCGCGCATCTCTCTTGCCATCAGAATCCGCTTGCACGCGACGATGAACGCCGCCGTGCGCATCGACAGGTTGTTATCGCCGGCCACCTGCCAAACGGCACTAAAGGCTTCGCGCATCACGCGCTCAAGGCGCTGATTGATTTCGTCTTCCGTCCAGAAGAAACTCGAAAAATCCTGCACCCACTCGAAGTACGAAACCGTCACGCCGCCCGCATTCGCCACCACATCGGGCACAACGAGGACGCCGTTGTCGTGCAGGATGTCGTCGGCGGCCGTCGTCGTCGGGCCGTTCGCGCCTTCAACGATGATTTTCGTCTTGATCTTCGGCGCGTTGCGCTCGGTGATCTGGTTCTCAAGTGCGGCCGGAATCAGGATGTCGCTTTCGATCATCCAGAACTCGTCATTGCTGACGACGTCGGCACCTGCGAAGCCGCCCACACCACCTGTCTTCGCGACATGCTCGAGCAAAGCAGCGGTATCGATGCCGCTGGAGCGGCAGATCGCGCCTGTGTGATCCTGCACCGCAATCACCTTCGCGCCCGCGTCCTGAAAGAGCCGCGCGGCCACCCCGCCGACATTGCCGAAGCCTTGCACGACGACGCGCGCCCCCTCGATGGCGAGGCCCGTGCGGCGCGCCGCCTCGGTGCCCACGACGAACACGCCGCGCCCCGTCGCTTCGCGCCGGCCGAGCGAGCCGCCGAGCGAGATCGGCTTGCCCGTCACGACGCCCGTCGCCGTCTGGCCTTGGTTCATCGAATACGTGTCCATCATCCACGCCATGATCTGCTCGTTCGTGTTGACGTCCGGCGCGGGAATATCGGTGTTCGGGCCGATGATGATGCCGATCTCGCTCGTGTAGCGGCGCGTCACGCGCTCGAGCTCACCGCGTGAAAGCTTGCGCGGATCGATGCGGATGCCGCCCTTCGCGCCGCCGTACGGCACGTTCACGGCCGCGTTCTTCACCGACATCCACGCTGAGAGCGCCATCACCTCGGAAAGCGTGACGTCCTGGTGATAGCGCACGCCTCCTTTTCCAGGGCCGCGAGAGACATTGTGCTGCACACGATAGCCCTCGAAATGGGCCACCGTGCCGTTGTCGAGCTCGATCGGCACGTCGACGATAAGGATGCGCTTTGGCCGCTTCAGCGTCTCAATCCAGCGCGAAAGGGAACCGAGGTAAGGGGCGACGCGATCGACCTGGCGCAAATAGTTGCCCCACGGGCCGAGATCGTCAGCATGCAAATAGGAGGGAATCGAAGACACAGACGGCGCAAACGGCAGTGGCGAAGACATGGACACTCCGAAGGTCACGGGATGTGGCCATTGTGGAAAAAACAGGGGTCGAACGCCAATGCCGATTCATCATCGGATCATGCAAAAAAAACATAACCCGATCGACTAAGCCCGCGAGGCCTTGCCTTTGGAGGTTTCCTGCAGCGCCCTCGAAAGCACGAGCGAATACCCGGGCCTCAGGTGGCTCAGACGCCCGGCTCCTCCTGCGTCAACACCAACGCCTGTACACCGAGCTCGCGATCGGCCACCTCCCATAAGTGGCGCACGAGTTGTCGGCGGGAATCATCGCCACCGGCTGCAAGCTTGTCGCGGTAAAGGCGGATCTCCATGGTCAGCGTGTAGCGTCCGACCGCCGTTGCACCACGAGCGGGGCCATCGAGCCGGACAAGCTCACCCGCCGCGACCGCATCCTCCACAGCGCTGTGCGGTAAAAAGGCAACGCCGTGTCCGGCCAGCACCATCGCCTTGAGCGCCTCGGCCATGTCGGTTTCATAGACACGATCCAGATAAAGCCGCTCGGACGCGTTGGCGATGATGACTTCCGTCATGCGCCCGAGGTACGCGTTGGGCGTGTACGAGAGGTAAGGCACCGGGCAATCCGGCGTGCCGGGCAGGCGATGGCGCGCCCGGCCGGAGCGCAGCGGCGCGGAGAACGGGCTAATGGCCTCGATGCCGAGCGTCAGCGTGTCGTAGCGGGCAGGATCGAGCGCGACGGGGTGGCTCGGATGGTGATAGCCCATGACGAGGTCGCATCCCCCCTCGACGAGCGACAACACGGCGTCGTGGACGTTGAGCGCGCGCAGCCGCGCATGGACGGGACCCATGCGCGCCTCGATCCGCTGCAGCCACTTCGGAAAGTAGGTGAGCGATAGCGTGTGCGGCACAGCGAACTCGATCGTCGCCGACGGCGCGCCGAGATGGCCGCGCAGCAGCACCCGCGCCTCGTGCATCTGCGACAGCATCGCGAGCGCTTGCTCGTAGAAGACTTCGCCGGCTTTCGTCAAACGCGTCGGATAGACCGAACGGTCGATGAGCTCGGTGCCAAGCCACGCTTCGAGCGCCTGAATCCGCCGCGAGAAAGCGGGCTGGGTGACATGTCGCAATTCAGCCGACCGGCTGAAACTGCGTGTTTCCGCGAGCGAGACGAAGTCTTCCAGCCATTTGAGTTCCATGGGTCTCCTGGCAAAAAAGGCGGGCGGGCACAGGGCGCGAAAAGAACATCGTCTAAGGCAGCCGCCTGGACTGCACGCATTCTAGCCCGCCGGGCCTTCGCCGCGCAGGCCCGGCGGCCCCCGACGCACCATCGCCACGCGCAGGATGCACGCGCGAAGTGCTGGCCGGTGCATCAATGGTGCGTCGATGGTGCTCGCTCAGCCCGTGCGCCGAATGCGGCGTCCTCTGTCGCGTCGCCGTCACTGTGCACCCGGTGCCCCCCGTCGAGTCCGGCGCGGCGCGCGAGTCGACTTTCACCCGCCTGACGATGTCTTCTGAAAAGCGTCACTCGTTTGCCCTCAAAAGCATTGACTGCTCGGCAATGGCATAGCGCTTGCGTTTATTCACCGCTCGCGCTGCAGGCACAAGAACAAAGCGCGCTTCGCCTTCGAACCATGGGATTTGACGTGAGGATGTAATGAAGAACCTGCAGCAAGCGCTACGCAGCGGCAATTGGCGGTCGCTTCTCGCCTGTTTTCTCTATTTCGATACGGGCTTCACCGTCTGGGTCCTCTATGGGCCGCTCGCACCGTTCATCGGCAAAGATATCGCGATGACGCCGGCGCAGCAGGGCTTCCTCGTTGCCGTCCCCGTGTTGGCGGCAGCCATCTTGCGCGTAGCGCTCGGTAACGTCTATCAATCGGCCGACGGCCGTCGCGTTGCGCTCATCGGCGTGCTGCTGTCGGCGCTTCCGGCGATCGTCCTCCCGCTTTGGCCCACGGCGCCCTCGTACACGATGCTGCTCGTGCTTGGTGTATTCCTCGGCGTCGGCGGCGCGAGCTTCGCGGTGGCGCTGCCGATGGCCGGCAGCAGCTATCCGCCCCGAGTGCAGGGCCTTGTGCTCGGCCTCGCCGCGGCCGGCAACATCGGCGCCGTGCTCGACGGCTTCCTTTTTCCTCATGTTGCGACGGCGCTCGGCTGGCAAGTGGCCGTCGCCGGCGCCCTGCCGCTGCTCGCGATCTCAGGCCTCGCACTCTTCGCCTGGGCCGACGACCGCACCGAAAAGACCGGCAGCATGCCGCGCGCCGCAGCAGGCTTCGCCGCGACGCTCGTGGGTCTTGTGGTGCTCGTGCTCGCGGTCAAGAACGGCGTCTTCGGCACCGGTAAGACCGGTGTGCTCGTTTTGCCCGTGATCGGCGCTGCGCTCGCCATTGCGCTTTTGCCCGCCCGCTACCGCGCCGTGCTCGCCGAGCGCGACACCTGGGTCATGATGCTCATCTACAGCATTACATTTGGCGGATTCGTCGGCATGTCGTCGTATGTGACGTTGCTGCTGACGAGCCTCTATCAGATGCCCAAGCTGGATGCGGGCTTGTTCATGTCGATGCTCGCGTTCCTCGGCGCCATCGTTCGCCCGATGGGTGGCTATTTCGCTGACCGCGTGAGTGGCGTGCGCGCCCTCATGGTGGTGCTCGCCGCCATCTCGGTCGCGGACTTCGCGTTTGCCGCGTGGATGCCGCCGCTCGGTGGGGGCATCACACTCCTCGTTTGCCTTTACATCGCGTTCGGGCTCGGCAACGGTGCGACGTTCCAACTCGTGCCGCACCGCTGGAAGGGCAAGACGGGCCTGCTCTCAGGCGTTGTCGGCGCGGCGGGCGGCATCGGCGGGTTCTACCTGCCCGTCGTCATGGGGATTGCCAAGGAAAGCACGGGCAGCTACCAGATGGGATTCGCAACCTTCGGCACGCTGGCCGCTTGCGCCTTGTGCGCTCTCACCGCACTGCGCGCGCAGTGGCTCGTGTGGGCCGCACCCGGTGCCGCGACTGACTCCGAGGCGGCCATGCCCACCGCGACTATCGTCCAGACTGTGGCGGCCGAGTGACGCATAGCCCCGGAGGCGGTGAGGTGCTGCCTCGGGCGACGTGCCGTGCGCCGCTTGGCGGTGAATCGTTCGGGTGCAGACTTCGCGCTGAATTTCTGGATTTCGCGTGGGATTGTCTTCGGTCGCTCGCCCACGGATCAGCCATCGAACAGTCCAGGGATCTTAGCTAGCGTCCGGCGACAATCGGGTGCTCGCCTTCTGCTGTTTGCATAACGGCTGAACGCCTGCTCGCTGGACGAAGCGGATGTTCCGATGTCGGTGTTATCCACTATTTGTGTTGAAAGACCTGTGGATAACGTCTGGGGGATTGGCGCAAGTGACTGACGCGAAACGCTATTCTCCATTTGACTCGTCATCGGTCAGCAGAGTCGCCGACGTAGCGTTGCACCGGTGGTAAAATGCGCGGTTCCCTTCCGCTTATGACCGGGCGCATCGGTCGCCCGGCCGCCTCATCATGTCCGATACCCGCGCCGACACGCTTTTTACCCTAACCGCCCTCTCCCCGCTCGACGGCCGCTACGCAGCTAAAACCGAAGCCCTGCGCGACTGGCTTTCCGAAGCTGCGTTCATGCGCCATCGCGTGACTGTCGAAATTCACTGGCTCATCGCGCTCTCGCAAGCCGGCTTGGCTGAGGTCCCGCGCTTCTCGGCCGAGGCCGAACAATTCCTGCTCGGGCTCGTCGAGCGTTTTTCCGCGCACGATGCCGCGCGCATCAAGGACATCGAGCGTGTGACCAATCACGACGTCAAGGCCGTGGAGTACTGGCTGAAGGAGTCGGTCAAGGGTCAGCCGGAGCTTGAGCGCGCAAGCGAGTTCATCCACTTCGCGTGCACCTCCGAGGACATCAACAACACGTCGCACGGGCTTATGCTCGCAGGCGCACGCGAGCACGTGATTCTGCCGGCGCTTCGCGCGGTGCATACGCGTCTCGTCACGCTGGCGCACACGCACGCCGAACAGCCGATGCTCTCGCGCACGCATGGACAACCCGCCAGCCCAACAACGCTCGGCAAGGAGATTGCCAACGTCGCCGCACGCCTTCAGCGCGCCATCGAGCGCATCGCCGCCGTGCAAATCCTCGGCAAGATGAACGGCGCTGTCGGCAACTACAACGCGCACCTGTCAGCGTATCCCGAATTCGACTGGGAAGCGTTCTCGCGCGAGGTCGTCGAAAAGCGGCTCAAGCTCGCCTTCAATCCGTACACGATCCAGATCGAGCCGCACGACTACATGGCCGAACTGTTTGATGCCGTCGCGCGTGCCAATACGATCTTGCTCGACCTCGACCGCGACGTCTGGGGCTACATCTCGATCGGCTACTTCAAGCAGAAGACAAAGGCCGGCGAAATCGGCTCGTCGACGATGCCGCACAAGGTGAACCCGATCGACTTCGAGAACTCCGAAGGCAATCTCGGGCTCGCGAACGCAACGCTGCGTCACCTCGCCGACAAGCTGCCTGTCTCGCGCTGGCAGCGCGACCTCACTGACTCGACGGTGCTGCGCAACATGGGCGTCGCGCTCGGCTACTCGCTGCTCGCCTATGACGCGCTGATCCGCGGCCTCGACAAGCTGGAGCTCAATCCGCAGCGCCTGGACGAAGATCTCGACCAATGCTGGGAAGTGCTCGCGGAACCCGTACAAACCGTCATGCGGCGCTACGGCATCGAGAATCCGTACGAGCAGTTGAAGGAACTCACGCGCGGCAAAGGCATCACGCGTGAAGCGTTGCAGCAGTTTATCGGCACGTTGGCGATTCCTGAGGACGCGAAAGCGCGGTTGCTTGCGATGACGCCTGCTTCGTACACCGGCAAAGCCGTGGAACTTGCGAAGCGCATTGGCTGAACG
>NZ_DATJJF010000229.1:0-39658 GCF_035492435.1 Trinickia sp.
TCGCCGGCACTGCTGATTTTGGTCGGCGTCGGCTTTGCCATCGCGATGCTGTTGGTCGCCGTAGCGATCTTGTACGGCGGTCGCGAGGATGCGATGCAGCACTCGACCGAGTGGTCGCGCAATACGCTGGTCGTGCTCGAACAGGATATCGATCATGACATCAAGCTGTGCGATTGGGCGCTCCAGGCTGTGATCCTCGATGTAGAACGCCCCGACGTGATGGCGTTGCCGCCGCGGCTCAAACGCACAATTTTGTTCGATCGCGCGACGATGTTGCCGTATTTGGAGGCCGTGTTTGTCACCGATGCGATCGGTCGCGTCGTGATCGATTCCCGTTCGGACGTGCCCACCGAGGCCAATTTGGCAGGTGAGGATTACTTCAGAATTCAGCGCGACAAGCCAGCGGGGGGCCTGTACGTCAGTGCGCCGCGAGCGTCGAAATGGGTGGGCGGCGAGACAGTGATCTTTCTGAGCCGCCGCATTACCGCCCCAAACGGTTCGTTCCTCGGCGTTGCTGCTGGAGCGGTCACCCTGGACCATTTTCAGCGGCTTTTTTCCGACTTGAAGATTGGCTCGCACGGGGCTGCGGCATTGATCCATACGGACGGCGTATTTGTGACGCACGTTCCGGACGACGCCCCCTTCGCCGGTCGTTCCATTCCGCGCTCAGGCCCCCTCGCAAGAATGATGCAGCGCTCTGAAGGGTCATTCATACAGGCCAGCGGGATCGACGGCGTCGTGCGCGCTTTCAACTTCAAACACCTGCCTGGGTTACCGCTCATTGCTCATGTTTCCCCAGCCTTGACCGACATCTATGCTCAGTGGAGCGCACGCGCGGTACGGGTCGCTTTGCTGATGGCCCTCATTTGCAGCGCCTTTATCGGCATCGTGGTGCTGCTGGTGCGAGCGCTTGGGGAAAAGGCACAAGCCGAATCCACATTACGCAAGCTCGCACAGACCGACGCGCTGACTGGATTGGCCAATCGCCGCACCTTGGATGAGATTCTTGAGCGCGAGTGGCAGCGCGCGGTTCGCACCGAGCGGCCACTCTCTCTTCTTTTTGTCGACCTCGATCATTTCAAGGCCTACAACGACCAATATGGTCATCCAGCCGGCGATGCGGTATTGGCAGCGGTCGGACGATGTCTTGCGGAACACGCCCGTCGACCGGGCGACGTCGTCGCACGCTACGGTGGCGAAGAGTTCGTCGCCGTACTGCCGGATACCGACAGCATGGGGGCGCTCTCCATTGCCGAAGCGTTGCGGGACGGCGTTGCGAAACTCGCCATCGAGCATCAAGGCAGCGAACAAGGTCACGTTACCGTCAGCATTGGCGCAGCAAGCTGGCAAGGGCTCATTGCGGACAGCGTCCATTCGGTGGTCAAAGCCGCCGATGAAGCGCTTTATCGTGCCAAAGCGGTTGGTCGAAATCGCGTGTTCGGGACAATACTGGCGTAGCACGAAAAGTCACCCGGGACAGATTCGTAGGCACAAGGTCCAATGGCGCTCTAAGGTGTGTATGGTAGCCTCCGATGAGGGTCGCCATGCCTCACACCTAACATCGAGGACCTCGCTCGCGTTGTCCCCCGATGCTTCCCAGGGAGCCACATATGGAGCCAGCGGGCTCACGCGGCGACACATCCGCGCAGCAAGACGAACCTCCACGTGCTGCGGCGGACTTGACGCGCATTGTGCTTGCCATCGGCACGCTGCTGCTGCTCATCGGAGGTAGCCTATATGTCCTGAAGCCGTTCGTACCCGCACTGATCTGGAGCGCGATGATCGTCGTCGCGACGTGGCCTGCGTTTATCGGCATGCAAAAGCGGCTCCGTGGCCGCCGTGCTGCCGCAGTGTTCGTGATGCTGCTCGTCCAGACGATTGTGGTTGTGATCCCCATCTATGCCGCCGTCTCTACGATCACTCACCATGCAATCGATATAACGCACTTCGTTTCCGGCCTGCCCAACTATGCGCTACCTTCGCCTCCGCATTGGTTAACCAGCATCCCCATCATCGGCACCCGCATCGCGGAACAATGGCAGTCGCTTTCCGACGCCGGGCCCGGCGGCGTTCTCGCGAAAATCCAACCGTATGCGACAACTGCGGCGCAATGGACGCTTGGGCGTGTCAGCCAACTGGGTCTGTTTCTGCTTTATATCCTGCTGACACTCATTCTCTGCGGCCTGCTCTATGCGAAAGGGGAAGCCGCCGCTTTGTTGGTGACGCGCCTCGCCGCACGCGTTGCCGGTTCAAACGGACCCGAGATCATTCATCTGATTGGCCAGTCGATTCGCGCCATTGCGCTCGGCGTCGTCGTGACGGCAATCATTCAAGCGTCGCTAGCCGAGCTGGGCGTCTGGGTGGCCGGCGTGCCATTTCCGGGTGTCATCGGCGCGATTATGCTTATTTTCTGCCTTGTTCAAATCGGGCCGCTATTGCCGCTACTCGGGTCTATTGCGTGGCTTTTCGTCAACGACTCGACGCTGGCTGGAACGTTGCTCATCATATGGACCGTTCCGGTCATCATGCTCGATAACGTGCTACGCCCGATACTCATCCGCCGTGCCATCAAGTTGCCGATGGTCATTATTCTGGCCGGCGTGTTCGGCGGTCTTGTTGCAATGGGCGTCGTCGGGCTTTTCATCGGACCTGTCGTCCTTGCCGTGACCTATCACTTGCTTCTCGCATGGATCGAGACGCCTGATGCTCCGCAAGACATACCGGCCCGACGCCCAGCTAGCGACCCCACTCGGGCAATTGAAACGCCGACGCACGAACACGATTGAGCACCGTCGCCCACAGTCGCCTGTTCAGTTCAATTCGGTTTAAATGAGCAGACGTCTGGCCTCGTCTTGAATGTTCACCGCAGGCAGCAAATCGCGCCGAGCGAAGCGCACAAGCGAAAACGCACGAACACCCTCACGACTCGCCGGCGTGCGAGCAATGCGAAATTCAACGTCGGCTCCGATCTCGGCAAGCTCGTCATCGTCCTCCACGACGACGTTCATCGCGTCGAGCCGCAGTTTCCTCCTCGTCACCCGCACGTACAAATCCGGATGGCCCATGACGTCGCAAATGACTCTCAGTTGTCGCTCGAGTGCATCCGTTTTCAGACCAAGACGCGCGAGGGCCCGTTCGTTTTCGTCGAGATCGGCGGCAAGCCTTGCGAGCTCAGCAACATCGACCGACGCCACGCCGCCGAACATCTGGGCCGTTCCCGCCCCGCGGCGCTCGAGCAATTGCCTGCGTGCCTTGAGCAATGCACGCTCCTGTTCGAGTACGTTGCGGCGCTCGGCATCGGCCTCGATTTTCGCCAGCCCCTCAAGCACAAGCTGCTCGACAACGCGCTGCACAATCGTGCAACGAAGCTCGGCGTCAGTCCTGCCGCAAGCACGCACCTGATGGTCGGCGAAACTAATGGTGATGCGCGCGACATCTGAGCGTGTCCTCGTGCCCTCTTGCTTCATTCCAAGCACCCGACGTTCGACCATTGCCATACCGAGCACGGCAAAGACTTCCGAAACATCCGGTTGCTCGTCGAAATATCGCCGCAATTCCGTTGAACGGCTCAGGATTTGAGCCACATCGTCGGGCGCACCAAAAAACGCGTGGATATACGGGTCCGTGCTCCATGCTGCCGCGCTCGCTTCACGTGCCGGCGGCACTGCTTTCACCAGCGCGTCGATATACGACAGTGCAACCTGCGCCGCTTGTGCCAGCTGCATCTCATATCCGTCGGCGAGCCGCACATGCGGACTGAGCTGAACGACGCGCTCCACGATCACGTCGGTCTGACCACGCTCACCCGCTTTCGCCGCGTTCGCTGCGCGGTTTCGACCCAACAACCAGTTGAGGATGCCCATGCGCGGCCCCCATCGATACCGTCAGCTTTCGCGGTCAGTGATGATCATGGCGCTCACTGTGCGGTTACGCCAAAAGAGGTTCTGAATGCGCGGCTGCAACATACGCAGCGCGTCACACTCAACGTCATTGAACGAAAGCAAGACGGCCGGCCGGGAGCCCGTGCCCGGTACACGCTTTATCGCGTCGAATGGCGGAAACCCATATTTGATCAGCAGCTCCCGGATGTCTTCATCGGAGGCATCGGCATCCACGTTTCCCAACATCAGATCAGCCATGATTCATGCTCCTTGATTCGCGCTAGGCCATGATGTTGACGCCGCCGTCAACGTACAGCGTCTCCCCGGAAAGACGACGAGCAAATGGCGTCGCCAAGAAAGCACAGGTGAAGCCGACATCCATGATGTCGACCAGCTCGCCAAGCGGCGCACGCTCTGCCGCTTCACTGAGCAGCAAATCGAAATCCTTTAATCCGGAGGCCGCGCGTGTGTTGAGCGGGCCCGGCGATATCGCATGCACGCGAATACGCTTCGGCCCGAGTTCGTAAGCGATGTAGCGCGTGCACGCTTCCAGCGCAGCCTTCACCGGTCCCATCAGGTTGTAATTGCGCACGACTTTGTTGGCGCCGTAATAGCTCATCGTCAGCATCGTGCCACCGTCGGTCATCAACGGCGCGGCGAGCCGCGCCATGCGCACGAATGAATGACAAGAAATGTCCATCGCCTGCGCGAAGCCTTCACTCGTCGAATTGAGCAAGCCGCCTTGCAGATCGCTCTTGGGAGCCCAGGCGATCGAATGCACGAGAATATCGAGCTTTCCCCACTCGCTGCCGATCCTTTCGAAAACCGCTTCGAGCTCGCCCTTTCGCGTCACGTCGAGTGGCATGAAGAGGCGTGCGTCGAGTGCAGTGGCCAACGGCTCCACGTAGGCTTTTGTCTTATCGTTCGGGTACGTAATGGCGACTTGCGCACCTAACTCGCGAAACGCTTTTGCGCAGCCGTAGGCGATCGAATATTCGTTCGCGATGCCCGTGACGAGCGCTTTCGCGTCCTTCAAGATGGGGCTGCGCAGTTCGGTGGCCATGGTAGCGCTCCTTTAGTCCAGTTTCATGTACGACGAGCCGGCCTGGTGAAGCAGCGTCGTTCGCAATGACAGCAGCCCGCGTCTGCGCTAGCGCACCATTTCGCCCATCAGCCGCGAGGCGTACCGCCGGCCCTAAAACCGCCGATCGTGGCCTGCGTATGGCGGGCGATCATCAGTTCTTCGTTGGTCGGAATCACCCACACGGACAACGGACTCGACGCGTCGCTGATACGGGGGCCGCCAGCCTCGTTGGCTGCCGCGTCGAGTTTCGCACCAAGCCATGCCGCATCACGCACCACCCGTTCCCGAATCGCAGACGAACGCTCGCCGATCCCTGCCGTGAATACCAATGCGTCGATGCCCTCCATCGCCGCCGAAAGCGAGCCCAACTCGCGCGCGATCCGGTAGGTGAACAAGTCGATTGCGAAGCGTGCATCGGCACTGTCGCTTGCCAGCAGCACGCGCATGTCGCTCGAAACCCCCGATACGCCGAGCAAACCCGATTGTCGATAAAGCAGATCTCCGATCGCGCGAGCGTTCATCTTCAATTCGTCCAGCAGATAAAGCACTATGCCCGGATCGATGTTTCCGCAGCGAGTGCCCATCGGCAGGCCATCCAGAGCCGTAAAGCCCATCGTGCTCGCAATGCTCTTGCCGGCGACAATCGCGCACATGCTGGCTCCGTTGCCAAGGTGTGCCACGACGGTACGTCCGGCTGCCGCGGACGCGTCGAAGTTCGGTAAGACGCTGGCGATGTACTCGTACGACAGGCCATGAAAGCCGTAACGGCGCACACCACGTGCGGTAATCGACGCGGGCAACGCATAAGCCTGTGCCGTTTCCGGCTGCGTACGATGAAACGCCGTATCGAAACACGCTACTTGTGCGATATCGGGCCGCAGTTGACTCACGATCTGAATCGGCGTCAAGTTGTGCGGCTGGTGCAACGGCGCGAGCGGCACCAGCTTCTCGAGTTCGCGGATGACCTCCGGTGTCACCTGCACGGGCCCAGCAAACGATTCGCCGCCATGCACAACACGGTGGCCGACCGCAACAAGGTGACGTTCCTCACGATGCGCCTTCAGAAATTCGGCGATGTGCTCGATCGCACCTCGGTGCCCAAGCTCGGCGCCTTGTGCCCACTCCGTCGTCTCGACGGTGCCAGCACGATCCGTCGCGGTGAAGCGCGCAGCGGTATAAAGCCCCTCCACTTGGCCGTACAACAGGCGATCCGAAATGGCGCCATGTGCATCGAACACGCTGAACTTGATGCTCGATGAACCCGCGTTCAGAACAAGGATGACGTCCGCCATAGCGCTACTCGACTGCTTTAGCGCTCTCGCGCCGCGCACGCGCGACGAGCATCGCGACTGCGCACGACGCGAGGCGCGTCGTCATCGAATCGGCACGACTCGTCAGAATGATCGGTACCCGTGCTCCGAGCACAATACCCGCCGCATCTGCGCGAGCGAGGAACGACAGGCTCTTGGCCAACATGTTGCCTGCCTCGAGATCCGGCACCAACAGCACATTGGCCCTTCCCGCAACGGGCGAATCAATGAGCTTGATCTTCGCCGCCTCAAGGCTGATTGCATTGTCCAATGCGAGCGGGCCGTCGACTAGCGCACCCATGATCTGATGACGATCCACCATCTTGCAGAGTGCGGCGGCCTCGACGGTCGACGGCACCTTAGGGTTCACCGTCTCCATCGCCGACAGAATCGCGACACGCACCTCCGGCATTTCCAGAGCATGGCCGAGGTCGATCGCGTTTTGCAAAATATCCACTTTTTCTTCGAGCGTCGGGGCGATATTGATGGCCGCATCGGTGATGATGAGTACTTGTTCGTGGCCAGGCACATCCATGACAAAGCAATGACTGATGCGTCGCGCTGTGCGCAAGCCGCCGTCCTTCTTGACGACTGCACCCATCAACTCGTCAGTGTGCAAGCTGCCCTTCATCAGAGCCTCAGCCTTCCCCTCGCGCACGAGTTGCACGGCTCTATCGGCAGCGGCCTGACTATAAGGGGCGTCGACGATCGGATAGTCGGCAATGGCAATATCGTGCTGTGCCGCAACCTCTTCGATACGTTTGCGCGGCCCCGTTAAAATCGGGGCGATCAACCCCAACCGTGTGGCTTCAACCACGCCTTCGAGTGAACTCTTGTCGCACGGATGAGCAACGGCCGTTGGCAGCGGCGGCAGGCTTTTGCAGCGCTCGATCAGCCGCTTGTACTTTGCATGTTTGGCTTCCATCGGCATTTCCCCTGTCGGACCGGACATCAAAGTCGTAGGATCGGCGTGTCACTGCGCCAGCGCTTCCGAAGGTTCTCCTCGCGCCGATTTAGGCACGAGCACACTGCGAATTCGGTCGAGCATCGTCAGCTGTTCGGGCGTCGGCTGATCCTGCTGCACACGCTCGTCACCCAGCAGCTTGTCAAATAACGTCAACAGCCTCCCACGATCACGCTTGTCGGCAAGCAGTGAAGGCAGCGTTTCGAGGGCTCGCTCCGGCTCGTAGACGGCAATGATCTCCTGCTCGCCTCGCACGCGCCGCCATTGATCCATGGGCAGCTTAGGCACGTAGTCACCATACGATTTCAAGAGCTCTTCGCGCAATGTGAGGCGAGCGAGCGGCAAAGGCTCCCCCTTGCGTGAAAGCAGGAAAGCCACACGAGCCAGCGCTTCTGTGTACCCCCCCTCTTCCATCGAAGCCAGCGCTTCCTTCACGAAGGGAAGTTCACGCGAATCGGCGCCCGTCAGCTGCTTCTTTTCTCGATCGGAGTGGCGGTCAGCCAGATAGAGCGAAAACATATTGGCGTAGATGTTGAAAAAGAGCGATTCTGTCCACGCATCACGTGTGGCGCGGAAGTAGTCGAGCGATGCGCTGATCAGATCCGATACCGACTGCTCGCCTTTGCGTAACGGATGGTTCGGCGCCAGTGGCTTGCGATTGTTCTTTACCGCGCGCGCTGCGCTCGCAAGCCACGCCAACCACGGATTCAGGGCCGAGAACGCCCACCGCTGCGCACGCAGCGGGTGAAATTCGCGCAGGATACGCGCCGTCATTTCATTGGACATCGCCTGAACGAACGGCTGCAGAAAAAGCTCGTACGCACGATAGTTGAACTCGGAAATCTCCTCGACCGCCTCGAATGGCTTTTCGTCCGCGCGCTCGAACCGATTGATGCGGGCCGCCACGTCCTCGAGCCGCAATTCGCGCAGCTCGACGTCGTATTCGACGGTACCGTCCTTCGGCTTGCTGTCGGAGATCGACATTCCGTACAACCCGGGCGCGAGTGTCTCAATCGTCTGCAGCACATTGACGATCTGTGCGTGCTCCTTCTTGGCGACCTTACCTGAAACGAAGATGCCGAGATGACCGATCTCCCGATGCATCAACCCGACGATCACTTGGCCGCGCGACTTGATTTCCTCTGTACTTCCGTACAGATCGGCGACCCAGTTAAAGGCCTGCTGGGGTGGCGTGATGTTGTCGCCCATCGAGGCGAAGAGGATGATCGGCGATCTAATCTCGCGAAGATCGAACGGCTTCCCCCCGATGCCTTTGACTTCACCAGACCACAGCTTGTTGCCGATGAAAAGGTTGCGCGTAATCCACTCGATTTCCTCGCGATTCATCAGGTAGTAGCCACCCCACCAACGTTCGAACTCGAGGAAGCGCGGCGGTTCGGTGTCGATGTTCGCGTAGAGATGCCGGTATTTGTCCCAAAACGTGTTGGCAGGATTGAGGTTCTCGAAGTTCTGCACGAGGTGTGCGCCATCGAATCTCCCGTTACCGAGATCAGCCGTTAACGATGCCAGCCATGTGCCGCCGAGAATCCCCCCGGCATAACGCATCGGGTTATCGCCTTCTCCCTCGGCCCATGCGCCACTCCAATATGACATCGGTGCCCCGTTGATCACGACAGGCCCCGTATCGTCCGAGTCCGAGGAGGCGAGCATCATCGCGGCCCAACCGCCCTGGCAGTTGCCTATGATCGCCGGCTTCGGGCTTCCTGGATGCAGCTCGCGCACCTTCTTCACGAACTTCTGCTCCGCTGCACAGACATCGAGGAGCGTCTGCCCCGGCTCAGGATCGCGAAAGAACACGACGAAGTAGACAGGGTGGCCGGCCCGCAGCGCAACGCCAACTTGTGAATCGTCCTTGAACCCGCCGATGCCAGGACCGTGCCCCGCACGCGGATCGATGATGACGTAGGGCCGTTTCGCCGCATCGACGATCACACCCTGAGGAGGCTTGATTTCCAACAGCGCGTAGTTCACCGACCGCTCGAACTTCCTGGCATCGAGAACGATCTCGTAGTCGAAATGCAGTACCGGCTTGAATCCCTGAGCTGAAAGCTCGACATATTCGTCACCGCGCTTGCACAACGTGTCCCAGAAAAGGATGGAACGCTGCAGGGTATCGACCGCGTACTGCCATGCTGCCCATGGGTTAAAAGCAGAAACTATCGAAGGCATCAATGCGACGGCGCCTTCTTCGCCGCCGCATGCCGCCCGCACTCGCTGCCTCAGTTCGTTGTTCGCATGGTCGCTGCGCCGTCGCGCGAGCCTCGCAATCTTTTCGCTGATCTCGTGGCTGCGCGCAAGCTGAGTTCCTGCATCCATGTCGTACACCTCGGAAATGAACGATCCGTCGCGCAACGAACACACCCCGCCTCCCTCGCACGATATGGGCGGGCTGTTACAAACAGTCCATTCTGCGCCGTCTTCCCGCAGTACTTCGATTGAAAGCGGTGGCCCAACCCATCGGCTTATCGCGAGGAGCCGCGATATCCAATGTTTCGAGCCAATTCCGCCATGTTGTCGAACGCGGAGTGGGCGAACAATAAGACTAAAGTCCTACACTTCGCCGCTTATCTTATGAGTGGTCCGGTCTCTCGAAAGAGATGCCGCATGACGGCCCGTTCGACATGGGCCGCTGCACTACCGGCCGCGGCGCAGCTTGGCAATCGCATGCAGTTGCGCCACGGCGGTAGCCAACTCCGCCTGCGCTTTCGCATAATCCAGCTTGGATCCTCGATTCAAGAGCATTTCCTCCGCCTGCTGTTTGGCCTTGTTTGCCCGTGCTTCATCCAGATCCCGGCCGCGTATTGCGGTTTCCGCCAGCACGGTGACTTCATGAGGCTGCACTTCCAGAATCCCGCCCGCGACAAAGACCATCTCGTCCTCATCGCTTCCGACCGTCTTGATGCGAACGGCGCCCGGCCGAATGCGGGTAATGAGGGGAGCGTGTTGCGGATAGATGCCGAGCTCGCCCGATTCGCCCGGCAGAGCGACGAAGGTCGCTTCGCCATCGAAAATTTCTTCCTCGGCGGAAACGACGTACACGTGGATCGTGTGGTCGGTTGCCATTGCAGTTCCTCATGAATTGCGCAATTGCGCGCTGTCGCTGTCTTGAGGTTGTCTCACACGGCGGCGGCACCCGAGACAATCTCCGAGATTTCCGTGGTGATGGCGGCTTGACGGCGCTTGTTATAGAGCGTCCGAAGCTCGTCGATTACAGTTTGTGCATTGTCGGATGCCGCCTTCATCGCCATTCTTCGTGCCGCCTGCTCGGAAGCCTGATTTTCCGCCACGCTCTGATAAATCAGCGCCTCGACATAGCGCAGAACCAGCTCGTCGATGACCGTTCGCGCATCCGGTTCATAGATGTAATCCCAACCGTATTCCCGCTTTTCAGTCTCCAGCCGTTCGACGGTGAGGGGCAAGAGTTGCTCCATGACGCACTCTTGTGACATGACGTTCACGAAGCGCGTGTAAAAAATGAAAACCGCATCGAGTTTGTGATCCTGATATTCATCGAGTAACACCTTCACTGGCCCGATCAGCCTGGCGAGGTGAGGCGTATCGCCCAACTGCACCGCATGGGAGACGACTGTCGCGCCGACGCGATTGAGGAACCCAAGCCCGTAGCCACCGATCGCTACCATGTCAGTGTCGACGCCTTCGGCTTGCAGATCTCGGATCTTGCGCATCATGAGCCGCAATAGGCTCACGTTCATGCCGCCGCATAAGCCCTTATC
The DNA here is from genome assembly GCF_035492435.1 of Trinickia sp. GTDB lineage: Bacteria > Pseudomonadota > Gammaproteobacteria > Burkholderiales > Burkholderiaceae > Trinickia. The sequence goes on from NZ_DATJJF010000229.1 coordinate 10,995, forward strand.
GGTCGTCACCACGATCATGCCTACGCGCTTCGCGTCGTGCCGTTCAACAAGCAGCGGATGCGCGTACTCGGGGTTCGCCTGCGCGAGATGCGCAGCGATGTTGCGGATACGCATGCCAAAGGGCCGTGCGGCGCGCATTCGCTGCTGCGATTTGCGCATCTTGGAGGCTGCGACCATTTCCATTGCCTTGGTGATTTTTCGCGTGTTCTCGATACTAGCCATCTTCACGCGTATTTCCTTTCCAGACGGCATGATGAATGTTCCTCCGTTCTCACTGCAGTGCCGACGCGCATCACTTCGCCAAATTGTTGTGGATAGCGGATGCAATGTCTCGGCTCACAGAGGCGAGTGCACGGTTATGCGCCGCGACGATTGCGTCGTAGCCGGCGCCCTTCGCCGCCTCGTGCACGAGCGAGCGCCCTTCCAATATCGGCCGCTTTTCCGGCGGCCATACGGTCCACAATGCTTCGATTTCGACTGAATCGCCCAAGGTCGCATCGAAACGCATGACATCGACGCGTACGCGCCAAAGCTGGGAACTATCCGCGCCGACATCGAACACCGTTACGTACTCCGTCCCCAACAGCACACCGATATCACCCGCAATTACGCGCGCGATGTCGCCTTTGAGCGGCTCGGCCCACCGTGAGAACTCATCGACCTTCACCTCGTTTCCTTCTCGGCGTGTCACTATTTGAGGCCGGTCGATAAGATCGGGCACCGTCACAGGATTGACCACGACACGCATCGGCGTAGCGGCCGCATCAGCCGTCCTCGTGAGTCCCGGGTCCGTGCTCAACGTATAAAAGTTCGACGGCTTCGAGCTGCCGCACGCTGTCACGGTTGCGACCGCCATCATCGCCGCAACTCTCGCTAGGATGGTTCTCATCACCGCCCCTCTCCCTTGCCCCGCACGATTGCTTCGGGGTGCCGTTCCAGATAATCAGCAAGCGTACGAAGTGCCGCTGCCGTACGGGCAAGTTCCCGTAAGGCGTCGTTCGTGTTTTGATTCAATGCGGAGTCGGGCTTCAGCGCGTCGTTAGCCGAATCCAATGCAGTATGTGCCGCGACCAGGGTATCGCGTGCCTGCGGCGTGACCTCCTTGTCGAGGCGAGTGAGTAACGCATTGGCCGCCGCAAGCGTCTGTCGAGCGTCGTTGCCTATCGCCTCGAACGGAATCCCGTTGAGTTTGGTAACTAGGCGCGATATGGAGTCCTGAAGCGACTGCAGCGGGCTTGCAACCGACGGCAGTTCCGGGGGGGTCGCCGCCCAATTGATCTCTGCCTTGGGCGCGTCGGAAAAGAAATCGGCAGCCACGAAGAGTTGACCGGTGAGCAGGTTGCCGGTTCTCAACTGAAATCGAAGTCCCCGACTGACGAGAAAGTTGGCCATCGCCTTCGGGTCTTGGGTGAGCCTTCCTCCTCCCCCTGCGCCGCGCTCGTAGCGCGAAGTAAATCGTTCGGGGTAGAGATTGATTTCGACTGGGATGCTGAACTGCCGCGTTTTCGGATCGAATCGCGTATAGATGGCCGTCACTTCGCCAATGACAATACCGCGGAAGTCAACGGGCGCTCCGATTGCAAGGCCACGCACCGATCCCGCAAAGTTCACCACGTATTTGTCGACAATGCGGTCGTGACGCTGCATCGCCTCCGACCGGTTCTCAAACAACGTAAATGACGTATGCTCTGCCGCTGCGGTCTGTTGAAGCGACTCCGATGGCGTCTCAAATGCAATGCCGCCGATAACGATCGACACGACCGATTGCGATTCGACCCGGATGCCGTTGGTGTCCACCGTGACATCAAAGCCACTCGCATGCCAAAACCGCGAATCTGACTGCACGAACCTGTCGTACGGCGCATTGATGAATGCTCGCAGCGTCACGCCTTTGCCGTCCGGGTCCAGTGAGTACGCCGATATCTGTCCCACTTGGAGCCTGCGGAAATAGACCGGTGCGCCGACATCGAGCGAACCAAGATCTGCGCTCTTTAAGACAAACTCTCGCCCTGGGTTGTCACTGGCAAAAACCGGCGGAGTTTCGAGGCCGGTAAATTGCCGGCGCGGTTTCGTTGCGCTCCCGACATCGACTCCGATGTACGAGCCCGACAAGAGGGTGCCCAACCCCGACACAGTACCTCCCGATATACGCGGCCGCACGACCCAGAAACGCGTGTCATCGACAAGCAGCTTCGCCGCATCTTTCGAAACGTCCGCAGTCGCCGTCACACGGGCATGGTCAGCCGACAGCGCGACTGACTTGACGACCCCAATATCGACATCCTTGAACTTCAGTTTCGTCTTGCCCGCTTCAAGCCCTTCGCCGGTTTTGAAACTGATCGTGATGGTCGGCCCCTGCTCCAGGATCGCTTTGACGGCAAGCCACCCCCCAATCAGCAAGGCGACGATCGGCACCAGCCAAATGAGTTGCATGCGCGACGACGACCGGCCAACGGGCACGGCTTCCGGCAACTCGTCAGACTCGCTCTTACGTTCATTTTCGGGCACGATCGTCCTCCATGGCGTCCCAGATCAGACGAGGGTCGAACTTCAGCGCAGCGAACATCGTCAGGACGACGACAGCCCCAAACGCAATCGCAGCGGGTCCGGCTTTAATGGTCGCCAGCGCTCGAAACTGCACCAGGGCAACCAACATCGTGATCACGTAAATATCGAGCATCGACCAACGTCCGACGAACTCGACGACGCGGTAGATGCGTGCGCGCTGCATGAATGGCCAATGAAAACGGTGAAACTGCACGGATATCGCCAGATAGCTGAGCGCGAGGATCTTCAGCATGGGCACGGCGATGCTCGCGATGAAAACGACGATGGCGAGCGGTTCGGAACCGGAAACCCACAAGTAGACAACCCCGCTCAGGATCGTGTCCTTCTGCGCCCCGAACAGCGAACTCGTGTACATGACGGGCAGTACGTTTGCCGGAATGTAGAGGAGTGCTGCGGCGAATATCAGCGCCCATGTTTGGGACAGACTATTGGGCACGCGCGTGTGCATCGGGGAGCCGCAACGAGGACAAACGACATCGTGAGCGTGGGCGGGCATGCGCGCGACCAACCCACAGGCATGACATGACACGAGTCCCGCTTGCGCGGCTGTGACGGCACCGTGCGGCATGGAGAGTGGCAAGCCGTCGGATTCACCGGTCGCGCGCAAGTCCGCAATGCGCGCCCATAGTTTTCGGGTATCGAACGCCGCACTCGCGGCGGCCAGAACGACCATCAGCGCACCGAATGTCCATAGGGATACGTCGAGCACGACGCTCGCGATATGAGCCAGCTTCACGAGGGCCACCAGGAGACCGAGGATCAGCACCTCGGTCATTCCCCAAGGGACGGTACGACGCCACAAGCGAAATGCCGATGGCACCGCCCACGGTACGTGGCCAAGACGCAGCGGCACCAGCATCCACAGTAGGGCCGCAACTTGCAGTACGGGAACGAGGACCGTCGTAATGAATACGAGCGCCGCCAGCGGCCACATGCCGTCGAGATACAGGATGCGCACCGCCCCGATTAGCGTCGTCTGGACGACCGTGCCGTTCACAGAGAGGCCTACGATCGGAAAAACATTGGACACGACGAGCAGCACGAGCGACGCGAGCGCGAGGGCCAATGAGCGATCGAGGCTGTGAGGATGATTACGGTATAGCTCCGCCTTGCAGCGTCTGCACCGCAGGACGCCCCCTAGCGGGACGCTCGCTTGCCGTTGCAGCAAGTCGCATTCGTGGCAGGCGATCGGCGCGTGTCCGTTCGGGGTGTCGTGATTCATGGCGTCGCCCGCGCAACGGGTTGGGCCTGCTGCACCGACGGACGGCTAGCCGCTTCCTGCGGCGGCGCCGTCATCGTTTCCGCCTTGCCGACCCACGGCCCACCCAATGCCACATACAGGTTGACCATCGCAGTCAGGGTTGTTCCCTTCAGCTGCGCGTAGGTGAGCTGCGCATTGAACAGACTGCGCTCCGAGTCCAGGACGTCGATATAGCTCGTGTAACCGCCCTCATAACGCATTCTTGCCAATCGCGCATAGATGACGAGCGCGTCTACCTGCTTGCCCTGCGCTTGCAGCTGTTCTCGCGACTTCTGCAGCACGATGAATGCATCGGCGACCTGCTGGTACGCCTGTTCAATAGCCTTTTCGTAAGCAAACAGCGCCTCCAGTCGCCTTGCGTCTGCCTGGCGATTCTGTCCCGTGATGTTGCCGCCTGTGAAGATCGGTATTGAGACCGCTCCGGCGTATGACCACACGCGAGCAGGCCCGGTGAACATATTGGAAAACTGTGCACTCATGGTGCCGAACAGCCCCGACAATGAAATCGTCGGGAAGTACAGCGCGCGAGCGGCGCCGACAAGCGCGTTTTGGGCGACCAGATTCTCTTCCGCCTGACGTAAATCCGGTCTGTTATCAAGCAAAGCCGCCGGTAGGCTGGTGCTTGGCAGTTCGGGGATGCCGAGCTCGGACAGGCTTCGCCCGCGAGCGATGGGTTCCGGGTTGCGGCCCAGCAATACGGAAAGTGCATCCTCTTGCTGTGCGACCTGAGCTTCAACCTGCGGGATGGTCGCCAACGCGGCCTGGTATTCGGACTCGCTCTGCGCGAGTTCCATTTGAGAGACCTCGCCGTACTTGAAGCGCAGCGTGAACACATTGACAGATTCGGCACGGCTAGCCGCGGTCGACTTTGCGATGTCGAGCTGCTGATCGAGACTGCGCAAGTTGATGTAGGACGAAGCGACCGCTGCCACCAACGTCACAATCGTGGCACGACGCGCCTCCTCGCTCGCCAGTAGGCCCGCGCGCGCCGCTTCGGTTTGGCGCCGATACTGACCGAAGAGGTCGATATTCCAAAACGCGGAAATATCCGCCTGGAATTGGTTGTACGTTAGCCCCCCGGCCGGAAAGGGCACCGGCGTGCTCCCCGACGCACGCTGGCGGGACGGATCGAATCCCGCACTGAGTTGCGGAAATAACGCGGAGCGCGTGCTGATGAACTGCCCGCGAAACTCTTCAACACGCGCCGCCGCAACCATGAGGTCCTTGTTATCCGCGAGCGCAGTCGCGATCAGGTTGTCAAGCACCGGATCCTGAAACTGCTTCCACCATGCCTTGTCAGCAGCCTCATTCACGGACATGTCCTCGAAACGGTACTTTTCCGGTATGTCGACTTTCGGCCTGACGTAGTCAGGGCCGAGCAGGCAGCCCGCCAACATCAGGACCGCGAACGGTGCAACAGAGCGCGCAATCGCTGTGGGCAGCATGTCACGCGTCATTGCGGCGCCCCGAAGGCTTGACGTTGATCCCCGAGCCGCCCGCGGATGCCGGCGGGACCATTGGCTGGGTGGGGCCGGGGCCTGGTGTCGGCTTGCCCCCGCGCGAGCGGGAAGACATCGACTCGAGCAGGTAATAAAACATCGGGATGAAGAACACCGCAATCACGGTCGCGCCCAGCATCCCGCCGATCACCCCTGTGCCGATCGAATGACGACTGTTTGCGGACGCCCCCACCGCAATCGCAAGCGGCACACAACCGAGAATGAATGCCAGCGACGTCATGATGATTGGGCGCAATCGCTCTTTGGCCGCGATGATGGTCGCATCGAAGACCGATGCCCCGCCTTCGCGATTGATGACCGCAAATTCAAAGATCAGGATGGCATTTTTCGCCGCCAGTGCCACGAGCATCGTCAGCCCGATCTGAAAATAGACGTCATTACTGAGACCACGCAGGAGAATGGACAGCAATGCGCCAAACAATGCAAACGGCACGGCCATGAGCACGCCGATCGGCAGTGACCACTTCTCGTACTGGGCAGCAAGAATCAGGAACACCATGATGAGACCGAACACGAACACGAGGCCCGAGGTGCCTCCCGATTGGCGCTCTTCATAGGCTTCACCGCTCCACGCCAACGCAAAATTCGACGGCATCTGGGCGCCGATCTCCTCGAGGGCATTGATCGCCTGGCCCGAGCTGTAGCCCGGAGCCGCGTTGGCGGTGATCTTGACGGCAGGAAAATTGTTGAAGCGCGTCACTAGATCGGGGCCTCTCACGTAGCTATACGTCACGACCGATTTCAGCGGCACCATGGTGTCGGCCTTGCTGCGCACGAAGATCCGATCGAGGTCTTGAGGCCTGAGCCGGTAAGGGGGATCCGCTTGCAGGATCACCTGCCAAAGGCGACTTAGCCGGTTGAACTGCGATACGTAGAGCGAACCGAACATCGTTTGCATCGCGCTATATACCTCCTCTATCGGAACGCCGAGCACCTCTGACTTGTCGCGATCTACGTGCACGAAAAGTTGCTGAGAAGACGCGTTGAAAGTCGAGGTCACACCGGCCAACTCTGGCCGTTGCTTGGCTTTCTCGACAAATTCCTGCACGACACCCGCAAGCTGAGTGATGCTGGCATCCCCCGTGCTTTGCACCCACGCCTCGATGCCGCCTGTGGTACCGAGCCCTGGAATCGATGGCGGGTTGACTGGAAGAACGATCCCTTGATTGAGCGCCGATAAATTCTTATATGCGTTCGTCAGAATGGCGCGGGAATTTTGAGTGGCGATGTTGTCGGACGCGTAACGATCGTCGAAGCTCTTCAAGCCGACGAAAAATGCGCCGGCGTTGTTCTTGTTCTGACTGTCAAGCAGGCTGTAGCCGTCCACCACCGCGATGCCGCCGACGCCCGGTTGCTTCATGAAGTACTCGCCCACCTGTCTCGACACATCTCCGGTACGGTCGAGACTTGCAGCATCGGGCAACATGATCGCGCCAAGCAGGTAGCCTTGATCCTCCGGCGGCAGGAACGAACGCGGGATGGCTTTCATCATCAAAACCGAAAGTGCGATGATGCCGCCGAAAACCAGCAAGGCAATGATGTACCGCCTGATGACAAAGACAACCCCGTGCACGTAGCCGTCCGTCATTTTCGCCAACACACGCTCAAACCACCTGAAAAAGCGATTCTTTTCGTGGTGGGTGTGTTTGAGGAGCAAAGCGGCCAGACTGGGAGATAGCGTCAGCGCTACGATGCCCGAGATGACCACCGAGATTGCGATCGTGATCGCAAATTGCTTATACATCTGCCCGGTAATGCCGCCCAGAAAAGCCACGGGCACAAATACCGCGCACAACACAAGCACGATCGCAACAACGGGCCCCGCCACCTCATCCATTGCTCGCTTTGCGGCTTCCTTGGGCGGAAGGTTGTGAACAGTCATGTTGCGCTCGACGTTTTCGATCACGACGATCGCGTCGTCGACGACTATCCCGATGGCAAGCACCATCCCGAACAGCGTCAGCATGTTGATCGAGAAACCGAGCAGCAACATGAACATGGCCGTGCCGACAATCGAGACAGGCACAGCCAGAACCGGGATCAATGTTGCGCGAAGGCTTTGCAGAAACAAGAACACGACGATGACGACCAGCACCAGCGCTTCGAAAAACGTGTGTACGACATCCGTAATCGATGCACGCGTGAACTCTGTCGTGTCCATCGCGATTGCGTAATCGAGACCGTCTGGAAATGACTTCTTCAACTCCGCCAGCGTGGCTCGAACCTGTTTCGATACTTGAATCGCGTTTGCACCGGGTTGCTGGTAGACCGCGAGCACTGTCGCCGGTTTGCCCTGGTACCGGCTGCGAATCGAATAGTCCTTTTGCCCCAGTTCGGCACGACCGATATCCCTGAGATGGACGATCGCCGAGCCTTGGCTCGCGGCTCGAATGATGATGTCGTCAAACTCCGATGGCTCGGCGAGCCTTCCCATCGTCGTAACCGCAAATGATTGCTCGACCGGGACACCTGTCGGAGACTGCCCAATGCGGCCAACGGCAAACTGCTGATTCTGGTTCGCGACGGCATGCTGAACGTCTCCCGCCGTCACACCAAGTTGAGCCATGCGATCCGGCTTCAGCCAAATGCGCATCGCGTAGTCCGGCGTGCCGAAGATCGAGGACTGATTCGCGCCCCCTATGCGCTTGATCGCATCCAGGACATAGATGTTCGTGTAGTTGGCGATATAGATGGGGTCATAGCGCTCAGTAGGCGAATAGACCGCGATCACCATCATGAACGCCGACGACTTCTTTTGCACCTGAATACCTTGAGCCTGCACTGACTGCGGCACTTGAGGAAGCGCAAGGTTCACGCGGTTTTGAACATCGACTTGAGCCAGATCCGGGTTGGTGCCGATTTCGAAATAAGCGTTGATGGTCAAGTTTCCCGTCGACGAGCTCGACGAGTTCATATAGATCATGTGGTCGGCGCCGTTGATCTGTTGCTCGAGCGGAGCCGCGACGTTGTTGGCGACCACTTCTGCGTTCGCACCCGGATAAGTGGCTGTCACCGTGATTTGCGGCGGAGTGATGTCCGGGTACTGGGCGATCGGCAACGCCAGCATCGCCAGTGCACCACCCAACGTAATGACGATCGAAATGACCGATGCGAAGATCGGCCGGTCGATGCAAAAATGTGAAATGTTCATCGGGACGGCCCTCCCCGCTGCGCGCCGGTACCGCCTTCGCGCAGTGCCGTTCGCTCAGGCGTCGCCGGCTGCTTTACCGCAGGCGATGTGCTCGCGTCTGCCGCCGATGCCGCTGCGGGCTTCGCCCCTACCGTACCGATGATCTTGACCGGCGCGTCTCCCACCACGCGAACCGCCCCGTCGACGACGACCCGGTCGCCCGCCCTCAAGCCTTCTTGGATGAACCAATTGTCACCGTGCCACTCGCCGACTTCGACCACTTGCTGGTGTGCCTTGGAATCCTTGTCCACGGTCCAGACATAGTGGCTCTTCGATCCCTGCAATACAGCCCGCTGCGGGACCAGTACGGCATTCGGGCGAATGGCGCCCGATACACGCGCTCGCACGAATTGATTCGGTCGTAATGTGCCGTCCGGATTGCCGAACGATGCACGGACAAGGAACGTCCCCGTCGACGAGCTGAATGCTGGATTCGTGAAATCGATGTGACCTTGCTCCGGATAAATCGAGCCATCGGCGAGTATGAGCGTGACCGTGAAGTCGTTATTTGGAGGAAAACGGAGCTGTTTTCGAGCAACCTCGTTACGGTACTGAAGCAACTCGTTTTCAGAAACGCTGAAGTTCACCCACATCGGGTCGACTTGATACACATAAGTGAGCAGCCCCGACCCAGTGGCCGTGACATAACTGCCATCCTGTTGGCGGGCAAAGCTCGACAGCCCACGCAGCGGAGATTTGATGACGGTGTAGCTGAGGTTGAGTTCTGCTGTCTGCACTTTTCCTTGAGCGGACACGACCGCCGCGCCCGCCTGCTGGTCGTTGCCAATTGCATCGTCAAGATCCTTTTGGCTCAAAGCGTTGTACTTCGCCAGCGGCCGCACTCGTGCAAGGTTCGCTCTCGCCACCGTCAGGCGGGCTTGCTGCAAGGCCAGCTCGCCCTTGGCCGTCTGCAGAGCCGCTTCGAACGGCTTTCTGTCCATCAGAAACAACGTCTGTCCCGTCTGCACCATCTGACCTTCGATGTACGTGCGTTTATCGAGAAAGCCGTCGATACGCGCACGAATTTCCACTTCTCGGGAGCTTTGGGTTTGAGCCGTAAATTCAAAATCGACAGGCGTGTCCTGTTGGCTTACCGTCATAACCGTCACTTCCGCCCCCGCTGGCTGAGGCGCAGCCTGCTGCTTCTTGCACCCCGCAACGAGCAACAGGCCCGCGAAGAGGAGTACGGCGAACAAACGACCGTCAAACGATGTCAGGCGACAAATCACTGCCAGCAAGCCGATGCATCCTGACGACTGGCTTTTCATGACCTCCCTCCATGCGCATCGGCGTACGGGCTATTGACTCGTGTATCCCCTACCGTTCATGCAGGCGGTGACAGCGCGGTGATAAGTAGCAAGCTGGTTCGAGGTGTCCTGGTTCATCGCCTGCGTTTGCTGGCTGGCGGATTCCTGCTGGCGCCGTTGCCGCGCGCCCCCTACGACCGTGCCGGTCACGGCACCTATGGCTGCGCCCTTTCCCGCGTCGCCCGCGATGGCACCGATCGCGGCTCCGCCTGCGGCGCCTCGCGCCGCCCCCCTGAGACGCTCGCCGGACTGTCCTTGAGGCGGCGGCTGGTTAGCCGAGCGATTGGCGAGTGCCACCGGATCGACACCGGTGGTTTGCGTGGCCCACGACCCGCATGCGGCCATGTCGGCCTGCTGCTGTTGTGCGCTTTGGCCCTTTGCCGGGTAGTAGATGGGTGCCTGTTGTGGGAGCACGGGAACCGCGAGTGTGGCGATGACGGCTCCAACGAAACAGCGCGCGGCGGCTTTGCTGACGGTAGCGCGACCGTAAGGCACCTGCCCTGCCCAACTCCATTGCGAATGCAACCTGTTCATGTCCCACCTCGCATCGCACTCAGCTGCTTGTCGTGTTGAACATGCTCGCGCGCGCAGATGCTTACATCGAATGCGGCGTCACCGATCGACCCGCGCAGTCTTTTTGCGCTGCAAACCCACGGCTAAGTGTGATGACATGACGCACAGACGACAATGAGACTTTGGTCCCATATGCCGCTCGCACAGCGCGTTGGGTCAGTGAGCCGGATCAATGCCCTAATGCGTGGAGCACAGCCTGAATCAACGCAGAGCTATTGAACGGCTTACGCAAATAGTCAACGGCGCCAGCAGCCAGTGCGCGCTCGCGCGTGTCGGCGTCCTCGTAAGCGGTGATGAGAATGACCGGCATCTGCCCGACGACGCTCTTGAGTACGTCAAGGCCACTCAAGCCCGGCATCTGGACGTCGACGATGGCGCAATCGGGTCGATACGACGGCATGGACGCGAGTGTGCTGACAAAGTCATCGCCGCTCAGGAACGCATCCGCGGGAATGCCTGCCGTGCGCAGCACACGCTTGAGCGCCCGTCCAACCGATTCATCGTCGTCCACAACCGCAACGAACGGCTTGGCGTTAGGCATTGCGAGAAGCCCTTTGGATATATGAGTCGCTGAGCCCACGCTAACATGCCTTCGTTAGCGGCGATATAAGACTTTGGTCGGTGTCACCTGAGCGAGCCGCACGGGCCGCACTCGGGCCCCACTCGGGCCGCAATGGCTAAACACGGTGACCCGGCACGTTGATGCCGGCCTTGTCGGCAATGCGAACCAGGTCGACGAGCGAACTGGCTTCAAGTTTCTCCATGACCCGTGCGCGATGAATCTTGATTGTCTTCTCGGCGATTCCCAAGTCATCGGCCACTTGCTTGTTGAGTCGGCCCGTGACCACGAGCGCCAAGACTTCGCGCTCTCTCGGCGTCAGGCGATCAACACGCTCGCGCAGCCTGGCGACTTCGCACGCTTGCTGGAAAACCTGCGAGGAACGCACGAGCGCGCGTTCCAATGCTTCCAGCAAAACACTTTCACACACTGGCTTCGCCAGGAAGTCCGCCGCGCCGGCCTTCATGGCATCGACCGTCGTCTCGATGTCGCCATGCCCTGTGATGAAGATGATCGGCAGCAGCACCGCGTTCAATTCCCGTTGCAGTTCGAGCCCGCTTTTGTCCGGCAATTCGAGATCCAGCACCAAGCATGCGGGACGAGCCGAAAGATCCGCACCGCCGAGAAATGCACTCGCAGACTGAAAGGCCTCCACGCGGTACCCGGCGGATCGTACGAGCCTCGACAGCGCGCGTCGCACGTGGTCGTCATCATCGACGATGAACACGAGGGAGTTAGGGTCGCTCATGGTTAGGGGCGCTCGGGTTTATCCCCGCTGCGTCTTCGGTTGGCAAATTGACGAAGAACGACGCGCCAACATCCGGATTGCTTTCAACCCAGATGCGACCACCGTGTGCAGCAATAATCGTGCGGCAAATCGACAGCCCGAGGCCCAACCCGTGTGGCTTCGAGGTAAAAAACGGTTCAAAGACCTGTTCGATCTGATCGGGCGTGAGGCCATGGCCATGGTCTTTCGCCAAGAGGCGCACCGCGCCGTCTGTCTGCGTTGAAACCTTTAACGTGACGACGCGGTCCGCAGGTGCGGCATCATGCATGGCGTCAAAGCTGTTAAGCAGCAGATTCAGTACGACTTGTTGCAATTGCACCCTATCGCCCCGAACGCGCGGCAGATCGTTGGCGATGTCGAGGCGGATTCGGATGTTGCGCATGATCGCATCGCTATGAACTAACACGGCGGCATCGCGAACGACGCCGCCCATATCGACCGATTGCCGCTCGATGTCGCTCTTGCGCACAAGTGCCCGGATCTTTTTTATGATGTCCCCGGCGCGACAGCTGTCCGCCACGATGTCCTTAAGCGTGTCCTGTACTTCGGCATGGTCGACGACCTCCGCATCGAGAAATCGTTGCGTGGCTTGTGCGTTACTGAGGATCGCCGTCAACGGCTGATTGAGTTCGTGCGCCAGGGAACCCGCCAATCCGCCCAACGCGGATACGCGGGTCAGATGCGTCAATTCATTAAAGTTATGGTGAAGCGCGTACCGGTCGCTCTTGTCGACAATCGCCGCCAGGCACACAGATGCACCGTCGAGCCATAGCAGGCTCGTCGTGACAGCCACCGAAAGCGCACTTTTGCTGCTACGACTGGCGATCACCGTTCGCTGCACATGCGTCGTGGAGATTCGATGGTCGGCTTGGAACATTTCCGCCAAACCGAATCCGCCTTCGTGATGCAACTCAGGAAAAAGCGCGCTTGCAAATTCTCCGATCAGCTTTGCGCATTCGCAGCCGAACAACTCGGCCGCTTGAGGATTGGCATAGATTACTTTTGCGTCACGCTGATCGATGCCTAACAAGGCGACGGGCACCACGTCGAGCACTTCAAGCGTGGTGCGTTTTTGCCGCCGTAACATTCCAACAAGATTTAAACGCTTACCGATTTTCCTGACACGCGCCGCTTCATTTTGACTGCCTGCGATCCCGGTTGGCTGTAGATTCGCCGCCGTTGCATTCCCCGCGTGGTGGTGCTTTTTCTGCAAGCTCTGTTGGTATAGGGCAAATTGACCGTCAAGCCCCAAATTCGGCACAGCGTTGAACGCCAAGGGCGTCGTACGGGGAGACGACCGGAGCCTCCACCACTGACAAATCAGGTTGAATGCGAAAGCGACGTGTTGACGAGTTCTCATTGGCATGGCTCTGAGCAACCTCCGTTGCGCAAACCGCATTGGCGCTTGCAACGATCAAGGCTTCACCTTGTACGGTCGCGCCGGGTGACGCAAGCGGCTCCCTTATTGCCCCGGACCGGGTCAACTGATTACCGATCACACATCATAGTTCTTTTTAATCTGGGCTCCCACTCAAAGAGAGGCGATCGTTATTGATAATAGTCACTGATCTTGAATTTGGTGGCGTCATCACCGGACAGTCTTTAGCAAAGAATGTGGCCGCCGCACGGTTCAGCGGGCCGACAACAGCCAGCACCTCCGATCGGCCACGACTTTAAATGAAAATCGCCGAATGTCGTAATGCAAATTACGGCAAATAATACCCAAAACCCCAACCATTCCTTAGCACGATATTTCGGAACGAAATTTGATTTTCACCGACCATTCAGAATACTAATAACAATGTGAAATTACCGACGTCTGGAAAAAATTAAGACAGCGTCGACCCTATTTTTCGTCCTGGGAGCTAGGCCATTCTGCGCATTGAACTGAGGGATCGACAAAGCCGTTCGCCGATGGATGGACGTTCGGTTCACTACACGGTTGACGTTGTTCTACGGGGCGGGAGGCCGGAGGAGCGTAGCCTGGCAAATGTGCAGCAGCCCCGAATCGGTTCGGTTCCGTATTCGTCATTCAGGAGCTGTCGCTACGGTTAAGTGCGATCACAAGTATTGCGACGCCAACTGAAACGCCAAATACACCATACCCAAATTCTGTTTGATGATCATAGATCAGCCCAAGAACTGCAGCATAAAGACCACCAAGCCAGATGACGGCGCCAAATAGTGCGATAGCAATACGAGTTTCCGACTTCCTCATCGAGCGGCGCCCCACTGCCTAAGGACAATGCCCAATTCATGTCATGGATAATCGTGCATCAGGCACAGGGCCTTCATTGTCCGAACGGCGAAATATCGAAATCATCGAAGTATCAACGGGTCGGCTTGCTTACACACCGCACGCCGCATGTCAAAACACTCGTGCCCCGTACCGAAACGAAACTAATTCACCCGTGGAGTCCACGCTATAGGACCAAGGTCCAATAGCGTCGGTGCCATCGCCATTGGATAGTCGATTGCGGCGGATTGCATCATCAACCGATATTGCAACGCTTGCGTGCAACGGGAGGTGACGACGTGAAGAGAGCACTGAAAGTAATCGTATGCACCGTTGCTTGCACGCTATTGCCGGCATTGGGCTCAGCCGCGGACTTCGACGGCAGTACGCCACTTCTTTGCGCCACCTTCGATGCGCACTCGTGCGATCCCGGCGAGACTTGCGAGCGCGCACTGCCTTCAGAGATCGGCTTGCCGCAATTTTTAAGAGTGGACGTCGCTAAAAAGACCATCCAGGGATCTTCCCGCTCTACACCGATTCAGTTGATCGATAAGAACGCGACGCAGTTGCTACTGCAGGGCACAGAGATGGGTTATGCGTGGACTATCGCGCTCGATTCGACGAGCGGCGCCCTCACGGCAACGCTTTCGAACCGCGAGCATGTTTATGTCCTGTTCGGCGCGTGCACTCAAAAGTAATGACGGGAATCATTTCACCGATCCGTGATACTTGTTGCGCAGATAGTCATAGGCTTCGAGAGAATGCGCGAAAACCTACATGTGGGCGACAGGATGGGATGGAGCGAATGCCCGTCAAGCTGACGCATAAAATGAAAATATGAAACCTCGCTCCTGCCCAGGCTTTTGCGCTTGAAGAACGACAAAGTCCCCCTTATTTGTCTGGCACTTACCGTTCAGTGAGAGATTGACCAGCCGCCCCATAGCCCATGTCTGCCGGATTGTGCGACTCGAAGCTATGGAAGCTATGGGTTTGAGACGCGATCATCACGGGAGGGGGATCGCACTTGCACAGGCACAAGTCGCTATCAAGAGCCTGTTCCTTCCCCATCATCTGGTCGGGCCAACGCGGACCTGTAGCGACGATGGCACCCGTCGATTGGCATGTTGGGCACGCAACACGAGCACCAATGAAGGTCAGTGCTGTTCCATCATGCGTGCAGCTTGCAACCCCCTCGATAATTAGGCCGCCAGCAGATGACTTGTCGCCCATCTTGAGCAAGTACCGTTTCATGTTCCTCACCTGTTTTCGCAACAGACGAAGACATATCGCAGCAACGTGATCCACAGCAATCAGATAAATCCGAATGATTGCTCCTCGCCTCCCTCAACTCCAGAACCCCACTGATCGAGATGACCCGCGCGCACGCTAGCCCGGCAAGAAGAAAAAGGTGATAGCCAGGGCGAAATAAACGACTAGGAGCTGTGTGCCCTTGAACCAATCGGAACGGCCATCGCTCGATATCTGCGCTGTGACCAGCACCGACAAGATCACGATCAGGATAAGGCCGGGGCGAAATGCCAGATCCATCGGCCTCGGGCCGATAAAGTGGCTCGCAATGATGAGGACGGGCGCCACAAAAAGCGCGACTTGCACGCTCGAGCCAACTGCAATGGAAAACGACAAATCCAACCTATTCTTCAATGCTGCGGTGATCGCCGTCGCATGCTCGGCTGCGTTTCCTAGTATCGCGACCACGAAGGCGCCGACGAAAACGGTGCTGAAGCCGAACTCATGCACCATGGGTTCGATCGCGCCCACCATGATCTCGCTCATCCATGCAACGCCGACAGTGGCCGCTGCCAGTACCGCTAGCGCCCGGCTTACCGAGTGAGCTGCCTTTCCTTCGACTTTTTCGGGGACGCCGCTCTCGTGCGTAACAGCACTGCGAAACTCCCCAGGATGCGTGACCAAGGAGAACACCAGGTACAGCACATAGACGAGAAGGAGTACGACGCAAACTGAGACGCTGAGTCTGTGAAGCATCGCTGATGTGGTGCCCGCTGCACTTTCGAAAGCGGCCGGAAGAATCAGCGCGACGGCCGCGAGCATCAACATCGTCGCTTGCGAACGCGCGCCGAGCGGATTGAATTGCTGCTCGTGATAGCGTATCCCCCCGGCCAACATTGAAGCGCCCAGCACCAGCAACATGTTCGCGACCACCGAACCGATGATGGACGCTTCCACAACCTGATGGAGGCCAGCATGCAATGCGGAAAATGCAATGATCAGTTCGGCCGCGTTGCCGAAAGTCGCATTGAGAAGTCCCCCCACTCCTTCGCCCATGCGCTCCGCCAAGTGCTCAGTGGCTTGGCCCATCCACGCGGCAAGGGGCAGGATGGCCAGGGAGGAGGCGATGAAAATGAAAAGGAACTGATGCGGAGCGAGGACTTTCAGCGCAATCGCTATCGGAATAAAGATAAGAAGCAAGTTCATCAACTTGGCGTCCCCGTCGACCCGCGCACCAGCGGCCACCCTGACTGCTTACGCAGGCATGGTTACCTGATTCCTTCAGAAAAGGAATCGGACCTTGGCCTTATGACACGTGCGGCTTCGATCGCATTGAAGAAATGACGACGACTCACCACCGCCACCACCGACATGGAACCCAAGGAATCGCTCAAGTAAAGCCTTCGCGCATGGCATGGCGCTTGGACACCTGATAAGTGCGTCACCAAAGCGCAGTGAATGTCCTAACATCAAATTGAGTTGACGCCGCAACATGGAGCGGCCATGCCCTTACGTAACGACCGTCGGTCCAAAGCCCTACCCATCTGGCTGTTCATCGTATTGACGTTGGCAGCAGGCATCGTCTGGGCCCAAACGCCAGCTCCAGATTCGACGCAAAATCCCGCTCCCACTGAGTCCCAGCCTGCACCGTTTACACCGGAGGAGATTGAAGCGCTGGTCGCGCCGATCGCCCTTTACCCGGACTCCGTGCTCGCGCAAGTCCTGATGGCTTCAACCTACCCGCTGGAAATTGTGCATGCCGCGCGCTGGGTCAAGGCCAATCCGAACGTGAAGGGCGATGCCGCGGTGAAGGCCGTCGAGAATGAACCGTGGGACGTCAGCGTGAAGTCGCTGGTCGCCTTTCCGCAGATCCTTGAGCCGATGAACGACAAGCTCGACTGGACGCAAAAGCTCGGCGACGCCTTTCTCGCACAAGAAAAAGACGTGATGGCGGCAGTGCAGCGGCTGCGCGCACGCGCAAAGAGCGCGGGCAATCTCGAGTCGAACAAGCAGCAGAACGTTATCGTCGACCCGGCGCCCGCACCCGCACCTGGCGCGCCGCCCCCACCCACCCAGACCATCGTGCGCATCGAGCCCGCCGATCCGCAGGTCATCTACGTGCCGGCCTATAACCCGACTGTCGTCTATGGCGCGTGGAGCTATCCGACCTATCCGCCGTATTATTGGCCGCCCTATCCCGCCTACTATCCGGGGGCAGCACTGGCCACCGGCTTTGCATGGGGGGTTGGCCTCGCCGCTGCGGGCGCGATTTTTAGCAATTGCAACTGGGGCCGCGGCGACGTCAACATCAATGTGAACAAGGCGGCGAATATCGATCGCAACTTCAACCGTACCCAGGTTCAAGCCAACGGCAATCGCTGGCAACATAACGCGAGCCATCGCCAGGGCGTCGCGTATCGTGACGACTCGACGCGTCAGAAATTCGCGGGGAACGTGCCTGGCGCTGAAGCGCGCTCTGAGTACCGCGGCCGCAATGCCGATGCGAACCAGCGAGTCGCGGCGGCAGACCGAGCTGGCGCGAACAACCGTGCGACAACGGCAAACCGGGCGGACGCAGGCAATCGCGCCGCAACGGCCAATCGGGCAGACGCAAACAATCGCGCCGCAACGGCCAATCGGGCAGACACAGGCAATCGCGCCGCAACGGCCAATCGGACGGACACAGGCAATCGCGCGGCGAACGCGGACCGGACTGCGGCGGGGAACCGAGTCGGCGGCGGCGATGCCACACGCGCGAGCGACCGGGGCGGCGGTTACGGCGGCAATGGGCGCGACAACGCATTCCAGGGCGTCGGCGCGGGCAATGCCGCGCAGCGTGACGCCGATCGGGGACGGTCCAGCTTGCAATCCTCCGGATCAAACCGAACGAGCGGCGGAATGCGGGGCGGCGGCGGCGGACGCGGCGGCAGACGCTAGGGGGCGCGAGAATGAAGCTGAAGCGATCGTTGCGATTTGCATGGATCTCGGCGGGCGGTGTGATGCGCGCGGCTGTCATTGTCGGTGCGCTGTGTGCTGCCACCCTGTCGGCTGCTCATGCGGAAAAGAACTTTAGGTCTCCCGAAGCTGCGATGGATGCATTCGGAGAAGCGGTCCTCGACAATCGTGAAGCGGCGCTGCAAGCGATTTTCGGCCAGAATTTTCGCGAGCTGATTCCGCCGGTCGACACCGAGGTGCGGAATCGCTTCGTCGATGAGTGGGGCGTGTCGCACACGGTGCAAACGATCGATGCCAACCATGCGCGCATTGCGGTGGGCAATGACGGTTGGACGCTTCCCATTCCGCTCGTGAGATCCGCACAAGGATGGCACTTCGATATGCGTGCGGGCGCCGAGGAAATGCGCGTTCGCCGAATCGGCCGCAATGAGCTAGCCACGATCCAGACCATGCTCGCGATCTATGACGCGCAACGCGAATACGCGTCGACCGACCACAATTCCGACGGGCTGATGGCGTATGCGTCGAAGCTAGCGAGTTCACCTGGCAAGCGGGACGGCCTGTACTGGCCGACGAAACCGGACGAGCCGCCGAGCCCGCTTGGCGACGCGTTCGTCAAGGCGAGTTCGCGCCGGGTGGAAGGTGCCGGCTACCAGGGTTATCACTACAAGCTTCTCACGTCGCAGGGTCCGCACGCGCCGGGTGGGGCATACAACTATGTCGTGGACGGCCAGCTTTTCGGCGGCTTCGCCGTGATCGCATGGCCGGTGCGATACGGAGAGACAGGGATCAAGAGCTTCATGGTGAGCCACGCGGGGCAGGTGTACCAGCGCGACCTGGGTCCTGACAGCGCGGCCACTGCACGCGCGATGATGTCTTTCGACCCCGGACCGGGCTGGGAGAAAGTCTCGCCTTGATGCGAACGGGTGATCGCACACTGATCGCATGTCCTAAGCATCGGATTGTGGATGTTGGGGATGCTACCAAGATCGGTACGATCGCTGCGGCGCTGGGCAGGCATCGCGAGCTTGCGGTTGTATGATTGAGCAACGCGGCCATTGAGGCTAGGAGGGATCAATGACCGAACTCGAATCCGCCCTTCACCGCATCAGAATGGCGATTGCCGATGCGGAAGCTGCAGACTGGGAATCGTCAACCGTGGCGACTCGAGACTTGAAGATCCTGCTTGCGTTGGCGGAGGTGGAGTTTTAGGAAGGGAAGATTGACGCGCCGCCGAGGGCGGGCTAGGAGGCGTGACCGGCAGCGCTAATGCCTTGAAGAACCCCGGCTGTCACTTCTTTTTCCTCCGTCGCTCGCATACGGCCATCACACAGCCGGTCGTGGCGCAGACGATCGACACTCCCATCGCGAGGATGCCGAACGCAAGCAGGCAGGACGCGATGATTTCCGGCAGGATTTCGCCTAACAGGCCTGTCATGACACATCCTTTGCCTGCTTGGAGGTGAGGGGGAAGTGGAACGGCGAAAGCATGGCAACACCGATCCTACGATGGCGCTGCAAAATCTCGTTTGATCTATGTCAACTTCCGGCGACTGCTCACAGAGGCAGTCCGCGCCAATCCATAACTATCCCAACCTCGCTGGCTTGATATCCCGCGGCCGCATCGATTTTTCCGCCGAATCCCGGTTGATCAGCAGGAGATTGGTATGACACCCGATGAAGTGTTGACAGTGTTTGAGCGAGCGAACGTGAAGGAGCACTCTTTCGACCTCGACGAGATCGTTGCAGGTTTCGCTGGCTGGTTGGCTGAGAAGTGGGATGGCCTCAGCAAAGATGAAATCTCGCTGCTGACGAGCGTCGGGGCTACGCTGTGGCGGGAGGGTGATGCGTGGCGGAAGACGTAAGCCCGCGGCCGGTGTAGGCCTCGGGAGCAGATCCTTCTCGAGCAGGCCCATTACGTTGTCGGCATGGCTTGGCTTCCACGTCTGAGCATCGTGCCATTCGCGCGCGATGACGGGAGACTTTAATGATACGAAAGGCCGGCAGCCTTGATAGGGCGGGGCTTTTGGACGACCTTGGGAAACGCTGGCAAGATCAATGGCCCCCCCACGAGGAATTGAACCTCGATTTCAGGTTTAGAAGACCCGTGTTCTATCCATTGAACTATGGGGAGGCAGCGCAGACATTGTACGGCGCCCCGCAGGCCTCAGAAGAAGCGCTCCGGGGGACCAGAATTATAACCGATCCGGCCGAGCCGCCCAGTCAATCGTCTGCCTAAGCGCCACGTGAATCGACAACTCGCCGTTGTCGTCAAACAGGTTGCGGGTGCGTCATGAACCAGCCCAGGCAAAGCGCACCAGCGACGACGCAATAGAGACCGAACGCCGCCAAGCGGCCCCGCCCCTCGAAGTAGCGCATGAGGAATCGCACGCTCAAGTAGGCAGCAATCGCGGTCAGCACCCCGCCGAGCAGCGCATCGGCAAGCTGACCGGGCGCGTGAAAGAGCTTCGGCAATTCAAGCACGCCAGCGGCGAAGATGATCGGCGTGCCGAGCAAAAATGAGAACTCTGCCGCGCTTTGCGCCGTGAGGCCGGCGGCATTGCCCGCGATCATGGTAAGCCCGCTGCGCGAGAAGCCCGGCACGAGCGCACCGATCTGCGCAAGCCCGACCAGGAACGCCTGCTTGAACGTCAGTTTCTCTGTTGGTCGGTGCGCGCGTGCTCGCTGTATACGGTCGCCCATCCACAGCAGCAGGCCGTTCACAATCAAGGCAAGCGCCACGATACGCAAATCATGAAAGACCCGCTCGAGCCGCTTTTCCAACACAAGACCGACAAGGCCTGCCGGAATCGTGCCGATAATGAGCGCCCACATCATGTGCCCTTCGTCACTGCGCCGCCCCGCGAGCGTGCCGAACCAGCCCTTCACCAATTCGGTCCAGCGCCGTCTGAAATACCAGAGCAACGCGATCGCCGTCCCAAGATGCAAGGCCACGAGGAACGGGATCAATTGCGGCGCATGCTTGTCCACATGCATCCCGATCAGCGCCGGTCCAAGCAACGTATGCCCAAGACTGCTGACAGGAAAGAGCTCAGTCACGCCCTGTAGCACGCTGAGAAAGACCAGAAACCAAAGGCTCACGCGTCGATCCTTTTTAAAAGTGAAAAAAAATAAGGGCGAAAGGAACCCGCTTCCGCCCCCCGGAATCGGTCTGATTATGCCTAGCGCAAGTGCCGACGCCAAGTCGCAGGCAGCTAATCTATCAGACCAGAATGTGGGCAAAAGGTCATGTGTCAGTCATAATTCGCCGCGATACTCGTGGGCGTAGTAAACGTTTTCATTCATCACAACCGGGGCTGTAAGGACAGCGATGAAACATACCATCAAGGATGTCGCCGCTTACGCCGGCTTTTCCATCGCAACGGTCTCGCGCGCGATCAATGCGCCACATACGGTCAATCGCGTCACGCTCGCCAAGATTCGCGAGGCGATCGATGCCTTGCAGTTTCGCCCGAGCCCATTGGGCCGCCAGTTGCGCGGCGAGCGTACGCGCCTCATCGGCGTCGTGCTGCCGACGCTGGCCAACCCGGTGTTCGCGGATTGCCTGCAGGGCATCGACGAACTGGCCGCGAGTCAAGGCTATCGGCTGATGCTGATGACGACGCAATACGATGCGGCGCGCGAGCGCCGCGCGATCGAGACACTGCTCGAGCAACGCGTCGACGGGCTTATCCTGACGGTCGCCGATGCGGACACGCATCCGCTGCTGGACGAGCTCGAGCGCGACGGCAACCTCTACGTCCTCATGCACAACGATACGGTGCGTCGCCCTTCGGTATCGGTCGACAACCAGCGCGCGGCGTTCGACGGCGTGCGCATGCTGATCGAGCATGGCCACGAGCGCGTGATGATGCTGGCCGGCACGCTCGCCGAGTCGGATCGCGCTCGCCTGCGCTATCGCGGCTACACGCAGGCGCTGCACCAAGCAGGGCTAACGCCGACGCCAGCGCTCGAAGTCGACTTCAACGCCGACGAGCTCTCGCCCGCGGTGCTTGCGCAATTGACCTCGGGACCGAATCGGCCGACCGCTCTCTTTTGCAGCAACGATTTGCTCGCGATGGTCGTGATGCGCGGCTTGCGGCGGGCGCGCTACGCCGTGCCGGAGGACATGTCCATCCTCGGCTTCGACGGTCTGGCGATCGGCGAGTTGCTCTCACCCGCGCTCGCAAGCGTTTGCACCCCAAACCGCGAGATCGGCTGTGCCGCCTGGCGCCGCCTGATTGCGCGCATCGAAGGGGCCGACGACGGCGAATCGCTTTCGCTCACGCTGCCGCACACGTTGCGCGCGGGCGCCACGGTTGCCACATTCCCGGGCGCTGCCGCGTCAGCGCTGTCGACAAGGTCTGCCGCCTGATTCCGATGCGTCGGCAATCGCGCGACGCCCTCGCCCAACCTATTTGAGATCAGGAGACGCTTACGTGACATATCGCTCCTCTTCAGTCCGCGCACGGCTCATGCGCTTCATTTTCGCTGGTGTTGCCGCCCTCGCGGTAGCGCTGCCGTTCTCAGGCCTTTCCCACGCCAAGGAAATCGCCATCTGCTACAACTGTCCGCCAGAGTGGGCCGACTGGGGAAACCAACTCAAGGCAATTGCACAAACAACCGGCATTTGTGTGCCCCCCGACAACAAGAACTCGGGACAGGCCATCGCGCAACTCATCGCCGAGCAGAAGAGCCCCGTCGCCGACGTCGCCTATCTCGGAGTCTCGTCGGCGATTCACGCCAAGGAAAAGGGCGTCACCCAGTCCTATAAGCCGAAGCACTGGGACGAAATCCCCGCCGGCCTAAAAGACCCGCAAGGCTACTGGTTCGCGGTTCACTCAGGCACCCTCGGCTTTTTCGTCAACAAGGACGCACTCGAGGGTAAGCCGGTGCCGATGTCATGGGCCGATCTGCTCAAGCCCGAATACAAAGGCATGATCGGCTACCTCGATCCATCGAGCGCCTTTGTTGGCTATGCGGGCGCGGTTGCGGTCAATCTGGCATTCGGCGGCACGCTCGAGAATTTCGCGCCGGGGCTCGCATGGTTTCAAGCGCTCAAAAAGAACGCGCCGATCGTGCCTAAGCAGACGGCCTATGCGCGCGTGTTGTCCGGGGAAATTCCGATACTCATCGACTACGATTTCGACGCCTATCGCGCTCAGTTTGAAGACCATGCGAACGTCGCGTTTGTCATTCCGAAGGAGGGCACGATCTCCGTGCCTTACGTCATGAGCCTCGTCAAAGGTGCGCCGCACGAGGCGAACGGCAGGAAGGTGCTCGATTTCGCCCTGTCCGACGAAGCACAAAAGCTATGGGCCAACGCTTACGTGCGTCCGGTGCGCGCGAGCGCAATGAGCAAGGAGATCGCCTCAAGATTTCTGCCGGCAAGCGAGTACGCGCGCGCCAAATCGGTGGATTTCGCCAAGATGGCAGCGCAGGAACAGCAGTTCGGTCAGGCGTATTTGAAGATCATGCACTGACGCGCTGACGCCACCCCAAAGCAAGCCGGCGCGCGGTGGCCCACGCAGTTCGCCCCCCAACCCGCTTTCGCCGGCTACCGCCCTACTTGCGCTTAGCAAGCTTCGCTTCACAACCCCTACGTTATGGACGACGTCACTTTTCCCTTGCGCTGGCGCATTGCGCTCATCGCACCGGCGCTCGCTGTCTTCGCCGCGTTTTGGCTCCTGCCGATGGGTACGCTCGTCGCCATGAGCAGCAACGGACACCCCATTGAAACCTATCGTGCTCTCCTGACCAACACCCGCTACCTGAGCAGCCTCGGCGCGACCGTCGCTCTCTCGGCCGCCGTCACGCTCGTCACGCTCGTGCTCTCTGTCATCGCCGGGCTGCCCCTTGCGCGCCGTGAATTCACGGGCAAGCGTACCCTCGTCGCTCTGCTCACGTTTCCACTGGCCTTCCCGGGCGTGGTCGTCGGATTCATGGTCATCATGCTAGCGGGACGGCAAGGTTTGATCGGCGCGATCACCCAAAAACTGACCGGCGACAAATGGGTCTTCGCCTATTCGATGGCGGGCCTTTTTCTAGGCTACCTGTACTTTTCCATTCCGCGCGTGATCCTCACGGTGATGGCGTCGGCGGCGAAGCTCGACCGCTCCCTCGAAGAAGCCGCGCGCTCGCTCGGCGCTTCACCGTCGCAGGTCGTGCGCGACGTTGTGCTGCCCGGACTTGCGCCGGGCCTCGTCGCGGCCGGCGCCATCTGCTTTGCGACGTCAATGGGTGCCTTCGGTACCGCTTTCACGCTCGCGACCGACATCGATGTGCTGCCGATGACGATCTACACCGAGTTCACGCTCAATGCGAACATGGCAACGGCAGCGGGCCTCTCGATCCTGCTCGGCCTCGTAACCTGGCTCGTGCTGGCCCTCGCACGCAGCGCGACGGCCGCCGCCGCGGGCACGGCGTGAGGGCAACATGAGCGTCGTCGCCGAGGCCAGCCCCACTACCGAGCAGCGCACGCGCCGTATCGCGCGACGTGGCGTGCCGCAGCGTCTCGTTGCGCTCGGCCAATGGGTCATTACGTTGGCCCTGTGCGCGTTCCTGATCCTGCCCGTCGGGATGTCGGTCATGGCCGGCCTGACGGTCAACTACTTGCGCGGCCTATCGAGCGGGCTCACGCTGCGTTGGCTTGTCGAAGTGTGGACCCAATATCACGCGTCCGTCTTTGTTTCGCTTGAAGTCGCCGCCGCCACGCTCGCCATCACACTGGTAACTGGCGTTCCCGCGGGCTACGCGCTCTCGCGCAGCAAAACACGTATCGCGCGTCTCCTCGAAGACCTGCTCGTGCTGCCGATCGCCCTGCCCGGACTCGCCTCCGCACTCGCACTCATCGTCGTCTACGGCAGCTTCACGGCATTTCGTATGAGTATCGGGTTCATCGTCGCGGGCCACGTCGTGTTTACGCTGCCGTTCATGGTGCGCGCCGTGGCAGCCGTAGCCGCAAGTGTCGATTTACGGACCCTCGAGGAAGGTGCAGCGAGCCTCGGTGCATCCTTCTGGCAGCGCTTTACAACCGTCGTGCTGCCGAATTTGCGGCCCGGAATCCTTGCGGGGGCGCTCTCAGTCGTCACACTATCGATCGGCGAATTCAATCTGACCTGGATGCTGCATACCCCCCTCACGAAAACACTGCCCGTGGGCCTTGCCGACGCCTATGCTTCACTGCGCATCGAACTCGGCAGCGCGTACACGATTCTCTTTTTCGCTATGACGATGCCGCTGCTCGTCGCGATGCAATGGCCCGGCTTGAACTCGCAAGGTCACCGCGCACTGCGCAGCGGCGCCAGCGGCACGACGCGCCCGTAAGCCTGCCCTCATTTCCCGATGCCATGAAGCTCAGCCCTGTTTCCATCGCGCTATCGCGCTGCGCCAAAACTTTCCACGGCACGCGGGTGCTCGAGCCGATCGATCTCACGATCGGTGCCGGCGAGACGCTTGTTCTCCTTGGGCCATCCGGTTGCGGCAAGACAACGACGCTGCGCCTTATCGCCGGGCTCGAGATGCCCGATGCGGGCGGCACGGTTTCGTTCGGGGAAGATGACGTGACGCACTTGCCCATCGAACGCCGGCAGGTGGGCATGGTTTTCCAGCGCGACGCGCTCTTTCCGAATTTGAACGTCCGCCAGAACGTCGGCTACAGCCTCAAGATCGCCAAGGTCGAACCCACGCTCGCGCGCCGGCGTGTCGACGAGTTGCTTGCAATGATGCAGCTTGACGCCCACGGCGACAAACCGATCGATCAACTTTCGGGCGGCCAGCGCCAACGCGTCGCGCTGGCTCGCGCGCTCGCGCGTGAACCGCGCGTGCTGCTGCTCGACGAGCCGCTCACGGCACTCGATGCGCGTCTGCGCGATACGCTGCGACGGGAGATGAACGCGCTGTTGCGCGGGCTCGGCGTAACAACGGTCTATGTCACGCATGATCGAGCCGAGGCGATGGAACTCGGCGAGCGCATCGTCGTCATGAGCGCCGGGCGTATCGAGCAGATCGACACGCCGCGCGACATCTATTACCGGCCGGCCAACCGGCACGTTGCGCAGACCGTAGGCACGATCAACCGTCTCGCGGGACAATGGCGCTTGGGCTCACTCATGACGACGGGCGGCACGCTGAGCGTGCCGCAAGCGCTGGCCGGCAACGGGGATGGCGAGATCTTCTTCCGCCCCGAGGACGCGCGCCTCGTCGAACCGAATCACGCAAGCCTCGTCGGCATCGTCGACGGGGTCGTCTTTCTGGGCGAGCGCACGCGAGTAACGGTCAGCGGAGCGGCGCCCGAGGCGCTTATCATCGACGCAGCAGGGCGCATCGAGCTCGCGCGGGGTCAGGCAGTCGGCATTGAAATCGCTGAACACGGGCTCATTGTGCTGACGTGAGATGTGCGGATGGGCTCAGGTCGACGACCCGAGTCATCCTCCCCGGCCGCGGTCGCCGTTTCGCTTTGCTTAGGCAATCACACGACAAAACAACCAGGAAACCGCTCATGCTGCTGGCCCAAATCAGCGATCTGCACATCAAACGTCCCGGAGCGCTCGCTTACCGGCGTGTCGACACGGCTGCGGCGCTGGCCCACTGTGTCGCACGGCTGAACGCATGCGTGCCGCGCCCTGATGCAGTCGTGATAACGGGGGACCTAGTCGATCACGGCACCGTAGAGGAGTACCTGCACCTGCGCGCGCTACTGGCTCCGCTCGAGATTCCCTTTTACCTGCTCGTCGGCAACCACGACGAGCGTGGCGCATTGCGCGACGCTTTCGGCGATCACCCGTGGCTCTTCGCGGGGGGCGAGTTTGTGCAGTACGCCGTCGATATCGGTCCGCTGCGACTGCTCGCGCTCGACTCGCAAGTGCCGCAGCACAGCGGCGGCGCGCTGTGCGATGCACGCCTCGCCTGGCTCGAAGCGCAGCTCGAGGCGGCGCGCGGCATGCCCGTCGTCATCGCGCTCCATCACCCGCCGTTCGATTCGGGGATCGGTCACATGGACCAGCAACGGCTCGATCCGGCCTCGGCCGCACGGCTCGAGACTGTCGTAGAACGCCATGACAACGTCGAGCGCGTGATCTGTGGACACGTTCATCGGCCCATGTTCGTGCGGTTTGCGCGCACCATCGCGTCGACTGTGCCGTCCCCGGCCCATCAGGTCGCACTCGACCTGCGCGACGACGCCCCTTCGGCGTTTCGTCTCGAGCCTCCGGCGTTCGCCTTACACTACTACGCCCCCGCCACAGGGCTCGTGACCCATCACGCCTACGTGGACGAAGGGCCGGGACCCTACCCGTTTTATGAACCCAACGGCAAGCTCATCGACTGACGCTTGCCCCGCCGTCTAAGCATTCCGACTTTACAGCCATCGTGTCTTCCCCCGCAGAACCCACCGCTACGCGCTCCACCGAATCGCCCACCCACCTGTCACGTGGCACCTTGCTGCTGCTCTCGACTGTTGCGGGCGTTTCGGTGGCGAACATCTACTACAACCAGCCGCTGCTCGATAGCTTGCGTGCAACGTACCCGGCCCAAGCCGGTTGGGTCGGCGTCGTGCCCGCCTCGACGCAGCTCGGCTATGCGGCCGGCATGCTGTTCCTCGCGCCACTTGGCGATCGGTTCGACCGCCGGCGGATTATCCTGCTGCAAACGGCGGGTCTCGTGCTCGCGCTCCTCGTCGCGGCCCTTGCACCAACGCTCGCGACGCTGGCGGCGGCGAGCCTCGCCGTGGGCGTGCTGGCGACCATTGCGCAGCAAGCCGTTCCGTTCGCAGCCGAACTTGCGCCGCCTGAAGAGCGCGGGCGCGC
Source organism: Trinickia sp. (assembly GCF_035492435.1). Lineage (GTDB taxonomy): Bacteria > Pseudomonadota > Gammaproteobacteria > Burkholderiales > Burkholderiaceae > Trinickia. Next base: position 39,005 of record NZ_DATJJF010000229.1, read on the forward strand.
CGTCGGCACGGTCATGAGCGGCCTGCTGCTGGGAATCTTGCTTGCGCGCACGGCCGCAGGCCTCATCGCGGAACACTTCGGCTGGCGCACCGTCTTTGGCGCCTCGATCGCGGCGCTCGTGGCACTCGCCGGCGTCGTCATCCTGCGGCTGCCGAAGAGCCAGCCGACCTCCACGCTACCGTACGGCAAGCTGCTCGCGTCGATGTGGCATCTCGCCATCGAACTGCCCGAACTGCGGCAGGCGGCGCTGACGGGAGCCGCGCTCTTCGCGGCATTCAGCGGCTTCTGGTCGGTCCTTACGCTATTGCTGGCGGGACCGCCCTTCCATCTCGGCCCACAGGCGGCGGGGCTTTTCGGCATTGTCGGCGCGGCGGGGGCACTCGCCGCACCGCTTGCCGGACGATCTGCCGACAAGCGCGGGCCGCGCGCCGTCATCACGCTGTCGATCGTACTTGTCGCTCTCTCGTTCGTCGTCTTTGGGCTGTCCAAGGCGAGTCTCGTCGGGCTTGTGTTGGGCGTCGTCATTCTCGACATCGGCGTGCAAGCCGCGCAGATCTCGAACCAATCGCGCATCTACGCGTTAAAGCCCGAAGCGCGTAGCCGTATCAACACGGTCTATATGGTCGGCTACTTCATCGGGGGCGCAATGGGCTC
>NZ_DATJJF010000230.1:0-25332 GCF_035492435.1 Trinickia sp.
GCTCCGCTGATGCATCTTGGCGAGCGCAGCGGCAATGTGAATCGCGAGACGAAGGAAGTGCCCTGTTTCGATAGGCTCGCCAAGCAGTCGGCTGAGCGGCTCACCGCCGCCGTCCTCGAGCAACAGCAGCGGCTGCCCGCCATCGTGCACCACTTCTAGCGGGCGCGCTGCCCACGCACTTTCAAGCTCTTCTCTCAGACTGTACTCGTGTGCGAGACGGTCTAGGCCGGCCGGTATGAAATGCTGGCCGGCAACTCGCACCGCCAGCACCGCGCTTTGATGCCCGGGACGCTGCATCCGGTAAAAGGCGCGCTCACCGTCCTCCCATAGCAACTCCACATTCTCTCCCCCAGGCGCGCCCAACGGAGCAGACCAGGCTCAGCTGTTCGCCTCCAGGCTGATTTCCTAGCTTGAAAAGGCCTCAAGTAAATAATAAGACTCGGAAGGTTGATCCGCTAGAGCGGTTGGCGGATGTCGGGTAACAGGTATGAACGAAAGAACGAAAGGGCTGAAATATTCGACCGCCCTATAGCCGTGGCACTCATCCGTGATCCGCATCCCGGATACGAACTTTGCTCCTGCGCACGCACAGCAAATTTTCTTGACGAGAGCCGCGGCCTTCCAGAAACTTTTCGTGAGAAACAGCGCTTCACGGTTAGCCCGTTGTACGAAGAATCGATCAGGCTGGTCGATGCGGGCATTACTTGAAAAACCAGGTGAGAAGCCGCCGAAGTCCTGAATCTGGACGCGACCGATGTCAAGCGACTGCCTGTTTCAGCTGTAGTTTGTTTGTTGGCATTTGCCACCCTTAGATTGCCCAATCGTAAGGAGCTTGACGTGAACAATGGACAAACGCGTAGCGAAGCGGAGGCAGCGACCGGAAGAGCGCGAACGGCCGAGATGAAGCTGGAGGTCGTCGTTATTCCCGTGTCGGACGTCGATCGCGCGAAGCAGTTCTACGCTCGATTAGGTTGGCGGCTCGACGTCGATATAACGAAAGATGATCAGTTTCGGGTTGTACACTTCACGCCTCCGAGCTCGCAATGCTCGGTCCTGTTCGGCAAAGGTGTTACGACAGAAGAGCCCGGCTCAGTGAAGGGGCTCCATCTCATTGTGTCCGACATAGACGCAGCACGCGCAGAGCTTGTCGATTGTGGCGTCGACGTGAGCGAGATTTTCCATGACGTCGGCGGCGTATTTCACCATGCTGGTGAAGAAGGGCGCGTGAGCGGACCGCATCCGGTGCGCAAAAGCTATGGTTCTTTCGCTTCGTTCCGCGATCCCGACGGAAATGGCTGGGTTCTCCAGGAGGTGACCGAACGGCTGCCCGGAAGGGTGGATGCGCACGACACGACATTCGCTTCGCCGATGGAGCTCGCGAGTGCGCTTCGCCGTGCTGCCGCCGCGCACGGCGAGCACGAGAGGCTAACGGGCCAGCATGATGAGAACTGGCCGGACTGGTATGCCGAATTCATCGTCCGTGAACAAGCCGGCGCGCAATTGCCGACGTGAGCGTTCGCGGCAGCTAGCCAGGGCAGGCGGTGAAGAGGACTGACACGTGAGAGTGGGTATTAAGGCAGACGAGGCGGAGATGCCGCCACGCGTTGTCGTGGCCTATCGCTCGCTGCCCGTATCTGTGTTGCCGAAGCGGCGCACGTAGGCCGCGATATAGGCGTCTCGCGCCGGCAGCAGATGGGTTCGACACAGCTCGACGAGCGCAGCCCGATCGCAGGATGCCAGCGCATCGAGCATCTGGTGATGCTCGACGCGAGCTTTTTCCACGTAATGCGGGAATAGTAGCGACGCCTGACGGATCGCGTGCGTACGCCGCTCGTACTCGCGAATCGCCTCGGTGAGCGCCGCGTTGTCCGTGAGTGCGAACAGCGCGCGATGAAAGGCCATGTTTGCACGAAACACGCTACGTAAGTCGCCCGCGGCGACGGCTTCGTCGTGCCTGCGTTGAATGTCGGCAAGTTCGGCGAGACGCTCAGGTGCGATGGGCAGCGTAATACATGCGGCGGCATTGGTCTCAAGAATTTCGCGCACGGCGTAAAGGTCGAGCACTTCGTGAGGATCGTACGATTTCACCAGCGCGCCGAAGTTCTTGCGTCGCTCGATGAGCCCGCGCTGCTCAAGTTCGGCGAGCACTTGCCGGACGACATGCCGTTTCAGTGTGAACCGCTCGCACAAATCGTCCTCGACGAGACGCTCGCGCGGATGCAGCGCACCGAGCACGATTTGTTCTTCGAGCACGTCCGAGACGCGCGCGACGGTCAGCTCGACGTCGCGATCCCGCACTGCGGCAGCGCGCAACCGGTTGCCGGTACGCTTCGTCGAGTGGTCGGGAGGAGGGACGCTATTCATAGGGCTTAAATTGAGGCGAATGGGTGCGCTGACGCTCTCGCGCTGAGCGTCAAGGTGGCAAAGGCCGGACAGTATAGACAAAGACACACGCAGCGAGCTCGCCAAATGGCGGCGCCAGCTCCGGTGTACGTGGTCATGTCTGATTTCCCATTCGCGCATGCCCGCGAATTCCATACCCGTTTTTTATGGTGTCGATCTTGGCACCTTTGCGTTCGCATGCGGCGCACGCAGAAAGTCGAAGTCACAGCCTTTATCGGCCTGCGTAATCGATGTCAGAAAAAGCTTCCGATAACCGCGCAGGTCAGGGTCAGCAACGGGTGCCGCGACCTCCGCAGCCCGGCGTCGCAGCTCGGCATCGTCAACACACATCTCGATCGATCGACGCGATACGCTGAGCCGAATCCGGTCACCCGTGCGCACGAGGCCGAGCGGGCCGCCAATGGCAGATTCGGGGGTCACGTGCAGCACAATTGTGCCTGCCGCCGTGCCGCTCATGCGGCCATCGGAAATGCGCACCATGTCCTTCACCCCTTGTTTCGCGAGCTTTTTGGGAATCGGAATGTAGCCTGCCTCCGGCATCCCAGGCGCACCAACGGGGCCAATGTGTTTGAGCACTAGTATGTCGTCGGCTTCAACGTCGAGTGAAGGATCGTCGATGCGGCGAGCCAGATCTTCGGCGTTCTCGAAAACAACGGCGCGCCCCTCGTGCTCCATGAGTGCAGCGTTCGCTGCCGACTGCTTGATGATCGCGCCGCCCGGTGCAAGATTGCCGCGCAGCACGGCTATACCGCCTTGCGGATAGATCGGCTTGTCGCGGGTGCGCACTACGTCTTGCGCAAAGCTTGCAGGCGCCTCATCGAGCTCTTCGCCTAGCGTGCGGCCCGTCACCGTCAACGCATCCAGGTGCAATAGAGGCTTGAGCTCGCGCAAGACGGTGGTCAATCCGCCGGCTTTATGCAGATCCTCCATGTAATGCTGGCCCGACGGCTTGAGGTCGACCAGTACCGGTGTTTCGCGCGCCATACGGTCAACGGCGTCGAGATCGATATCGATGCCAAGGCGCCCTGCGATAGCGGTCAAATGAATGATGCCGTTAGTGGAGCCGCCGATCGCCAGCAGAACACGCAGCGCATTTTCGAACGCGTCTGGGGTAAGGATTTGATCGGGGCTCAACTTCTTTTCGATCATCGCGACGGCTGTGGTGCCCGTGCGCTCAGCGATGCGGATTCGGTCGGCCGTCACGGCAGGGGCGCTGGCACCGCCCGGCAGCATGATGCCGAGCGCTTCGGCAATGCAGGCCATCGTGCTTGCGGTACCCATCACCGAGCAGGTTCCAACCGTCGGCACAAGCTGGTTGTTGACCTCTTCGATTTCACTCGCGTCGATCTCTTCGCCCCGAAAGCGCGCCCAATAACGGCGGCAGTCGGTGCATGCGCCAACGCGCTCGCCCCGGTGGGAGCCGGTCAGCATCGCACCGGTGACAAGCTGAATCGCCGGCACGCCTGCCGCTGCCGCGCCCATCAGTTGAGCCGGCACCGTTTTGTCGCAGCCGCCGATCAGCACGACGGCATCCATGGGCTGCGCGCGAATCATCTCTTCGGTGTCCATCGACATCAGATTGCGCAGGTACATGCTCGTCGGGTGAGAGAAGCTTTCCGCAATCGAGATCGTCGGAAACTCGACGGGCAGGCCGCCCGCCAACATGACGCCACGCTTCACCGCCTCCACCAGTTGCGGCGCATTTCCGTGACAGGGGTTGTACGCACTGCCGGTATTGGCGATCGCGACAATGGGGCGGTGCAGGGCATCGTCAGTGTAGCCCGCCCCCTTGATGAATGCCTTGCGGAGGAACAGCGAGAAACCTGAGTCCCCGTAATTCGTCAGACCCTGCTTCAAGCCGCTCTGCTTCGTCGGTGTGTTCATAGGGTTGTCGATCACATTATCGATAATGTTGACAACGATCATAGTGGCTTTTATAGTGAGCCGCAACTCAGCAGCCGGTGCCCTAGTTGTTGTGCCCAACGTAGCGGGCTGCGGAAACAAGATGGAGACGAGTCGGGATGAGGAAGCGAGTCGTGCTGTATCGCGCGGTGCCACGCGAAGTTCTCGGGCTGTTGCAAGAGAACCATGAGGTGACGGTCTATGAAGCCGTCAACGAGTCCAACCGCAAAGCGTTCCTGGATACGCTTGGTACGGCACACGGCATCATGGGCAATACGCTCAAGATCACGTCGGACATGCTCGATGCCGCGCCGCTTCTTGAAGCGGTCTCCACCATCTCCGCCGGTTACGACGCTTTCGACGTCGACGCTCTCACACGGCGCGGCATCATCCTTACGAACACGCCCGACGAAGTCACGGAAACGACAGCTGACCTGGTCTTCGCGCTGATGCTGGCTTGCGCGCGGCGTGTCGTCGAGATGGCGAACTGGGCGCGCGGCGGCGCGTGGGTAAAGAGCGTAGGCGAGCCGTACTTCGGCGTCGATGTTCATGGCACCACGCTCGGCATTGTCGGGCTGGGCCGCATCGGCGGCGCAGTCGCCCGGCGCGCGGCGCACGGTTTCGGCATGCGCGTGCTCTACGCTAATCGCCAAGCAAACCGCCAGGCCGAAGACGCTTACGGCGCAGAGCGCTGCACACTTGACGAATTGCTTCAGCAATCCGATTTCGTTTGCACGATGGTGCCGCTGACGACCGAGACCCACCATATGATCGGTGCGCGTGAGTTGTCGCTGATGAAGAAAAGCGCCATTCTGATCAACGCATCGCGCGGGCCTGTTGTCGATGAAAGTGCGCTGATTGAAGCGTTGTCTTCAGCTCGCATTCGCGGGGCCGGCCTCGATGTCTTCGAGCGTGAGCCGTTGCCGGCGGATTCCCCCCTTTATACCTTGCCAAGCGTCGTTGCCTTGCCGCATATCGGATCGGCCACTCGCGCCACGCGTGACGCGATGGCTGCACGAGCCGCAAAGAATCTGATCGCGACGTTGAGCGGGCACAACGTGCCCGCAATCGTGAATCCGAATGCATGGGACATGCGCACGGCGGCGCAAGCAAACCCGTGCGGCAGCGCCGGCGGATAGCCGGCAGGCCGAGCCTACGCGAGCAGAGGCGCGCGCAATGCACTGCTGCCTATCGTGACCGCATCGTTCCCACGCTGTCTGGGCCGTCGTGCACGCGTTCGCTCCTGGCCGGCATTGGGACGGGAAATTACGGGAACCCGGGAGTGCGCTAGCAGTGCGCTTGCCGGGCTCGCGGTTGGCACGGAGATGCCGTGCGCTTGTGTGAGGACTTGCCGCTGTATTTTTGAGTCCGCGTCATAACCTTGAAAAATGAGGACGTCCATGCATCGAGGCTTCAAGCGAACCATCATCGCAGCAGGAGTACTGGCTTACGCGGTAACGAGCGGCGCCTGGGCGCAAGACGCATCGCGCAACTACCCGCAGGACCCACAGGCAGCCGCCGCCATTCAAGAGAACTTGAAGAACATCAAGCTGCCGCCGGGCTTCAAAATCGAGTTATACGCGTTGGTCCCGGGCGCACGCGCCATCGCTGTGGACCCGACCACCGGCACCGCCTATGTCGGCACCCGCAAGAATGCCGTGTGGGTCTTACACGATGACGGCACAGGAAAGGTCGGCCAAGTGACTGAGTTTTCTGCGGCAACGGGCTTCAAAGACCCTAACGGCCTGTGCTTCGCGTCGGACGGCACCTTGTTTGTGGCCGAACTCAACCGGATTGTGTCGTTTACCAACCCCGGCAGCGCCACGCCCACTCAGCATGTCGTGGTGCAGCAGGGTCAGTTGATTCCGGTCGGCGACGAAGCGTACAACCATGGCGCACGGGTGTGTCGCGTGGGCCCCGACGGCAAGCTGTACGTGGCGGTGGGACAGCACTACAACGTGTTGCCGCCGGAGAAATACGAAGCGTATTACAAGGAAGGCATGGGCGCGATCGTGCGCTACAACCTGGACGGCAGCGGTCGAGAAATCTACGCTCATGGCATTCGCAATTCGGTCGGGCTCGATTTCAACCCGAAGGACAAGACGCTGTGGTTTACGGATAACCAGACGGACACGCTCGGCGATGATCGCCCACCCGGCGAATTGAATCGCGCCACGAAGGCGGGCGAGGACTTCGGCTATCCGTTTTACGGCGGTGGCCACGATCGTACTGTCGAATACCAGAGCATGACGCCGCCCGCCGGCGTGATCTTTCCGGAGGTCGACCTGCCGCCGCATGCAGCCGATCTCGGCATGTCGTTCTACGAAGGGACGTCGTTTCCCAAACAATACGTTGGTGGGATTTTCGATGCCGAGCACGGTTCGTGGGTTCGCAAGCATCCGCTGGGTGCGCGCATCATGTTCACGCGTCTGAAGTCTGACGGCCACGCGGGGGGGACCGAAGTCTTCGCGTCGGGCTGGCTCACGGCCGATGGCCAATACAAGGGGCGTCCGGTCGACGTGGAGCCGATGAGGGATGGCTCGCTTCTGGTATCAGACGACTTCGCTAGCGCGGTTTACCGCATCTCCTACGTTGGCAAGTAAGAGGCGAGTGTGCAAAAGATTCTTTTAACCTGCGCTGCATTGCTGACTTTGGCGTCCGCAGCGTCGAGCAGCATGGCGGCTGACATTGTCGCCGGAAAATCCAGGTCTGCGCAGTGTGCGGCCTGTCATGGACCGACGGGGCGCTCAGTGATGCCGCAGGCGCCAAATCTCGCCGGCCAGGACGAGGATTATCTCGCCAAGCAACTGAGGGATTTTCGTTCAGGCGCTCGGCAAGACGAAACCATGTCGGTAATCGCCAAAGCGCTCAGCGATACAGAGATTGACAATCTGGCTGCATACTTTAACGACCAAAAATAGCGTTAACCCATGAGCTCTCGCGGGACTAGCCAGATTCGGAACGAATCGCGACCGGCCGGTCCCGCGCAGTGCCAGAAGGGCAAACAGGAGACGATTATGAAAGTGAAAGCGAAAGCGATTGCAATCGTTGTGTGCTGCTGGTCGATCGCCTCATCCATATCTCAACTCGCCAACGCAGCGACCGATCAGCATGTCTTCACGCAAACCTGCCCAAATGGTGACAAGATTGCGGTGGACATGAACAAGAAGACTTTGGCTTTTACTCGCGACTCGCAAACCTACCATGCGACGTACGACGACGGTTATGCAATCACATGGGCCGCGAACAATCCACCACTACCCTCGGGTGTAAAGGCGATGCCGACGGGTGGCCAGATCGGGACCGATGGCGCCTTCTTCGGTGACGGAGACGTGGACAGCAACGTGGTGTGCCCGCGCGACAATTAACCTGAAGAAATTCGGCCTGTCGCAGGATGGCATTAATGACGTGCCATGTTGGACGTATTGATTTTGAAAGAAAGTTGAATTATTTGTTGTCCTGGTTTATAGGTGCTTACTTGGTATTGATATTCCTACCGAGAAGCGTAGACTAATGAATCGGATGGCTCTGTCATCCGGAAAGCAGATGTTTCCTTGACCTTTTTAAGGAGAACTCTCATGGTATGGGCAACCCCCGCATATACCGACATGCGTTTTGGCATGGAAATCACGATGTACATTGCGAAACGTTGATTTAAGGATCGCTGAAGTCCGGGGTGGCAGAAATTATTACGCCTCCCCGGTAATATTGGCTGGAAAGTGATTTGAAGGTCGCGTGATTTGATTTAGTCATCTGTCGCTTATTTGAGCGACCCGCTTTTACGCCAGACTTCTAATTAGAAGTATTCCCGGCTGACCCGTTGCTCGAACGATCGAAGGTTTCCGATGAAACTAAAGGTGTTGGGCTCGTCTGCGGGCGGCGGTTTCCCGCAATGGAATTGCAATTGCCGCAACTGCGATGGCGTGCGGCGAGGGACGGTGCACGCAACGCGCCGCACGCAGTCCTCGATTGTCGTTAGCGCGAATGGAGTCGACTGGCTGCTCGTCAATGCTTCGCCGGACCTCCTCGCACAGATCGCTGCACATCCCGAGCTGCAGCCCGCACGACACACGCGCGATAGCGGCATCGCCGCGGTTGTGACGATGGACGCGCAGATCGATCACGTCACTGGCCTCTTGATGCTGCGCGAAAACAATGGGCCACTGCCGCTCTACCTCACCGACTCGGTGATGCACGACTTGAGCACGGGCTTTCCCGTGCTCTCGTTACTTGAGCACTATTGCGGCGTAGAGCGGCACCGTATCCCGCTGGATGGTTCATCGTTTGGCATTCCAGCGCTGCCCGGCATACGTATCGAAGCGCTGCCGCTTTCCAGTAAGGCCCCGCCCTATTCGCCACATCGCGAAGCCCCTCAGCGTGGGGACAACATCGGCCTGACATTCATCGATGAAGCTGCGGGCAAGAGCGCCTTTTACGCCCCTGGCCTTGGTGCACTCGAGCCGCACGTGCTCGAAGCGATGCGTGCGGCCGATGTGCTGCTGGTCGACGGCACGTTTTGGACGCCGAACGAAATGATCGAATTGGGGCTATCGAAGAAGACGAGCACGGACATGGGGCACCTCGCGCAAAGCGGTGTCGGCGGCATGATCGAAGTACTCGATTCGATTGAACGCGCTGGCGTTCGCAAAGTGCTGATCCATATCAACAACACGAATCCCATTCTCGTTGAAGACAGTCCTGAGCGGCGTGTCCTGGCGAAGCACGGAATTGAAGTTGCCTTTGACGGCATGGCCTTCGAACTATGAACATGACTTTGGAGGGGCAGGTGAGCGAGCAAAAGGTGGCGTGGACGCGCGAGGAATTCGAAGTTCAGCTCCGCGCGAAAGGCACCGCGTATCACATTCATCATCCGTTCAACGTCAAGATGAATGAGGGTGGTTGTTCACGCGAGCAGATCCGAGGCTGGGTTGCCAATCGCTTTTACTATCAGATCAACATCCCGCAGAAGGACGCGGCGGTGATGTCGAATTGCCCCGATCGCGAAACACGTCGGCGTTGGGTGCTTCGCATCCTCGATCACGACGGTTACGGCAACGATGCGGGCGGCATCGAAGCGTGGGCACGCCTGGCGGATGCGGTTGGCCTCTCGCGCGATGAGCTGTGGTCACTGAAACAGGTAACACCCGGGGTGAAATTCGCCGTCGACGCCTACGTCAATTTCGCGCGTCGCGTGCCTTGGCAGGAGGCGGTGTGTTCCTCGCTCACTGAAATGTTCGCGCCGCAGATCCACAAGGACCGTCTTGCGACGTGGCCCGCGTGCTATCCGTGGATCGAAGCCGATGGCCTCAGTTATTTCCGTTCACGTATTTCGTTGGCGCAACGCGACGTTGAACACGGGCTCGAGGTGACGCTCGACTACTTCAAAACACGCGAGCAGCAAGAGCGTGCGCTGGATATTTTGCAGTTCAAGCTCGACATTTTGTGGTCCATGCTCGATTCGATCGAAAAGGCATTTCCGCGATGAGAACGCTCAAGCTTAATCCCGTCTATCGCCTGCAATGGGAGCCGGTGCAGCATGCCCATGTGCTGCTCTACCCCGAAGGCATGGTGAAACTGAATGAGAGTGCCGGAGAAATTCTCAAACGCTGCGACGGCACACGTGATCTCGAAACGCTCATCGATGAGCTCGAAAAAGCTTTCGATGTTCGTGATCTGGGCCACGATATCCGCTCGTTCATCGCGCATGCTGAGGAACGCGGGTGGCTGGAGCCCACAACATGAGCGACGCCAGTGCGATTGCACCGCCGCTATGGTTGCTGGCGGAATTGACGTACCGCTGTCCGCTGCATTGCGCGTTCTGCTACAACCCGGTGGACTACGCCCATCACAACAGCGAACTGACCACCGAGGAATGGCTCGATGTGTTCCGCCAAGCGCGTGCGCTGGGTGCGGCGCAACTGGGTTTCTCAGGCGGCGAGCCGCTCTTGCGAGATGACCTCGAGGTGCTGGTCGGCGAAGCTCGCAAGCTGGGCTTCTATACGAACCTCATTACATCAGGCATCGGTCTTACCGATGCGCGTTTGGCGGCATTGAAGGCAGCGGGCCTCGATCACATTCAATTGTCGTTCCAGGATTCCACGAAGGAACTCAATGACTTTTTGAGCAGTACGCGCACATTCGATCTCAAGCACCGCGTAGCGAAATCGATCAAGCAGCACGGCTTCCCGATGGTGCTCAACTGCGTGTTGCACCGTTACAACCTGCCGCACGTGGACAAGATCATCGACATGGCGCTTGAGATGGGGGCCGAATACCTGGAGCTGGCCAATACCCAGTACTACGGTTGGGCGTATGAAAACCGCGCGCAATTGATGCCGACTGCCGAACAATTGCGCGATGCCGAAGCGGTGGTCGAGCGTTATCGCGATGAGATCGGTTCTCGCTGCAAGATTTATTTCGTGGTGCCGGACTACTTCGAAAAGCGGCCCAAGCGCTGCATGAACGGTTGGGGTTCGGTATTCATCGCCGTTGCTCCCGATGGCGCGGCGTTGCCCTGCCATGCGGCACGCTCGTTGCCGGGTTTCAAGTTCCCGAGCGTCAAGGAAGTGCCGATGCGAGCAATCTGGTACGAGAGCGATGCATTCAACCGTTTCCGCGGCGTCGAGTGGATGAAGGAGCCGTGCAGGAGCTGCGAGGAAAAGACGACGGATATGGGCGGCTGCCGCTGCCAGGCGTATCAGATGACGGGGGATGCGGCCAATGCAGACCCGGTTTGCGATAAGTCGCCGATGCACGACAAAGTGATTAGCGTTGTGCGCCGAGCCGCATCGAGGCCCGAATCCGACGAACATCCGATCGTGTTCCGCAGCGATGCGAATTCGCGGTTATTGAGTGAGCGCATTGCGAAGCAGAAGACAACCGGCTGAATATATTTTCGTGGCGTGAAGGGCACGGACAAGGTGCGCACGCCCCAGAACGGTCCTTCGACGCAGCGCGTAGTCAAGGGCCACTTCCAAGGTGCAACGTCCGGTACTACAGTCAGTCGGTGGGCAAGTGTTCGACCATGCAGTCATCCGCAGCCCATCGGTTGCGCGCTTCAACCTCGGTGATCTCGCGCGCCGCATTGTCACTGGATGCTGACCCGCTGATGCGCGTCATGCATCACGTCGTGAAATTCTGCTCAAGCCACTCAAGCCACTTGAGGCTCGAACGGAAACTGCTTGATCTCGCCGCCGCGCGCCACCACCACCGTGCTCTCCGGAATCTCCTGCCACCAGCCCGGCAAATCGGCGAGCGGCTCCGACAGAACCAGAAACGCATCCTGACCGGCCATCGCGATGCGCGGATCGTCGGGATACAACTCGTGCAGGTGATGGAACGACGTGTTGTGAAAGAGCGAGCGTGACTGCCTTTCGCTCGAATAGCGCACCGTGACGATTTGCTCGCCGTCGGTTGCGCAGACGGTCATGTTCAGCGGTTCATCCACGCCGTGGCGGCGGCCGGTTTCCTCGACGAACGCCACCATCCGTTCGAGCGCGGTGACCGGAGCCGACTCCAGGCCGAAGGTCATTGCGAGCAAGAACAGCACTTCTGAATCGGTCGAGCCTTCGATCGATGGGAACAGCTCGGGGTCGATCGCGACCATCAGATCGCGGCGCACCGCCGGATAGTTGCGCACCAGTCCGTTGTGCGCGAACAGCCAGCGGCCATGACGGAACGGATGGCAGTTGGTTTCCTGCGACGGCGTGTCGGTCGCCGCGCGCACGTGCGCGACGAACATCGGTGAGTGGATCGCCCGCGCCGCTTCGCGCAGATTGCGGTCGCTCCAAGCGGGCTGGATGCAGCGGTAGCGAAACGGAATGTCGGCCGGATGGCCGTACCAGCCGATCCCGAAGCCGTCACCGTTGGTGGTCGTGTGGCCGAGCCGCGAATGCAGGCTCTGATCGATCAGCGAATGCTTCGCATTGAACAGCACCGTTTCGAGCTGAAGCGGATTGCCGGAATAAGCGAGCCAGCGGCACATGAGATGTCTCCTGTCGGATACGCTTCGATTTGGCGACCGGTTGCAGTGTCGCGATCGGGATCAGGAATTCGGAGAAACCGGTCAGCATGATCTGCACGCCGATGCACAGCAGAAACGACGATACACGCATTGCCACCTTGATGCCTTGCACCCCGAAGTAACAGACGAAAATCACCGCGCTCACGAAGAATATCGTGGCCGAACCACTGCATGACCCACGTCGGACAATTGCGCTACGGTGTACTCGCTTCACTGACGAACTACTCCGCGAACGCAGTCCGCCTAATGGTTTTCGACAAGGAATGCATGTACGAGACGGGGCAGCGCACCGACAGCCACGGCGCCTCACCTCGCCCGGCGGACGGCTCTCAGCTTCCCGCTGTTTCCGCCACCGCAGAAGAACTGATCGCCGCCGTCGGACTCGAGCCCCGACACGCACACTCCCGCCGGCATCTCGACCGAATCCAGAACCTCTCCCGTTCGAGGATCGATTCGCCGCAGGTCGCTGCTGTCGCCTTCCCACGTACCGTGCCAGAGCTCGCCGTCGACCCACGTGACGCCGGTGACGAAGCGGCTGCACGCAATTGTGCGAAGAATCTCCCCCGTTTGAGGATCGATTTGATGAATCTTTCGGTCGCGATACTGGCCGACCCACAGCGTCCCTTCGGCCCACGCGAGCCCCGAGTCGGCGCCACCACCGGGCGCCGGGATCGTGGTGATCACACGGCCCGTCTGCGGGTCGATCTTCTGAATGCACGCATCGGAGATTTGAAACAGGTGCTTGCCGTCGAAGGCCGTTCCCGCATGCGCGGCGACATCGAGCGAGCGCACGGTGTTCCCGGTTGCGGGATCGAGTGCGTTTAGCTTGTCGCCGGCAGCAAACCAGACTTGTTGACCGTCATACGTGACCCCATGCACGCCGTCGACACCGGGAAAGGGCCCATATTCGCGGATGATTTCGGCCGCTGAACGTTTCATGGTTCTACCCTGGTTACTTGTAGTGGAGACCCCATCCTAATCAACCGGGAGCGGAGCGGGGAGTAACAAGGTCGTCGCGAATCCCGGTACGGGCGGCGTCATCCATCGACGGGCTCGCCCGCGACCGAACGACTGCGCCTTGTTGTCCGCCGCGAGTGAGTCGAGTGCGCGCTGCACGGTGCGCTGGCTCGCGCCGAGCGCCAGCGCGAGCGCCGAACTCGACCACGACTCGCCGTCCGCCAGACAGGCGAGCACCGCCGCGTGCTCCGCCTCGACGGGCCGCGCCAGCACAGCGACCTCGCGCGCGTCGCGTGGCACCAATCCAAACCCCCGTTTTGTCGCGCTGACCCCGGCTAGCCTCCCAAGCGCGGCGCGCAACCGTCCGATTTCGACTCGCAGGCGCGCGCGATGCGATTCATCGGCATGCTTTGTCCGAAATGCCCGCGCGATCAGAGCGTCCCTTGATATGTCGGCCGGCCATGCTTCGGCGAGCGCGCGTGCGAGCGCGAATAGAACCGGACGCCTCGCGAGCGACACCGCCGTGCTTGCGTCACGTATGACAAGACGGCACGCGTCGACGACAAGCGCCTTCGAAGTCAACAAGGCTTCGACCTCGTCGAGCAGCAGCGGCCGCTCCTCGCCGTGCCCAATGAGGCGCGCCGCGGGTGTGTTCAGCACAGCCGATACGCTTTCGACCTCCGCCGTTAGCGCAGGGATGTCGGCGTGGCGGGCGGCACGCTCGGCACGCTCAAGCGCAGCGCGCGCCGTTCCGGTCGCGAGGCGACGGATCGCGATTCCCGAGACAACCAGCTCATGGGCAGCGCTCAACGCGGGCGGCAGATGCGCGGGGTCGAGCTGGGCGAGCATTGCCTCGGCCTCGTCGAGACGTCCGATCAGCAGAAGGCGCCGGACCTCCAGGTATCGCGCATGCGCCGCGTTCACCATGTCGCCGTGCGCTTCGAGCATTGCCCGCGCCGCGTCGAGCGCCTTCGCGGGCCAGCCGAGGTCACGTGAGACGAGTGCGATCTCGGCTTCGGCGACGACGCATCTCGCGCGGGCTACGGCGTCTTTCGGACCGAAGGCACGCGCCGCGCTACGCACGAGAACCTTCGCCCGCTCGAGATCGCCGAGCTGCGCCATCGCGATGCCTCGAAGCGCAAGCGCAGGTGCGTCGTCGCGCAACGCGACTCGGTTCAATGCGCCGAGGGGATCACCCGACGCAAGCGCGCGCGCGGCGGCTGTGATCAGCGCGTCCATGCCGATTCAAATCACGCCACACTTGTCACTCCCACCGTTGGAAGCCCGAAACTAATCTAACACAGGACTACCAACCTGCTCGCCGTGTCGGGAACTGAACGGACGGCGCGGAACAGCCGACGGAGGGACACATGCGCGTTGCGGAAGGAGCCCTGACATGATCTGGATCTATCGCAACTCATGCAACAGCAGCGAGATCCGTACTGAAAAGGGACATGCTGTCGCCCTCAATGTTGCTGAATGGCTAACCCTCGCGGCCGCGCCGACTTTTGCAATCATGGCGCTGTTCACGGGTGTTCTCGGCGATGCGCGGACGGATATCCTCTGCTCGGAACATACATCGCCATTCAGCGGAATGATCCCGATGTATTGGCTGATGAGCGCCTTCCATCTCGCGCCTTGGCTCAGGCTCATCTCCCGTTGGCGAACCGGCGCCACGCAGCAGGGCCTCCCAAGCACAAGGGGGAACGAGCCAGGGCGTTCGTTAAACGGCAGCTCATCTCCAGACAATGAATCCCGTCACACTTGTCACTCCCACCATTCGACGTCTGGCGACTAAAACTATCTCATGACCCACAGCGAGCTTGTCGGCGCTGAACGGCATCGCGTTCCGGCCCGAAGACAATCGAGATCGCTCTAATTCTGAGGTTGCAATGACCACGATTACCTCGCCTGATAACGGCCGTAAAGAAGGACAGCACACCATGAACACGCCACCGATTGTGTCGCCCCAAGAGTGGGAGGCTGCACGCGAGCAGCTTCTCGTCAAGGAGAAGGCCTTGACCCACGCCCGTGACGCATTGGCCGCCGAGCGACGGCGGATGCCCTGGGTGGCCGTTGAAACCGCGTATGTGTTCAGTGGGCCGGAGGGCGAAGCGAGCCTGCTCGACCTGTTTGATGGTCGCCGCCAGCTGATCATCTATCGCGCCTTCTTCGAGCCTGGCGTGCACGGCTGGCCGGAGCACGCCTGCATCGGCTGTTCCATGGTGGCCGACCATGTCGCCCACCTTGCCCATTTGAACGCCCGCGACACCACCCTCGTGTTCGCCTCACGCGCTCCCCAGGCTGACATCGCGCGCCTGAAGGCTCGGATGGGGTGGGAGATCCCCTGGTACACGATCACCGACAGTTTCGACGCCGACTTCGGCGTGGACGAGTGGCACGGGCACAACGCGTTCATCCGAGACGGCGAGCGCGTGTTTCGCACCTACTTCATCAACAGCCGTGGCGACGAAGCGATGGGCACCACTTGGAGCTACCTCGACATGACGGCGCTCGGGCGTCAGGAGGCGTGGGAGGATTCGCCGGAGGGGTATCCTCAGAGCCGCCCGTATAAGTGGTGGAACTGGCACGACAGTTACGTCCCTGGCGCCGCGCCTGACCGGAAGTGGGTCGAGGTGTCAGATGCCGGCGAGGCCGCTTTTCGGAGACGCGACGGTGATGAAGTACAGCACCCATAATTCGCATCGCCCCGATGCATGCGCACCTGCCTGCGTCGAGCCGGACTCCCTGTTAGCCTTGCTTTGGCGTCTCGAGCGCGAACTGGACGTGGCTCCGATTCGCGTCGCGCGTTGCGTGTATCGAGCCTGCGCGCTGCCATCACCTCACGCAACATCCCAAACACTTTAGGAGAACGAATGATCGTCGAACTGCGCATCTATCACTGTGCCCCGACACGGTTGCCCGCCTTGCTCGACCGATTCGAGAACACGACGCTCGACTTTTTTGCGAAGTACGGCATTCGCCAGATCGGTTTCTGGACGACGTTGGTCGGGCCGGACAATCAAACGCTCACCTACATGCTCGAGTGGGAAAGCATGGCCGAGCGGGAGCAGAAGTGGAATGCGTTTCAGGCAGACCCCGAGTGGATAGCAAAGCGGAACGCAAGTGAGGCCGAGAAGCGAATTGTTCTGCGCATCGAGAATCAGTTGCTCGCGCCGACCACCTTTTCGGCGTTGCGTTAGCGAGGGGGCTTAACGCGAGAAATATTCGGCTGCTGCGTGTGCCCCCTGATCAGATGGAAAAATGGCTGACGCCGCATGCCTGTCAGCCGTGCAGCAGCGTAGAGCTGAAGAGCCACGGATGGGCGCCACGCGACGACGGTGCGCTTGTGTATTCTACCAACGGGCAAATGCCGTTCACGGTTCGTGCAGTTGACCAAGGCCCGTGCACGTGAAGTCGACGAGCAGCAGGGTCGATAGCGTGGGCTCAGCCTCGCGAATCGGATTGAACCCTGGCAAACACAATAAATAGAAACTTTGCGTTTAGACGGACGATTTTGTCTATTTCAAAGGGAAACAAAAGCTGAGCCAATGATTTATTGAAAGTCCTCTACCATAATCCATGTTTAAAGGGTTTGTCCATCGGTGAAGCTGCGAATCACAAGATGCCAATCCTTCTCTACGCTTGGTCTGCTTGTACTTCCGTTGAAATATGTTCAATTCATCACATTCGGTCGTCGTTCTGATAAGGAAACATCCGCGGGCGAATAGAACATAAATCAGCACAAGGATGCGTTGATTGCCTTCAATCAAGCTAAAAAAAGCCTTCGATAGGCTTTCTGTTTGCGCGCCAGCGTAAGCCACGCCATGGTGTGAACAATGAGAGAGGATGATGCCGCTCTTCACCTATTGGCCTGGATGACGAGTCGATCGAATTAAACGCATCGACTCGTTCGAAGTACCCGACCGTCGTGGCCTAAATGGCGGAGACTGTTTCGGCAGCGACTATCAACGAGATGTTGCCCCGATTTGGGGAATTCTGTTGCGCCGTGGCGGCCATGTTTTGGGTCATTGTCTTTAAGGCGGTTTACATTTAAGTTCGGAATCCCTCAATTTGTAGAGGGGAGGGTCTAACTTGCATTTAAAATCACCGCTGATTTCTTAATGTGCAGTATCATTTTCGTGGTCGTAAATAAAGCGCGGACAGAATGCGAGCTGCGGTCCGTACGGGTGTTCGTGAAAATAAATAAGGAGACTCATTATGACGGGAGACGGCGTTAGTCGACGCGAAATACTGGCACTGATGGGGGGGATGGCCACTCTGTTGTTGGCGGACCGAGCCGAGGCCAGTCCAATCAACTCCGACCAGACGATGTTTACCCTGCCCAGCGATATTAAATTCGTCCCGGAGGGAGTGGGAGCGCCGCCGAAGAGCGTCGAGACTGCTCTCCTTTACGGCAATCCCGCGAAGGAAGGCATTTACTACGCGCTGATACGCTGGTATCCGGGCTACATGAGTGCGCCCCATAGCTATGCGTCGGACCGTTTGTGCGTCGTGCTGTCCGGCACCTGGTGGGTCAATAGCGGTGCGGACTTCGATCCCGAACACACAGTGCCAGTGCCGGCTGGTTCCTTCGTGCGACGCGTAGCGCGGAGCTGGCATTACGACGGCGTCCGCCGCGGCGAAGCTGAACCTGCGCTCATTGCCATCTGCGGGATCGGCCCGGTGGACCGCCGGTTGGCGGAGCTGGACAAACCTGGGGTTCGGGTCGTATAACCGGCACATCGGATCGGGGAACGGTATGCCGGTCGGGTTCCCCGGCCACCCCAATGAGGTCGCTTCGCAGTCGTTGTGGTTTTTGTCGCGGTGGCTGCCTGGCGCCTCTAGGGTCCTAAAACTCGCGGCCGCCCGGGCTCGCCGATAGGGCCCTCAAGCGCGGAACGATCCCAGTTGCCCAGATCAGCCGCTGCGCGGTACGTACAGTCAAGAAACGCCAACAGGGTGCGTTCCGGATCACCTGAAGTCCGCACGGCTTCGTAGGGAAGCAGGAATTCGCCGAGGCCTTCATCGAAATAGGCACCCTTCGGAAGCGGCGCGGCGTCCGAAAATCCTTTCTCGGTGGGATAGGAATAAGAGTAATAGGCAGGAAATTCGATTTGAGGCCCTCCGGGCCAGAATCCCGCCGACGACACTTCATGGCTGTAGGCCTCGCGCGTAACGTCATCGGGCAATCCTGGTATCCCGCCGGGATGAACTGGGGCACGACGTCCGGAGAATCGAGTGACGGCGAGGTCAAAACTCCCCCAGAACAAATGGATTGGGCTGACTTTCCCGAGAAATCCCGTCCGGAACCGCTCGAACACAGTGTGGCTCGCAACCAGTGCCCGGAAAAACCGCTCGACGGCATCGGCGTCGTAAGGACGCATTCGACGGTCTTCGGCAAACGGCACTGCGTCGGCAATCTCGTTGGGCCGGCCGTGAAATGCGGAATTGCCCCCGAGCAGGCGGATCAGTTCGATGAACTTGCTATGAAACTCCGCTACGGACATCGGCATGAGCGAAAACTGCGCGCGGCGTCCGTCTGCGGACTTTGCGACGAGCGCGTGACGGACCAAATCAAATGCGACTTCAATCCCTGCTGCGTCGGGGATCAGCGACGTGGTCAGTCCGCATGCGTTGACGTAAAGCGTTGCGTGCCAGGAGTGGTTGATCCAGGGCGTTCGTGCCAGCCTGTATTTGCCAACGATCTGTGTGTAGAGATGAAGCGCATTACACGTCTCATGCCACGTCTGAAATGGGATATCGGGCCAATTCGCGAACATGTCGTCTCCTTCATGTCACATGTAGACCGTACGGCTTCTACCATGCTGCACGCTCGTGCAACACGCATCAGCGTTGCCGCATATCGCCCGCGATCGTCGTCCTTAGTATGGGAGTGCTGCTACACCGCGGTCAACATTGGACGTGGCGAAGCGCACGCGTGATTCGTACAATCCCAGGCGGAAAACTATGCAGAGGCGCGACAGGCGGATGCCGGTTGCGGGAGCATGTAAAAAGTCCCTACGCCGGCGACCCGAATAAGCGAGTGCGCGTCACTTCTACGTCTGCACACCACGGCTCGAACGGGTCACCTCACGCTTGCGATTCGTATGTTCGGACGCAAGCCTTGATTGGCGCTCAGCACTCCACATCTCGAGCAACGCTCGCGTCTGCATACGCACGGTTGATTTGATGAACTCGCTCTTCGAGGCATCAATTTCAGTCCAACCGAACATCTGCAGCGCTGAGCGGGGCGATGCATGGAAAACGACGAGTTGGCCGTTCAAAAGCATGACGCGCATCAGCGTAAGAGGATCGCGTGCCCTCGTGCCGCCGATTCTCGCGACGAGCTCGGCGCAAATCCGGTTCAACGGTTCACGCAGCCCTTGCTGCAGGACCTCAGATGCAATAGGCGGCTCTTGCCCCATCTGTTCGCGAGCGAAGAAGAGCCGTTTCAAGGGCGTGCCGAGCGAAAGAAACATCTTGTCCGCCATCGCTTCCTGAACGGCGAGGAATGCCTCGATGAGCGCAGGCGTGTCCTCCATCTCGTTGGCTTTCGAGGCTTTCTTTGCATCAGCGAGCACTTCCGAAGCACGCCGCATGACGGGCTCGAAATGCGCCCGTGCAGCGTCCACCATGTGCTCTGCGCAGGCGCGATAAACGCCTTCCTTATTCTCGAAGTAGTACTGCAGCGCGGGCGCATTGACGCCCGCTCGTGACGCGATATCACGCGTCGACGCGGCGGCGAAACCGCGCTCTCCAAATAGTTCGATCGCAGCGTGAATGATGCGCAAACGCGTCTCGTCGCCGCGTGCGTAGCCGCCCTCCGCCGGACGGCGAAGGCGCTTCCCTTCGCTCATGTCTATTAGTACCCCTTCCAATTTTCAGGCCAAAGGATGGCACAAATATACCGGTTGACATAGTTATTCCAGATGGAATAAATTTCTCCGGCCCTCTGCCTCCCCAAGGAGATCCTTTGTATGTCCGTAACCGTAGGCGCTTCGTCGCCCGGCCAAGCCGAGCACAACTCGCCTAGCCCCGAGCCGCGGCGGGCCAAGCCGCGAAAGCGTCCATTGCTGATCGCACTCGTCGTTGCGCTTGGCATTGCCGGCGGTGCCTGGCTTGCCCATTGGTGGTTGGTGGGGCGTTTCGTCGAAAGCACGGATGACGCGTACCTTCGGGCCGACGACGTTGCAGTCGCGCCGAAAGTGAGCGGCTACGTCGCCGAGGTGTTGGTGGCGGGCAACCAGGCGGTCTCAGTGGGCACGCCGCTCGTGCGGCTTGACACGCGACAGTATCAGGCATCGGTCGACGAAGCACAGGCAACGGTCGATGCGCGCGAGGCCGACCTTCAACATGCCGAGGCCGACCTGCGAGAGCAGCATGCAAAGGTGGCGCAGGCGCAAGCTGAAGAGCAGGTGGCGCGCGTGGCGCTTAAGCGCGCCGACGACAACGTGCGCCGGTATGCGCCGCTTACGGCGACGGGTGCGGAGACGGCGGAACGCCTCGCTGATTTCACGAGTACGCGAGATGAGGCACGCGCAACGCTTGCATCCAACGCGGCGGCGGTCCGTTCGGCTGAGGCTCAGATCGCGGCGACGGCAGCGCAGATCGCACAATCGCGCGCGCAAGTCGAAGCGGCACGCGCCAGTCTGCAGCAGAAGCAGCTCGATTTGCGCGACACGACGATCTATAGCGCAATCGCAGGCCGCATCGGCGATCGTACAGTGCGCGTTGGGCAATTCGTTCAGCCGGGTACGCGTCTCTTGACTGTCGTGCCGGTGCAACAACTGTACCTTGAAGCGAACTTCAAGGAAACTCAGGTGGGGCGCATGCGAGTCGGTCAACCGGCCACGCTGCATGTCGACGCGCTCGGCAGTGTCGAGCTGCATGGCGTTGTCGACAGCTTCGCGCCCGGGACAGGCGCCGAGTTCGCGCTCCTGCCGCCAGAAAACGCAACGGGCAACTTCACGAAGATCGTGCAACGCGTGCCTGTGCGAATTCGCCTCGAGGCCGGCCCCGAGACACAAAGCGTACTGTTGCCGGGACTTTCGGTGACGGTCGACGTCGATACGGGTTCGGCACGGGACGACAAGCGCATCGCGGCCGAGAATCGACATGGCTGAGTCGTCGTCGATTGCGACGGCGGGCGCAGCGGCCGACACCGAACGCGCTAGCGCGGCTGACTGGATCGCCGTCGCTGCGGGTTCGCTGGGCGCCTTGATGGCGACGCTCGACATTTCGATCACGAATTCGGCATTGCCGCAAATCCAGGGCGCCGTGGGTGCGACGGGTACGGAGGGCACCTGGATTTCGACCGGCTACCTGATGTCCGAGATCGTCATGATTCCGCTCGCGGCATGGCTCACGCGCGTCTTCGGCCTGCGCAATTTCCTGCTCGCTAACGCAGGGCTCTTCATGGTTTTCTCGATGATGTGTGGGGCGTCGCACTCGCTCGCGTGGATGATCGTCGGGCGCATCGGTCAGGGCTTCGCGGGCGGCGCGATGATCCCGACTGCGCAGACCATCGTCCGTACGCGGCTGCCTCGCACACAGCTGCCGGTCGGCATGACGATATTTGGCCTGATCGTGTTGATCGGCCCTCTGCTCGGTCCCGTGGTCGGCGGATGGCTTGCCGAGAACGTTTCATGGCGATGGTGCTTCTTCATCAATCTGCCCGTTTGCGTCGCGCTCACCACACTGCTGATCGTGGGGCTCCCTCCCGAAGCACCGCGTTGGCATGATTTCATCAAGGCCGACTGGATCGGCATCGCTGGTCTCTCGGTCGGTCTTAGCTCGCTCACCGTCGTGCTTGAGGAAGGGCAACGGAATCAATGGTTCGAATCGCAGGAAATCGTCATCTTGAGCGGGCTGGCGGTCGTCGGGTTCATCCTCATCGGTGTCTCGCAGATCGTCGCTGAGCGGCCGATCATGCGGCTCTCGCTCTTGCGTAACGCGAACTACGCGAGCGTCATTCTCATTGTGTCCGCCATTGGTGCGGCACTTTACGGTGCAGCCTATCTCGTACCGCAGTTCCTCGGCATCATTTCCGGCTACGACGCTGAGCAATCGGGCATGATCATGCTGTATGTGGGCCTGCCTGCGTTTGTCATGATGCCTGTGCTGCCGCGGTTGCTCATCAAGGTTGATTTTCGTTTGCTCGTTGTGACCGGGCTCGTTTTGTTTGCCGCCAGCTGCCTGCTCGATACGACGCTCACGGCACAAAGTGCCGGCGGGGATTTCGTTTGGTCTCAGCTGTTGCGCGGCGTCGGCCAGATGCTTGCGATGATGCCGCTCAATCAGGCTTCGATGGCGTCGGTCTCGCGAGAAGATTCGGGCGATGCCGCGGGGCTCTTCAATATGGCCCGCAATCTCGGCGGCTCGATCGGGCTTGCGATCATCGGTGTCTTGATCGATCGGCGCTCCGCGTTTCACGTGGACGCCATTCGCGAATCGCTGACGGCCAATTCGGTTGTCGGACAGCAGCGCATTGCGGCCGGCGCCGCCAATTGGTTTGTTCAAATGGGCGACATGGCCTACGCCAAGATGCGCTCGCTCGGTCAGCTTGCCAGGCAGATTCAGGTTCAGGCCTCCGTCATTACCTACTCCGAAACCTTTTATGTGCTTGCCATCACACTTCTGGCCTGCATCCCACTCGCGCTTTTATTGAGGACTCCTGCGCGATCGTCGGGCGCTCCGCGATCCTCGGTCCACTAACGATCAGGACTCCTGAATAGTGATGAAGACGCAGATTCACCGTTTGTTTTCCTTCGTTCCGCCGCTGGCAGCCGGCTCGGGCACCAGCATTGCTGTCGGTATTGTTGCCTCGGTTTCGGTGCTTTCCGCATGCACGGTGGGGCCGAACTACCACGGGGCGCCGCCGGTTGCCACCGATGCGGTTCATGCGGCGTCATTCGTTCGCACGCCAGCGGCTGGTGTCGCAAGCGGGCCGGCGCCCAATGCGTGGTGGCGTGCATTCGGCGATTCTGATCTCGATGAATTGATCGATGCCGCGTTCGCTGACAACCCCGACTTGCATGCGGCCCAAGCACGGCTTCGCGAAGCGCGTGCGCAACTGAGCCGGCAACATGCCGACGCGCTGCCGCAGGTAAGCGCCGATGCAGCCGCGCTGCGCGTGCGCCAACCTGATGTTGGCGCGTTGGCACCGTCGGGCAGCAGTGGTGGAGGGCCGCTTCAGCTTTATGTGGCAAGCCTGCAGGCATCGTGGGAAATCGATCTTTTCGGCGGAACGCGGCGTGCCGTCGAGGCGGCCTCGGCGCAGGCGGATGCGGTGGATGCGGATCTCGCGGACATGCAAGTGGCGCTTGCGGCCGAAGTGGCGCAGGCCTATATCGACCTGCGCGACGAGCAGGAGCGGCTTGCTCTTGCGCGCGATACGGCACAAGTGCAACAGCGCATGCTTTCGTTGACCGAGCAACGGCGCACGCGGGGCACGGCGGCCGACGTGGATGTCGAACGGCTCACGAGCCAAGTCGAAACCACGCGGGCGACACTCGTGACGTTGGATGGGCAGATTGCCGAAGCGCTCGACCGCCTCGCCGTGCTAACGGGCCGGCCGCCCGGCGCGCTCGATGCCAAGCTTGCGCCAGCACAGCCGCTGCCTGCACTGCCGGACTCGGTGCCTGTCGGCGACCCGGCGGCGCTGCTGAGGCAACGTCCGGACATTCGGTCTGCGGAGCGTTGGCTAGCGGCGAGCAACGCGCAAATCGGCGAACACATCGCCAACTATTTTCCAAAGCTGACGCTATACGGGGACCTCGCCTTCACGGCAGCCGACCCTGGGCATCTCTTTCGAAAAAACAATTATGCGTGGCTGGGCGTACCGTATCTGCAATGGGATTTGCTCGACTTCGGGCGCACGGCCGCAGATGTGCGAGGCGCAAAAGCTTCGCGCGACGAGGCGCGTGCCAAGTACGAGCACGCCGTGCTGACGGCACTGCAAGACGCCAATGCTGCGCTGTCTCGTTACGGCCACGAACGCGAGCATCTGGTTCGCCTCGAAGCGGTGCAGCGTTCGGCGGATCGCGCCTCCGCTCTCATGCAGGAGCGTTTCACCGCTGGCGTCGCAACGCTCATCGACCTTCTCGATACGCAGCGCACGGCGTTCTCGGCGCAGCAGGATGTCGTCGCGGGCCAGGCCGAATTGTTAAAGGATTTCGTGCTGATTCAGAAGAGTCTCGGACTCGGATGGCGCAGGTCGTGATCTTCAAATGCGAAGGATGCGCTCGATCGTCATCCTAATGATCGGCCGCGGCTAAACAATTGTGGCTGAACGTCTCGGCCGATTCGCGGCGTGCGGCCATGAGGCATCATTCACCTGTACGGTCGGGCGGATGCTTTAGCGGCGGCTTCGCGCAAACGAGCTGCTTCGATTCCATGCCTGCCCATCTCATCAGCCACACGCTATCGAATAAACATCTAAAGGTGGAGCACATGTACATTCCCGCCCATTTCAATGAGCCTCGTACCGAAGTACTGCACGGGCTGATCACACAGAACCCGTTGGGCAGTCTGATCACGCATGGAAAGAGCGGACTGGACGCCAACCACATTCCGTTCCAACTGATCGTTGGTGCGGAGGGATTGGGAGAGTTGCATGCGCATGTCGCACGCGCAAATCCTGTATGGCAGGACGTCGCCAACGGCGATGAGGTCCTTGTAATTTTCCGTGCGGGCGATGCCTATATCTCGCCGAGCTGGTATCCAAGCAAGCATGAGTTTCATAGGCAAGTGCCGACCTGGAATTACATCGTCGTGCACGCATATGGACGCATTACTGTTCGCGATGACGAAAGGTTCGTACGCGGCGTGGTTGGTCGGCTGACACGCACGCACGAGGCATCGCAGCCCAAGCCGTGGACTATGAGCGAGGCACCGAAGGAATACATCGATACGTTGGTCAAATCGATCGTTGGTCTACAGATTGACATCACGCGCTTGGTTGGCAAAAGCAAGCTCAGCCAGGACGAGGAAGTGCGCGATATGAGAGGCGCAGGTGAAGCGATCGTGGCTCGCGGGAGCCATTT
>NZ_DATJJF010000231.1:0-24042 GCF_035492435.1 Trinickia sp.
CTTCAGCCGGTCCCTCGAGGCACTCGTCGCCTCCTACCCGCAGTAAAATCCCTCGTCGGCTCAATTTTCCTACCCCATCCCACATGCGTAGGTGGGTAGCCAGCCGAATCCTTTTCCCCGCATCATCGTTAAAAAGCACGCCCGATAAGGCGCTTTGAACTCAATGAAAATCGCCACCTGGAACGTCAACTCCCTGAAGGTCCGCCAGCAACACGTTATCGACTGGCTCGAGCTCAGCGGCGTGGACGTGCTCTGCCTACAAGAGCTGAAACTGCCCGACGAAAAATTCCCCCATGCCGAGTTCGCCGCAAAGGGTTACCGCAGCTGGTGCGCCGGTCAGAAAACGTATAACGGCGTGGGGTTGCTCGTGCGCGAGGGCATTGAAGTCGACGAAACGGACGTTGTGCGCAATATCCCTGGGTTCGAAGACGCGCAACAACGTGTCCTCGCCGCCACGATCGGTGGCATGCGCATCATCTCGGCGTACTTTCCAAACGGCCAGGCGCCCGGCACCGAGAAGTTCGCCTATAAGTTGAGTTGGCTTGACGCACTCTCAGCGTGGCTCAGCTCGGAGCTGGCCCGTTATCCATCGCTCGCGCTGCTCGGCGATTACAACATCGCCCCCGAAGATCGGGACGTCCACGATCCGCAAGCGTGGCAAGGGCAAAACCTCGTCTCCCCGGAGGAGCGCGAGCACTTCGCCAAGCTGGTTGGTCTAGGCCTCGTGGATTCGTTTCGGCAGTTCGAGCAGCCGGAAAAGATGTTTACCTGGTGGGACTATCGCATGCTCGCCTTCAGGCGCAATGCCGGGCTTCGCATCGATCACATTCTGCTGTCGCCAGCGCTTGCGGCAACCTGCACACAATGCGAGGTCGACAAAACCCCGCGCAAGTGGGATCAGCCGTCCGATCACGCGCCCGTGATCGCAACGCTTGAACGTCCTGCCTGAAGTTAGCGAAAGGCTGTCGACCGAGTGCCCATCTGGCGTGAATGCGAAGCGTTCGCTCCATTCATTAGCCAGCGGTCACTGGTCACAGCCCAACGCCCTTACGGTTCCAAGTTCAGTTCTTGGATCTTTCGCGTAATCGTATTGCGGCCAATACCGAGCCGCTCCGCGGCTTCGACCTTTCGCCCGCGCGTGAACTCAAGCGCTTCGCGGATGACTGCGGCCTCAAAGCGGCGGGCCAACTCGTCCATGACGTCAGCCATGTTATCGCGCAGCATCCGCGCAACTTCCGCGCGCAGCCCGCTCTCCCACATGCTGAGCACCAACCCCGTCGATGCCCCCCCCGATGACGGCACGGATTGCGACGCTACTGCAACACCGTTGCGCTCGCCATCGTGCAACATCGCCCCCGCGCCCGCTTGCGAGCCAGCTGCCGGACCCGCAGCACTATCTGCCGCGGGCTGAACCGAAGCCGGAACGAGGTCAGGCGGGAGATCCTTGATCTCGATCGTCTGCGCCGGTGCCATGACGGTCAGCCAGTTCGCAAGATTCTCGAGTTGCCGCACGTTGCCCGGAAACGGCAGCGAAGCGAGGTAGGCGAGCGCCCCCTCGGACACGCGCTTAGGCTCGACGCCGAGATCGCGTCCGCTTTTTTGCAGAAAGTGGCGAGTGAGCAGCGGAATGTCCTCCTTGCGCTCGCGCAGCGGCGGCAGCCTCAGGCGTATGACATTAAGCCGGTGATAGAGGTCCTCGCGGAAGAGCCCCTGCCGCACCCGTGCCTCAAGGTTTTGGTGCGTCGCTGCGATCACCCGCACATTGGCGCGCAGTGGGCTGTGTCCGCCGACACGATAAAACTGCCCATCCGACAGCACACGCAAAAGCCGCGTTTGCAAATCGAAGGGCATATCGCCGATTTCATCGAGGAAAAGCGTGCCGTTCTCCGCCTGCTCGAAGCGGCCCTGGCGCATCGCCTGCGCGCCCGTAAAAGCGCCGCGCTCATGCCCGAATAGTTCGGACTCCAAAAGATCTTTGGGTATCGCCGCTGTATTGAGCGCGATGAACGGACCATTCGCGCGTGGGCTGTGACGGTGCAGCGCGCGTGCAACGAGCTCTTTGCCCGTACCCGACTCGCCCGTGATGAGCACCGTTGCGGAGGAGGTCGACAAGCGACCGATCGCGCGAAACATGTCTTGCATCGCCGGCGCCTGGCCGAGCATTTCGGGGGCATCGGCCAGCAACGTCTCCGCCGAATGCGTGCCGCGCAGACTTTCGTCGACGGCCCGATGAATCAGCTCCACGGCCCGATCGATGTCGAACGGCTTCGCAAGATACTCGAATGCCCCGCCCTGGAATGCAGCAACGGCGCTGTCGAGATCGGAATAAGCCGTCATGATGATGACGGGCAACTCGGGCAACCGTTCACGAATCGATTGCAGCAATTCAAGCCCGGAGGCACCCGGCATCCGGATATCGGATACCAGCACCTGGGGCGTATCGTGCTCGAGCGCGGCCAGCACGTCGCGCACATTGGCGAAACTGCGCGTTGCGAGGCTCTCGCGCGCAAGGGCCTTCTCGAGCACCCAGCGGATCGATTGGTCGTCGTCTACAATCCAAATCGGCTTCATAGAGTGGTCGTATGTCAATAGTCGAGCGGCAACAAAATCTGAAACTCCGTGTGTCCGGGCCGGCTTTCCACCTCGATAACCCCGTCGTGCTGCTGCACGAAGGTCTGTGCGAGTGTAAGACCCAACCCGCTGCCGCCTTCACGACCCGACACAAGCGGAAAGAAAATGCGTTCGCGAATCTCTTCAGGAATTCCCGGACCGTTATCGATGACTCGCAAGTCCAATGCCAATTTGCATAGGCGCTTGGCAATCGTGACCTTGCGTGCAACGCGCGTACGCAGCGCGATGCGTGCATCGCCCTCGCTGATACGCTCGCGCAGCGCCTGCGCCGCGTTGCGCACGATGTTGAGCAACGCCTGGATCAATTGCTCTTTGTCACCACGCAAGTCCGGCACGCTCACGTCGTAATCGCGTTCGATCGTGAGACCACGCGGGAACTCGGCCATGATGACGGCGCGCACTCGCTCGCAGACTTCGTGAATGTTGACGTCGCCTACGATATGCGGGTGCCGATGTGGCTCGAGGAGGCGATCGACGAGCGTTTGCAGGCGATCCGATTCCTTGACGATGACTTGCGTGTATTCGCTGAGGTCGTGGCGCTCGCGCGCATCGAGCTCGAGCTCGAGCAGTTGCGCAGCGCCGCGAATGCCACCGAGCGGATTCTTGATCTCGTGCGCGAGGTTACGGATCAACTGCTTGTTGGCCGAGGTGAGATCGTGAATGCGCTCCTCTCGATCCGTGCGCAGATGACGCTCGTTTTCGAACAGTTCGAGCAGCACGTAATCGGGCGCGCTTTCGAGGAAACCGACAACGACATGCACGTGCAGCGCATCACGTCCAGGCCGCTCGAAGACAGCATCGAGGTGCGTGGAATGGAAACGCTGTTCGGCAATGGCCGCAATCGTTGCGACGAGATCATGGCCGTTCTCGAAGATGTCGGGCCACGGCATCTGCATGAGTTGGCGCCGCGACAAATCGAGCATCGACTCGGCCGATGGATTCGCAAACGCGACCCGTAGCGAACGCTTTTCGAGCACGAGCGCCACCGTCGGCAGCGCCTCGAACCCGGGCAGCAGCCCTGAGGCGGCGAGCGGCGCGTCGTCGGTCAAGGGCTCGGCTTGGCCCTTCTTCGGCTTGATCAAATTCTTGAGCACCATCGTGTAATCACGGCCATGGGCTACGCATGAAACGAGCGCAACAAACGCAATGGAACAAAAAAGGGACGGCGGCGCCGTCCCTTCGAGACTGATCGCAAGCGTGAAGTGCGCTCCGCCGACGAGCAAAGGCGAAGCGCATCGCGCCGCTTACAGCGAGTAGTACATCTCGAACTCGATCGGGTGCGTCGTCATGCGGAAACGCTGCAGCTCAGCTTCCTTGAGCTCCAGGTAAGCGTCGAGCATGCCGTCCGTGAACACGCCGCCGCGCGTCAAGAACTCACGGTCCTTGTCGAGCGCTTCGAGTGCCTGGTCGAGGCCCGCGCAAACCGTCGGGATCTTTGCGTCCTCTTCGGGCGGCAGATCGTACAGGTTCTTGTCCGCGGCTTCGCCCGGATGGATCTTGTTCTGCACGCCGTCGAGACCCGCCATCATCAGCGCCGAGAAGGCGAGGTACGGGTTCGCCATCGGGTCCGGGAAGCGCGTTTCGATGCGGCGGCCCTTCGGGTTCGTCACGTGCGGAATGCGGATCGACGCCGAGCGGTTGCGCGCCGAGTAGGCGAGCTTCACCGGTGCTTCGAAGCCCGGCACGAGACGCTTGTACGAGTTCGTCGTCGGGTTCGTGATCGCGTTCAGTGCACGCGCGTGCTTGATGATGCCGCCGATGTAGAACAGCGCGAACTCGGAAAGGCCCGCGTAGCCGTTGCCCGCGAACAGGTTCTGGCCATCCTTCCAGATCGACTGGTGAACGTGCATGCCCGAGCCGTTATCGCCAACGATAGGCTTCGGCATGAACGTCGCCGTCTTGCCGTACGTGTGCGCCACGTTCTGAACGATGTACTTGAGCTGCTGCGTCCAGTCGGCACGCTGCACGAGCGTCGAGAACTTCGTGCCGATTTCGTTTTGGCCCTGGCCCGCCACTTCGTGGTGGTGCACTTCGACCGGAATGCCGATCTGCTCGAGCAGCAGACACATTTCCGAGCGCATGTCCTGGAACGTATCGACCGGTGCGACCGGGAAGTAGCCGCCCTTGACACCGGGACGGTGACCCGCGTTGCCGCCTTCGGAGTCCTTGCCCGACGACCACGGTGCTTCATCCGAGCCGATCTTGACGAAGCAGCCGGACATGTCCGTGTTCCACTGAACCGAATCGAAAATGAAGAACTCGGGCTCCGGGCCGAAGTACGCCGTATCGCCGAGACCGGTGCTCTTCAGGTAGGCTTCGGCGCGCTTTGCGAGCGAGCGCGGATCGCGTTCATAGCCCTTACCGTCCGACGGCTCGATGACGTCGCAGCTCAGAACGAGCGTCGGCTCCTCATAGAACGGATCGATGAATGCCGTGTTGGAATCCGGCAAGAGCAACATGTCCGAGGCTTCGATGCCCTTCCAGCCGGCAATCGAGGAACCGTCGAACGCATGGCCGCTTTCGAACTTGTCTTCGTCGAATGCCGACAGCGGAACGGAAACGTGCTGCTCCTTGCCCCGCGTGTCGGTGAAGCGAAAGTCCACAAACTTGACGTCCTCGTCTTTGACGAGCTGCATGACGTCGGCCACGGTTTTACTCATATCCTCTTCTCCATTGATAAGTTCGGCGGTTCTTCGCCTCGCCGCCTACCTCGGCTTGGGAATGTTCGATCCGAGGAAACGGCGCGTCAAAGCGATCGCTGACCGTAAAAGCATCTTTCATGCCAAAAGCGGTACGTTGATTCACGCCAAGGAGTCGCCACCTGCGGACGGCTCGGCAGCCACGCCCCTCCTTGGAACGCGTGCCTGCACCGTCACGGGCAACGATTTCGCCGCTTTTGCGCATTTGCACCGAATGAGTGCAACGACGCCGCCAAACTGTCCAAAAAGCTTATATTCGGTGCGTCCGGCTCCATTTTGCACCGTTTTGAGTATGACGGTATCAAATGCGCGCATGCCAACGTTTCGGGTCAGATGAGAGGCACTACCGCGCTAGAATGTTTGCTTTTTCAAGGAGGCAGGCGGTCATGAGCACGCTGGAACAGATCCTGGCGCAGGCGGACGTGCGTCGCACCGAAAACCAGCTGCCGTACGCTGGGGCACTCTCCCCCGCCGAAGCATTCGAGTTCCTGCAACTGAATCCGGCAGCGCGACTCATCGACGTGCGCACGCGAGCGGAACTCGACTGGGTCGGCCGGCCCGTGATCGGCGACGGCCAGTACGCGCATATCGAGTGGACACGTTATCCGGGCGGTGTACCGAATTCCGAATTCATCGATACGCTACGCGGGATCGCTTCGACCGATACCCCCGTCCTTTTCCTTTGCCGCAGCGCGGCCCGCTCAAAGCTGGCAGCCGTCGCAGCCCAGCAGGCCGGCTTTGCACGGGCTTATGACATCCTTGAAGGCTTCGAAGGCGCCAAGGACGGGCACGGCCACCGCAAAACTGTCGAAGGCTGGTGCCACCGCGGCCTGCCCTGGCTCGGCGCATAAAGCGCCCTCAGCGAGCCTCCAAGCGGCCCTCCGCCGTTCGCTACAACCGTGGCGAGCGGCAGGGCCCCGCTACTTATTGTCCGAGGGGGCGGCGACTGGCTCGACGATATCGCCGCCCAGCAGATGAGCGCCTTCGCGTAGTTTGATGAATGCGGCGGCTACGGCCTCGGGTTCACCCTTGACGCCAAGATCAATGTGTCGGCGCGCAAACACGCCACCGCGCTCGGGATCACCGACGCTCGGCAAGCTGAAGACGCGAACGCTCGGAAATTCGGTCTCGATTTTTTCCATGAGCGGCGTGAGCGTCGATTCCATGAGCCCGAAGACGAACATTGAGCGCTCTTCGTGCGGTACTTGGTGATGCAGATGGGCGTAGCGTGTGTCCAGTATCCATTCAATCATCGGCCAGGCCATGACTGGAAAGCCGGGCACGAAGTGGTGATCGCCGACGGAGAAACCCGGAATCTTGTTGTAGCTGTTCGGAATGATCGACGCGCCGCACGGGAACACGCCCATATTCAGGCGATGCTGGTTCTCGGGCGAGTCCAGGTCGACGGGAATGCCTGCCGCCGCTTGCATCTCGCGGATTCGCTCGCCGATCAGCACGGCCGCCTCGGGATGCAACTCAAGCGGGACGCCGAGCGCCTTCGCGGCGCATTGGCGCGTGTGGTCGTCCGGCGTGGCGCCGATACCGCCCGTCGAAAAGACGATATCGCCCGAAGCAAACGTCCGCGCAAGCGTCGCAGTGATCTTGTCAGGATCGTCGCCGACATATTCGGCCCACGCAAGCGCGAGTCCACGCGCCTTCAGGAGTTCGATGATCTTCGGCAGATGCTTGTCGGTGCGCCTGCCCGACAAGATTTCATCGCCGATGATGATGACGCCAAATGCCATGACCGCCTCAATCTGAGTGAAGATCACCCATGGTCGTCGATGATGCTCATGGCGGCAAGTGCTTCAAGGGCGCTCGGTGCGCCTCTTCGCCGCGCATGTCCTCGAGCGCCTTCAGGCAATAGTGCCCAAACCACAATGCCGAAAAGATCAGAATCGCGGCGTAGACCCAAATCATCGCCGCCGCGATCACGGGAAACAGCACGACCAACCAGATCGACCACGCCCAGATCAGTGTCGGCAGCGTGCTCATGAGGCCACTTGCCACGCCGATCGCCAAGAGCGGCCAACGATGGCGGCGCGTCAGCGCAATGCGCTCAGCGTGGCTCGCATGCAGCGCGAGCGCGTCGTAAGTCATCACGCGATAGGTGAGCCACCCCCATAACAGCGGTGGAATCAGCGCAAAAAACGGTGGAATGAGCCACAGCGGCACCGTGACAACGATGAGCGTCACGCAAATCAGCGTGGTCGCCGTCGCATAGAGAAGGCTGCCGAGCCAAGTGCCGCCGCGCCGTTGCTCGAGCGCCGGGAATCGGCGCGCCGACAAGTGGCGAACGACGAGCGGCATCGACGTCGTCGCGATCACCAGCAACACCGTGATGACAATGAGCGGGATCGTGACTGCGATGACGATGAAAGGCGCGACGGCCGCGTGCAGCGACGCAAATCCGATCCAGTCGAAGGCCCGATAGAGCGCCATCCCCGGCGCCGAATTCGCCAGCCAGTAACGCACCGTGCCGACGGCATCCTGCCAGGTGAACCAAAAGATCACGCCCCAACTGGCCGCGACCACGAAAAAAGGCATGAATGTGAGCCACAGCATGCGCGGATGCAGCATGCTCACAACGGCACGGGCAAATGCGCGCAGTAGCTCGCTCATCGGCGTGCGTCCTCAGAGCGCCGCGGCATCCTTGCCTTGCGCCTGGGCACGCGACCGAAGCCGGCGTGCAATACGCACGAAAGCAAGCCAATGCTGCGAGAAGAATCCCTCGCCGTACGATTCGCCCTCGATCTGGTCACGGATGCCGGTCGGCTCGACAGTGCGATTCCACGAAGCCGTCTTGAAGAGCATGTCCCACCACGACAGCACGACACCGAAGTTGCATCCGTATGCAGTCCCTTCGTGACCATAGCCGACAGCGTGATGGCGCCGATGGAACGCCGGGCTGACAAGGATTCGCTCAAGCAGCCACCCATAGTTGAGTCGCGCGTTGGTGTGCTGGATGCTTTGCAGGAAGTTCGACACGGCGGTGAGCACGACGAACTGCGCCGGCGCGACGCCGACCGCTAGCGCGATCGCGGCAAAGAACCCGGCTTGGATAATGTCATCGAGCAGATGGTTGCGATCGTCGCACCAGAGCGACATCTGGCGCTGGCTGTGATGCACCGCGTGCAGCTCCCACCAAATGCCGAACTTATGCTCCCAACGGTGATACCAGTAGCCGGCGAAATCGATCACCACGAAGTAGATGAGAAACGAGACCAACGGCTGCGATGTCACCCCGGGCCATAGGTTGTCGAGATTGATCGTGCCGATGTTGTGATAGCGCAGCCAGCTCTGCGTATTATCGAAAAGCGGCTGGAACGCGAAGAAAAAGAACAGATTGAAGAGGCCTAGCTTGATGATCCACGAATAGAGAACGTCGACGCGAACCGCCTTGCGGTTCTCCCATTTCTCAACAGGCCGTAACGCCTCGAGCGGGCGAAGCACGACGTACATGGCGACGATCGTCAAAAATCCGACGATGACCGGGTAAAGCGCATCGTACGTGTCTTCGTCGTAGTCCATCCAGCCAAACTTGAACATGAGCGGCTGTATGACATCGACGTAGAGCCAAGTCTGCAACGTCGAGACGAGATCGTCGAGTGAAGAGGCAATCAGGTGAAACATGAGTAAATCCTGCGGCTAGTGTCCGAGGGTTAAGTACCGTTCGCCGATACGGGCGCACGATCGTAGAAATAGATCCCATGCGGCGAGCGGCCCACGGGGATGGTCTGCACGAGCTTTTTCGTCGTGAGATCGACGATGCCCACATGCTTGGCGAAACGGAATGTCACCCAGAGGTAGCGCTTATCGGCGCTCAGCTCCATGTCGTCGGGGCCTGGCATGAGTCCCGTGATATCGCCGACATTGGTGAGCGACGTTTCGTCGATGATGCTGATGGTGCTGGCGACGCGGTTGGTAATGGCCACATGACGGCCGTCGTCGAGCGAACGGAAGTTGTGCGCGCCGGCGCCGGTATGGATGCGCTTGACGATCGTCCGGTGCCGCCAGTCGACGACCGCGACATCGTCCTCGCCGGTCATGCCGACGAGCAGGTACTGGTCAGCGGGCGTCAGCCACAGCCCCGCGGGCGTCTTGCCGACTGGCAGCTTCCAAAGCAAGGTCTGCGTCTGCAAATCGACGGCAGCCACTTCGCCCGAAACCTGAAGGCTCACGAAGACGGTCCGGCCATCGTTGCTGAAGGCCATATGGCTCGGCATCGTCGCGAGCGGCAGCCGCTTGGCGAGCGACAGCGCGTTCGTGTGCGCGTCGTAGCGGTAAATATCCAGACGGTCGAGGCGCAGCCCCGTCGTCACTAACCACTTGCCGTCAGGCGAGAAACCGAGCTGATATGGGTCCTCGATGCCCTCGAGCCGGCTTTGCACTTTGCCGGTTTTCGGATCCACGAACATCAGATTGTTCGAGACGGAGTTCGCGACAATGAGCGATTTGTTGTCGGGCGTCACCATCAGGTGATGCGGCTCCTTGCCCGTCGGAATGGTGGCGACGACCTGGTGCGTCGATTTGTCGATGACCGACAGCGTCGCTTCCCCTGAGTTCAGGATGATCACGTCATCGGCCGCCCGGGCCGAACCCGTGGCGGCAAGCATGCCGAGCAGCGCCGTGACAAGCACGCCGCTAACGCCTCTTGCGCGGGAAACAAGACTCTTGTTCATGTGAACTCGTTGGAAGGCCACGCCGTCATTTAAAAACGCGCACGCACCGCCCGCGGTTGACCGCTTTCGCCAGTGTCTCACGAAGTCAAACCCGGCAATGCGCTCGCGAGCGTGCGGTTGCACCCAGTGGCGCGAGTCGCCTGCAAATCGACGTCAATAATGGGGGCGCATCAGATGCGCCCTCATCGCTGCATCGACTCCCACACTTTATGCAGACGTTTAACGGAGACCGGCATCGGCGTCCTGAGTTCCTGAGCAAAAAGTGAAATACGCAATTCCTCAAGCATCCAGCGAAATTCCGTGAGTCTCGCGTCGGGCACGCCGCCGCGGGCGGACTGCGCACGCTGGTAATGGGTGAGAAGCGGCTGCAGTTCGGCCAGCTGACGCGCGTCGCGTCCTGGATCAGCCTTCAACTTGTCGATGCGCAGCGCCATGCCCTTCAAGTAGCGCGGGCAATGCGACAGCTGCGCATACGGCGTCTCGATGACGAAGCGCTTGCCGATCAATCCCTGCAGCTGCTGCTGCATGTCCGCGTAAGCTGTCGCATGAGGCTTCGCCTGGGCAAGCTTTTTGGTCACCGCTGCATACTCGGCGAGCACTTGGCCAACGAGCCGCGCAATCTCCTGTGCAAGCAGCGACAAGCGGCCCTTGCCTTCGTCGCGCCGCACGTGAAAGCTTGCATCGTCATTGGGCAGCGGATCCTGCAAGCACGCCCGATCCAGCGCCATCTCGATCAATTGGTCGCGCAACGCCTCCTGCGTGCCGAGCGGCATGAACTGCAATGCCATCTCCCGCATGCCGGGCAGGTTCTTTTCCAGATACTTAATCGGCTCGCGTAGCTGAAGTGCGAACAGTCGTCGCAAGCCAGCTCGATGGATGCGCGCCGCCTCTTCGGGCGAATCGAACACCTCCACGTCGCAATGGGTCGCCCGGTCGACGAGCGCCGGATAACCGAAAAGCGTTTGCCCGCCGCGCCGGATTTCGAGCAACTCCGGCAGCTTGCCGAAGTTCCAGGTCGTCAGGTTCTCGTATAGCGCCGTCGCCTCGCCGCCGGAGGGCGCCGCAACTGTCGTCCCTCTCGCCGGCCCCTGCGTCGGCAAACGCCTGGAGCCGGCGCCCGTTTTGCCGCCGGCACCACCCAGGTCCGCGCCTGCGCCGCCGTGCTCGCGCTGCATGCTGTGCTCAGCCGCAGGCGTGCCGGTGGCACCCGTTGAAGACGAGCCGGCTGCGCCCGGCGTGAGCGAAGCCGCGGCGGCAAGCCTCTGGAATTGCCGCTGCGCGTCGCCGCCAAGCTCGGCACGTAGCTGCGCGAGGTTGCGCCCCATCGCGAGTTGCCGGCCGTGCTCATCGACGACTTTGAAGTTCATGAAAAGATGCGTGGGAAGCGTCTCCAGCTTGAAGTCGGTCGTCTTCAACGCAACTTGTGTCGTCTCGCGCACGTCGCCGATCAAGGCGTCGACCAGCCCACCACTGCCATAGCGCGACTCGTGCCGCTCGACGAAACCCGCCGCGTACTCCGGCAACGGCACGCAATGGCGGCGCAGCTTTTGCGGCAGCGACTTCAACAGCAGCTGCACTTTCTCCTTCAGCATGCCCCGCACCAGCCATTCGGCGCGGCGCGCATCGACTTGGTTCAACGCATAAAGCGGAACGGTGAGCGTGACGCCGTCGCGCGGCGAGCCTGGCTCAAAATGGTACGAAAGCCCCATCTCGACGCCGGCCATCGTCATGCGCTTCGGAAACAAGTCGGTCGTGATGCCGGCCGCCTCATGGCGCATCAAATCGTCGCGCGAGAGGTAAAGCAGACGGGGCTTTTCGTCGCCCTGGCCGCTCATTCTGACCTCGTCGCGATACCAGCGCTCGAACGCGGCCGCCGAATAGATCCCCTGCGGGATGGTCTGATCGTAGAACGCGAAGATCAGCTCGTCGTCCACCAGCACGTCCTGGCGGCGAGACTTGTGCTCGAGCTGTTCGATCTCAGCCAGCAGCTTCCGGTTATGGGCGAAGAATGGGAGCTTCGTATCGAACTCGCCTTCGACCAAGGCGCCACGAATGAAGATCTCCCTCGCACGAGCCGGATCTTGCTCGCCGAAAGCGACACGCCGGCGCTGGTAGACGGGCAACCCGTAGAGCGTCGCGCGCTCGAACGCCGTCACCTGCGCAGCGCGTTTTTCCCAGTGCGGCTCGGAAAGCGACTTTTTGAGCAAGTGCGCACCGATCTTCTCGATCCATTCGGGCTCAATCTTCGCAAGGCAGCGCGCATAAAGGCGGCTCGTCTCCACGAGCTCGGCCGCCATCACCCAGCGTCCGGCCTTTTTGACGAGCGTCGAGCCCGGCCAAAGGAAGAATTTGATGCTGCGTGCGCCGAGATAGTGCGGTTCATCGTCGGCTTTGAGGCCGAGGTTACCGATGAGGCCCGTCATCAGCGCGAGGTGGACCTGCTCGTAAGTCGCCTCACTGCCGTTGATTCGCCAGCCGTGCTCGCGCACGACAGTCAGCAATTGCGAGTGCACATCGCGCCACTCGCGCAACCGCAGATGCGAAAGAAACTGCTCGCGGCAGGCATCGGCAAGCTGGCGGTTCGACTTCTTGTGCGCCACGGCCTCGCCGAACCAGGCCCATATCTTGAGCCACTGGAGAAACTCCGAGCGCTCGTCGGCAAAACGCCGGTGCGCCTGGTCTGCCTGCTCTTGCGCCTCGATCGGACGATCACGCGGGTCCTGCACCGAGAGCGCGCTGGCAATGACGAGCACTTCGGCGAGCGAGCCATGATCCCGCCCGGCAAGAATCATCCTGCCGATGCGCGGATCAAGCGGCAAGCGGCCCAGCTCCCTGCCAAGCGGCGTGAGCGCGTTGTCGTCGTCGACGGCGCCCAGCTCATTGAGCAGCTGATAGCCGTCGGCAATCGCGCGGCCCGGCGGCGGCTCGATGAACGGAAACGCTTCGATCGCCGTCAGATGCAGCGACTTCATGCGCAAGATCACCGACGCCAGCGACGAGCGCAGAATCTCGGGATCGGTGAACCTCACGCGCCGTTGAAAATCCGCCTCATCGAAAAGACGGATGCAGATGCCATCGGCCACGCGGCCGCAGCGTCCGGCACGCTGGTTGGCGGCCGCCTGCGAAATCGGCTCGACCTGGAGCTGCTCGACCTTGTTCCGGTACGAATACCGCTTGACGCGCGCGAGCCCGGTATCGACAACATAACGAATGCCCGGGACCGTCAGCGACGTCTCGGCGACGTTCGTCGCGAGCACGATGCGCCGCGCGTTCGACGGTTTGAACACGCGCGCCTGCTCGGCGGCTGAAAGCCGCGCGAAAAGCGGCAGGATTTCGGTATGCGGCGGATGGTGCTTGCGCAACGCCTCGGCCGTGTCGCGAATTTCGCGCTCGCCCGGCAAGAACACGAGCACGTCTCCTGGCCCCTCGCGGCACAAGTCGTCGACGGCGTCGACGATGGCATCAGTGAGTTCGCGCTGCGCCTCGCGCGCCGCGGAACGCTCGCCCCGTCCGGCTTCCCTGTCCGCAACTTTCCCAGGCCGCTCGCGCGCCGACGCAGCACTACCGCTTGCACCGTCCGCCCTGCCCGCTTTCGCCGCCTCGCGCGCGCTATCGTCCTCAACCGGCTGATAACGAATCTCGACCGGATAAAGCCGTCCGCTGACTTCAATCACGGGCGCTGGCTTGTCGTCCGTACCGAAATGGCGCGCAAAACGCTCGGCGTCGATCGTCGCCGACGTGACGATGACCTTGAGATCAGGCCGCTTAGGCAGGATTTCCTTTAGATATCCCAGCAGAAAATCGATGTTGAGGCTGCGCTCATGCGCCTCATCGATGATGAGCGTGTCGTACGCCCGCAACAGCGGGTCCGTTTGCGTCTCGGCAAGCAGAATGCCGTCGGTCATCAGCTTGACGGATGCCCCAGGCGCCAGATTGTCAGTGAAGCGAACCTTATAGCCGACAACTTCGCCAAACGGCGTGCCGAGCTCCTCGGCAATGCGCCGCCCCGTCGCAGACGCGGCGATGCGGCGCGGCTGCGTGTGGCCGATGAGACCGGCGCCCCCCGCGCCGCGACCGCGACCGAGCGCAAGGCAGATTTTTGGCAGTTGCGTCGTCTTGCCAGAACCGGTTTCGCCTGACACGATCACCACCGGGTTGTCTCGGATCGCGTGCGCGATTTCGTCGCGCCGCGCGCAGACGGGCAGCTCGGCGGGAAATTCGATCGGCGGAACAGGATTGGGCGCAATGTGCGCGGCACGCGCGCCTGGAGTGCGGTCCGGACGCGGGGCACGCAAAGCACGCGACGGTTTGCCGTCGGCGGCGGCCGGACTATTGGGTACGTTAGACATGGGGGCGCATTATAATCCCGGCATGAATGCTCAAACCGACCTAGCCTCCCTGCCAAACCCGCCGCAGGAGCCGGTTTCCAACCGGCCGGCGGCGGCCCAGCCTGATCTCGACCCCGCACAGTTCGTCGACTGGATGCGATCGGTCGCGCCTTACATTCACTCATTCCGCAACAAGACGTTTGTCGTCGGCTTCGGCGGCGAAGTCGTCCACCAAGGGTTGCTCAATGCGCTCGTCTCGGATGTCGCGCTCTTGCAGGCGATGGGCATCCAGATCGTCCTCGTGCATGGATCGCGGCCGCAGGTCGAGGAGCAAATGAGCTTGCACGGCGTGCGATCCGAGTTTTCGCACGGCATGCGCATCACCGACGCACGCGCGCTCGAATCGGCAAAGGAAGCCGCTGGCGAAGTGCGCCTCGATATCGAGGCCGCGATCAGTCAGGGCTTGCCCAACACGCCGATGGCCCATGCGCACATCAGCGTCGTCTCAGGCAACTTCGTCACGGCACGGCCCGTGGGCATTCTCGACGGCGTCGATTTCGCCCACACGGGCGTCGTGCGCAAGATCGATGCCGAATCGATCCGCCATTCGCTTGCGAGCCGCAAAATTGTCCTGCTGTCGCCACTCGGCTTCTCGCCGACGGGCGAAGCTTTCAATCTGGCGATGGAAGACGTCGCGTCAGCCGCGGCCATTGCCTTGCGCGCCGACAAGATCGTCTTCCTCACCGAGACACCAGGAATGATCGACGAAAGCGGCGAGCTGGTTCGGGAGATGCCGCTCGACGACGCCTACCGTCTGCATGAAAGCGGCGAAATCAAGGGCGACGCGGCGTTCTATCTGAAGCACGCGGTGCGCGCCTGCCGCGGT
Source organism: Trinickia sp. (assembly GCF_035492435.1). GTDB lineage: Bacteria > Pseudomonadota > Gammaproteobacteria > Burkholderiales > Burkholderiaceae > Trinickia. The sequence goes on from NZ_DATJJF010000231.1 coordinate 15,227, forward strand.
GGCGTGCCGCGCGCGCATTTGATCCCTTACGCGCTCGACGGCAGCCTGTTGCTCGAGCTATTCCTGCACGACGGCGTTGGCACGATGATCTCCTATGAGAATCTCGAAAGCCTGCGCGAGGCAACGCCGGACGACGTCGGCGGCATTCTCACGCTCATCGAACCGCTCGAGGCGGACGGCACGCTCGTCAAACGCGGCCGCCACCAGCTCGAGCGCGATATCGATCACTTCTCGGTGATCGAGCACGATGGCGTCCTCTTCGGCTGCGCGGCCCTCTACCCCTACACACAGGAGCGCATCGGCGAGATGGCATGCCTCACCGTCGCGCAGGACGCCCAGGGACAGGGAGATGGCGAGCGATTGCTCAAACGCGTCGAGCAACGCGCGCGCGCCCGCGGCCTGACCCGCATCTTCGTGCTGACAACCCGCACGGAGCACTGGTTCTTGAAACGCGGCTTCGTCAAAGCCAGCGTGGACGATCTTCCCGAAGATCGCCGGCGCCTCTATAACTGGCAGCGCAAGTCGCTCGTGCTGATGAAGCACCTTTGAGCGTGCGCCACGCCAGCCCCCACATCGATTATCAGGAGAAATTGAAGATGACCCGCATGGTTCAATGCGCGAAGCTCGGCAAGGAAGCCGAAGGCCTCGATTTTCCGCCGCTGCCGGGCGAGCTCGGCAAGCGCATTTACGAAAGCGTTTCGAAGGAGGCTTGGCAAGCCTGGCTCAAGCATCAGACGATGCTCATCAACGAAAACCGGCTCAACATGGCCGATCCGCGCGCCCGCCAGTATCTGATGAAACAGACGGAAAAGTTTTTCTTCGGCGAGGGCGCCGACCAGGCCGCCGGCTACGTGCCACCCTCCCAAGGCTGACGCGCAACGCCTCACCTTCCGTCAAGCCGGTGTGCGGGCCACTGCGAACCGGCTTTCAACGATCCGCCGCGCGATCGAATTGAAGCGCGGCTCGCGCGAGAGGCTGACTGGCGAATCCAGACAGATCCCTCGCGCCATCTCGCCGCATCGCGAACGCTCAAGGCTTCGCTATTTGCCACATCCCTTTGAAGCCAGATCCATTCGTTTGGCCGGGTTGCTGGTCTTTCGAAAAGCGATATAGCGGATGCCCTTTGTAAGCCCACTGATTTCGGCCATCGTCCCTCGGCACGAAACTCCAGTCCCCACTCGCTTGGTCATTTGCCTCCGCGAGGGCGGGGGGCCAAATAGCCGCGCAAGGGCCTGTGCAAGCGCTCTTGCCTGGAACAGTGTCCTTATCGAAGGTATAGAGCGTCATACCGTACTCGTCGACAAACATTCCATTAGAAACTTTGGGTGGCTCCGCATAAGACGCAAAGGAGACCGCGCAGGCAACGATGAAAAGCGATGTCTTTAACATTCTTTCTCTCCTGACAACGTTCCAGAACTGGCCCTTCGGACCGAGGTCTCGGCCCACCCACCAGCGCCCCGAAGGAAGTCCCCCCTTCTGTGAAAGGCCGGGTTTCAAATGGGAATCACCTTTTACGATGGAGTAAAGACTACGTTAGCGTGATCAGCAAGAATTCGGACCGATCACGCGGGCGGGCGCGAGGTTGAGACCGCCCAGATCAGCGGACCCACCCCTCTGTCTTCATGATGGCGGCGCCACGGTCGCTATTCAAAAAGTCCAGGAATTGCTTAGCCTCCGGATCTGCGTCGGGCGCGAGAACCACGTTGACGTCGCGCCAAATGGTGCGGTCCTTCGACAATTCGACGTAATCCGCTTTCTCGGGATGCGTGATGGGCCAATCGGGCCAAGTGATCCAGGCGTCGGCATCCTTGTCGACGAACATCTTGAAGCTCGGACCGCTTCCTTTTCCGAAGCCAACGATGTTTTTGCGGAACTTCTTCACATCGTCGAGATTACCCAGGCGGCCTGCAACGTCTTCCCATGTTCCCGTGCCGGAGGTATTGGCCACGCCCGCGCCCTCGGTGACCACAATCTTCACACCAGGCTTGAGGAGGTCCTCAAAGCTGTGAATGCCTTTAGGATTACCTTTCTTGACTGCGATAATCGTGGGCCGAATGTAGATCGGCGTCACATCGTCCCATGAGAAGTTCTTGTAAGTCTCCAGCAGCGCCGTCATATCCTCCTCGGCTGTGCCCCAGAGAATGTCCGCATCGGCCTGCGCTTTCTTCGACCAGGTCGGCTCGGGACCGCCGGTCACCTCGACCTTGATGCCCGTTTCCTTTGTGAAAACCGCCGCAACCTTCTTGAATGCGGTGTCTGGTCCACCTGCCCCGTAGAGTCTAACGACGCCGTCATGAGCATTGTGTTTGATCGATGGATCGGGTACTTCGTGTGCAGCGGCAGGCGCTACGACGATTACCGAAAATACCGCGGCCAACAAGGATCTCGCGAGCATCCTAACCATGTGTTTCCCCTGTTCGATAGGTCATGCAAATGCGGGCCGTCGATGTTGTGTAACGGTCGCATCACGGTAAACACGAGGGACGCGCGTTATATTCCGTTCGCTTTGCCGACCGTGGCAGAAAATCAGACAGCGCGGTGTTCGAATGGTGGCTCGAGTAACGGTCAAGCCACGATGACTCGCATCCTCCAATCCATCCATTCGTATTCGCTTCGCAATCGGCCGATCATCCGATCAGCTTATGCACCTCAGCGTGCACTCGCCCGCGTTCAACGACGAGCATGCCCGCCGAGACCGGCAGCTTGAACCTGCGTGGCCCCGCACTGCCGGGATTGACAAACAGCACGCCGTCGCGCGTCTCGATCGAAGGCTTGTGCGAATGTCCAGTCACGACAACATCGATGCGTTCTTTGCGGGGATCTCCGCTGAGGTCCCCGATATCGTGAACCACGCGGATTGCGATGCCCCCAATCGCAAGCGTTGTCTCCTCGGGCAGCGCGTCAGCCCACGCGCCCACGTCGTTGTTGCCACGCACAGCCGTCACGGGTGCAACTCGCGAAAGCGCCTCGAGCACGTGGGGTGCACAGACGTCGCCCGCATGCACGATCGCGTCGCACCCGGTCAACCAGTGCAGCGCCTCGGGCCGCACGAGGTTATGGGTGTCCGAAATGAGGCCGATGCGCAGAGACTCCCTTCTCTCGTTCGACATACCAGGCATCCTCCGAGCCGCGCGCCTTACCGCGCCATTCCGCGCGATTATGCTTCTTTTTGTCGAAGATAACGGCGGGCAGCTTTCGACAGCTGCCCGCTCGGCAAGACTCGATTTAATGCTCGAATTGCTCGGCCTGTTCAACGTGATGCACAAGCTAGCGGCGACACCTACTTCGATAACCTGCTCTGCAGCTTCGCCTTCAATAGGCCCTGATAATGCGGTATAGGCCGTTCGAAGCGTTTCGGCGATACGGCAGCTCGCCCCCTTGACTCGGCGAACGTCGTAGCAGCGATGGAGTCAATCGCCGTCTTGCGCGACGAATCGGCCAGCCCTGCATTGACGAGCAATGCAGTGCCGAGCTTCAAATTCAGCAGTCGCGGCGGATCGAGCAAAGCTCCCACTTGCGCGATCATCTGACTCCACGCGTTGTCGCCGTAATTGACCACGTAGTAATCTTGCCCGCTCGGATCCGCGAGCACGGGGCCGCAACCGTCGAGACGAACCTGCATGTTGGTGCCTGTCATCGCCAACGTCTTGCGGTTGGCGAGGCCCTCCCCGTACGCCAGCGTGATTGGAATGGTCCACTGGATGGCCGGATACCGGTTCTGATTGGGAAAGGGCTTTTGAGCGAGCGTGACGACCGTCTGATTGCTGCTCAGATCGCATTGCGTGTTGAGCGACACGAGCGGCACACCGGTCTGCCGCACGAAGCTGTCGCCGATGTCTACCATCGGTTCTCCGCTTGCGCGCGCCAATTCGTCCCATAACCGCTTGGGCGTCCCGTTGCCGAATGCGTAGTTGGTCAAGTAGGACTGCAGGCCACCGCGCATGACGTCCTCGCCGAGATAGCCCTCCATCATCTTGAGCACTTGACCACCCTTGTCATAGACGAAGCGGCCCGCGCCGATCACGAAGTCGTTCGACGCCCATGAATTGAAGTTCGGCTGAACGGGAAACGAAGTGGGCCTCAAATCGAGGGCGATAACCCTGTATTTGTTTCTAACCTCGTCCTCCCAACTGAACCGATCGGGGAAAAATTGAATCTTGGTCTTGTTCTCGAAGAAAGTCGCAAATGACTCGTTGAGCCAGACGTCATCCCACCAATCGTGCGTGACGAGATCGCCGAACCACTGATGTGCAGCTTCATGCACGATCACCGTGTGCCCGTAATTCGACATCTCCGAACCTGGAGCCGGCAGGATATCGTCGGCAAACTCCAGAATGGCGCCCCAGTTCTCCATGCCGCCAAAGTTCAAATCTTTTTCAGCCTTGAACGCGTCGTTTGCGGCAATCGTGTCGAACTTTTTGAGCGGTAGCGCGATGCCCGTGTAGCGATAGTAAAAATCGAGCGCCTGCTTGGTTTGCTGCATCGCCGGCTTCGCCCAATCCTTCATGCCCGGCGGCGTGAAGACGCGCAAATGCAGGCCCTTGCCGTCGGGGAGCGGACTCGAAAAATCGTCTTCGAGAACGTCGAATTGGCCACCGCCGAAGAACAGCAGATAAGACGACATCGGCGGCGTCTTCTCGAACGAAACGCGTTTGTAACCACCGTCGACATTAACCGCCGGCAGTTCGGCCGCATTCGAGACAACTCGCCAGTTCTGCGGCACATCCGCACTGATTTCGTAGGTGGATCGAAACGCGGGCTCATCCCAGCCAGGGAACCACTGGCGCGACAGATTGGATTCGCCCTGCGTCAGAATCGCACCGCTCGTCGTGCCATCGACTGCCTTCAAATCCACGCGGAAGACACCCTGGGCCGCTGAACAACCCGGGTAGGGATCGTCGCCGCAACTGCCGCCCGTTTTGCTCGCGGGATCGTCGTACGTCTTGAAGTTGACGATGCCGCTCCACTCCATATGCAGCGAATACGTGCCGGGCTCAATGTGGCCACTGGCGGGACGCAACTGATAGTAGTCGCCATCGTCTTGCGGCGTTGCAATGAGTGCAACGTTGCCAGGCTGCAGCATGATCGTGCCATTGACGAACTGAAGACGGCGCGCGGTCACCACGATCGATGTGACAGGCTTGATGACTTTGATCTCGACGTCGGCACGCCCGTCGAAGGCGGACAAATCCTGATTCGGACGAAACCAAAGCCGGTAGTTCACGGGCATGACGGTATCAGGCATCTCGACGGGAGAAACCGTCTTGTCGATATTCGGGTCTGCGGCAATCGGCTTACCCGGCGTCGCAGGGGCGGGCCCCGCAGTCGGGGATACGGCGGCACGCCCGCTCGTGCCCACTGAATCCATTCCATCTCCGCCGCCGCACCCACCCAGCATGACGAGTGTTGCGAGCGATATACATTGCAACTTCCAAGTTGAATGAATGCGCATAGGAGCCCTCAAATGTGAAACGGTTCGACCAATGAGCCATTGCGGACGGGCGAATCCTAGCGCCATCTCCCGAATAAACAGGACTAGCAACCAGAATGGGGGAACAGAAAAAATTGGCTTTTGACAGGCTGCGGCATAGCTCGTCGAGTACGTGTCGCCGAGCCCGGTTTGACGCAAACCGTTATGATTTCAACCTGCTGCGAAGATGAGCGCCGCCATTTTCGAGCGAGCTTGGTCTTGAGGCGGCCGACGAACCCAAGGAGAAAGACGCGTGATATTGGAAATGGCTCAAATCGAAGTGCAGGAAGGCAAGACGTCGGAATTCGAAGCCGGCGTGCGCCAAGCTTTGCCGCTGTTTGCAAGGGCGAAAGGTTGTCACGGTGCGCAGTTGCATCGCATCGTCGAGCGTCCGAACCACTATTTGTTGATGGTGCGCTGGGATACGCTGGACGATCACATGGTGCACTTTCGTCAATCGGAGGACTTCAATGCCTGGCGCGCCCTCGTCAGCCCGTATTTTGTAGCGCCGCCGCAAGTCCTCCACACGGAAGTTGTCGTCCAATAAGCGCCATGGGCGAGGAAGCGATCACCACGATTTTTCGCCCGTTTCTTTGTACTTCCTGAACCTTTAGCGATCGTCGTCGTCGCTCAAAAAGAACACCGAATTGCGCTGACCATCGCAGCTTTCGCCTTTCGCCTTTCGTCATTGGCATCACCATGCATGACCATGCCGATCGTCGGAGATCGCGACTCGTTCATCGCGATTCCAAAGCGCATTGAGATGCCGGAATTAAACCGTATTTTTTAGCACTCCTAACCAAATAAACGGTGCCCCACTGCTTCGCTTTTGCCGCTGCCTGCATAAGGGGCCGTCCAGACGGACGGCCCGTGGGGTAAGCCTGTCTTTGCGTGCTGTTACTTGACGTCGAATGGATACTGGCCCTGCGTTCGATGACCATCGGGCGCCACTGCCACCCAATGCACTATGTAATGCCCTGCTGGAAGCACTGGCAAACCAACCGACATGACGGACGTATTGGCGGGGTCGACCTTCGCCTTCACCGCAGTCATTTGCGTACCCTCGGCATTGGTCACGGTCAGTGACGAAAAGGCAGGCTCCAACGGACCTGTAAAAGCGATACGCACCTGAGCCGGAGATGTCACAACCGCGCTTGCGGCGGGTTCTTCCGTCTTCGGGAATACGTGCGCAAAGGCCGAACCGGCCATAAAGGCGGCTACTGCGAAAACGAAAAGCTTTTGGGCGACGCCCAGGCCCGTATGTTGAATAACCTTCATCGTTATCTCGAAATCTATCAATAGCGGCTCGCCAAGCGCCCGTACGTGATGCAAGCTCAGGTAAAAGCCGCTATTTGCCCGCCGTGGCGGGCGTAGACGAATACGCCGGGATAGAAGCGTGCATCGCGGCGCAAGAAAATCGCTGATGATTAACGCAAAGCGGGCGGAGCGCGGGGTTGAAAGTACCCTACCGGTTCGCGACGGCGAACGCTATCGAAGCGTGTCGCCATTTGATGCACGGTGGCCCAAACAATGGCAACGAAGGGCAACGCGATAATCGGCACCGCTGGCGTGTGCGCGAAAAGACCGCAATAGCCGCAGTCATCACCAGAGGCCGGTCGTGACTTGGAGTCGCCCGCACCGTCGTTACCGTGATGCCCTGCCCACAGGGCGCCCGCCGAGCGCTCAGGCATGGAACTGGTCGTGCAAATGGCGTCTGCACGACGGCTCGCCGCGACGATGTGTGAAATCGTCGGCGCGAGGGAGGCCATTAAGATCGCTAGGCATGCAATCAGGCCACCCACCTTCGGATAGAAACGCGCGGACATTGAGTTAAAGCGCCGTAGTGTTGGCCCCAGGCGATGGAGCGAAAATTATGACATGGGCAAGGACTCTTCTCGTCAACTAACGCTCAGCGCCAGGCTCTTATGGCGGCCGGTAATTCGTCGGCCCCGCGGGTGCCTCGGACGCGAGGATCATCGTCTGAAAAGCCAGACCAGCACCGCGATCACCAAAGAAATCACAATGCAGCTCGTGATCGGAAAATAAAAACTAAACCCTTCGCGAACGATGTGAATATCGCCAGGCAGGTGACCAAACGGAAGGTTCACAAGCCATCGCCAGCCGAGTCCGGCCGCGAGGAAGATCAATCCGCTGATGATCAAAAGGCGCTGCATGGCGGACCTCCTGAATCCCGGGTGCGCAACTTCAGCGACACACGCAATGCATTCATTGGCAATTGCCGCGCTCGACTCATAGCCCATGAACCCTGCCCTATCTCATCGGGGTTACCGCTCAGGACGCTGATCCGCCCCTTCAACCAAATAGACGGTACGGTCTATATATTAAATCAATTTAAAAACGATCTGAACCGCGCGCACGTTTATCTAAAAATGATCACATAAATTTGTATGAGCAATATTCCTAGCGGCCCTCGCCAAACATCAGTCCGTAATGGACTTTTAATTCTTTACGATAGGCACCTCCCGTATTCCGCGTATACGATAGCGCGAAGCCTTTAAAAACAACAATGCACGCCCGCATGCGATGAAGCGCTTACAAGAAACGGCAAATAGCATTGTCAGCTTGCTGCCCTCCTAGCTCATAAGAAATGATGTTTGTACTGTGCGCAAAAGACGTGTACCGAAATGCCGTTGCGTATGCCGTCGGAAAGTCCGAGGGCCCTGTCCTGGAGCAGCGCGTCTATGCATCTCTTGTAGAATATCGTGGATTTAATCGACCCGATGCGCGCCAGCTCAGATTTTGTAATATAGGAGAAGGCCATGATACGGTTCATCAGCCGTCCACGACACGCCCCATATTTGATGCAAAGTGGCAAGCGCCATCCCTTTTTGGCGGCGTGGCGGGCGCTTGCTGGCCGGCAGTCATTTGCGGAGGATAATGTGAGTATCGCCGCTCGGATCGAGCTCAATAAATCAATTATTGTCTTGACGACTTTGGCGACTAACGCTCAACTAATTCACTCGATGGAACGCGTCGCCCTCAAGGTCAGCGAGGCTTTTATGGCCGGCAATAAAGTTTTTCTTGCTGGAGACGACGACAGCGCCGCAGGCGCTCAGCATATGGCGCGCGAATTCGTCCACCGGCTCAGTCCTGGCCGACCCGGCATATCCGCATTTGCCCTGACAGACGATTGGTCAATGACACCTGCGACGGAAAATGACCACCGCTACGAAACGCTATTCGCACGCCAGGTTCGCTCAGCGGCGCGACGCGGCGATATCTTTTGGGCCTATTGCGCTTCGGGGCACTCATCGAACATTCTTCGTGCGCTCGAGGCAGCGAAGGAGCAAGGCATTTTCACCGTAGGGTTTACCGGGAATGGTAG
>NZ_DATJJF010000232.1:0-9881 GCF_035492435.1 Trinickia sp.
CCCGCCTTCGCCGCGGTTATCGGCCTGCATCAGCACCAGCACGTACTTGCCGCTGACCACCAGGATCAGCGACCACAGGAACAATGAGACGATGCCAATCACGTTGGCTTGCGTCGACGCCACCCCAAGTGTGCCGCCGAACGACGCCTGTAAAGCATAGAGGGGGCTGGTGCCAAGATCGCCAAATACAATGCCGAGCGCGGCGAGCGCCAGCGCTATCGTTCCACCGGTGGGACTTGATGATTGCGAAGCCCGCAAAGCACGCATGTTGTTCATGGATTATTCGTGTGGGTAAAGATGCCTGCTAGAGTCTAGGCCGACATTGAATTATGTGGGCTTGTCTTCAGCCGATGGCCAAGGGCGCATGGCGCCCCGCAATGTTGCCCCTCGCATCGCTCGCATCCCGCGTTAACGGAATTTTGACATGTCCAGCGTATCGGTTTTTCGGCGCGTTTACATGTCTGCTGCTAAGGTGAATACATCTCCTTGACGGTGAAATCCGACTACTCAATGTTACGGTTGCTGATCCCCATAGTTGATCACGACGGCGCCATGCAGGCTGCCCGCCACGCCGCCTTTCTGTATCGGGAACATTGCGCGTTCGAGGTAACGCTGCTTGAAGTGCTCGCCCCCGTCGACGAAGGGCGTGCTGCGGCATTTCACTCCCCCAGCACCCTGCGCCGCAACGAGAAGCGTGCGATGCTCGACGCATTGGTACGAACAGGCAAAGTTCTTGAGGACGCAGGCGTTCCGTATAAATGGAAGCGTGTCTTCGGTCACGGTGCACAAGTGATTGCCTCTTATGCCGCAAAGACACAATCCGACGTCGTCGTGATTGACGCCAGCCATTTCGGCTTCTTTCGCAGATTGGGCTTGCTTGCCCGGTTATGCCTCGTGACGACCAAGCCTGTCACTTTGGTTCACTAGATTGCGTGCTCGTGACTGACTAGAGCCGAGCCCGCGTTTCCTGCCCCAGCCCCCACCGCAGACGCAAATCGGCTTGCCTGCGCTCATCTTTTCGCCCCCGGCTCGACGATGACTTGGCCGGCATGCAGCGCGTAGGTCACCGTCCGGCGCCGTTCTCTCGCGGCCCGTGTTCCCTCCCTTTTCAAGAAGGCGCCCCGAAAAGACGCGCACCGCACTGGGGTTAGCTGCGATAGAGCGAGAAGCCTACAATGCTTACGCTAATACCTCACAGGTGCGTGCGCCGTCGCCAAATGGCGTACGAACCCTGAGATGATGATCAAGCCAACCTACGGTCGGCCTCATCGGTAGTTGCAATTTGACAAGCGTCGACGTGCCTTATGGACGACAGCAACCTAGCCCTTTTACTCGTCTGCCGAGTAGAGACGCGGCTGTGCGCGTTGCCGCTTGAGCATGTGGTCGAGACGCTGCGCGCGCTGCCGATCGAGCCAGTGGCGGACGCACCGCCCTTCGTCCTGGGACTCGCCGTGATTCGCGGTGAGCCGTTGCCAGTCGTCGACGTGGGTCGCTTGCTGGGCGCAGACAGCGCACAGGCGGAACGCTTCGTGATCGTCAATGCCGGCGGCCGTCGCGTGGCATTGGCTGTAGACCATGTTGCGGGGGTGCGCGCTGTCGCACCGGAATCGCTAGTTGCACTGCCCCCTTTAATGCATACAGCCGCATCGGATGTGATCGCGGCCATCGGTCTACTCGATGCCGAGCTGCTGCTGGTACTGCAGAGCACGCGCTTCGTGCCCGATGAAGTGGTGCGACCGGCTTGCGAGGGCGCACAGCCATGAGCACACCAGTCAATTCCAGCCTCCTGGATCGTTTCAGAGCCATCATTGAGCGTCGGCTCGGACTCCAATTCGATGACACGAGACAGGGTTGGCTCGAGGATCTATTGCGCCGACGCATTGAGTCCGCACATCAGGCCGGCGAGCTTTATCTGGCACAACTTGAATATGGCGCTGCACCGGACCAGTTGACTGCGCTCGCGCAAGAATTGACTGTCCCGGAGACTTATTTTTTCCGCAGCAGCGACCAGTTGCGCGCGCTGCAGGAGCAGGTGCTGCCCGAACGCCTGCGCGCTCAAGCAGCTCGCCGATGCGTGCGCATTCTATCGGCAGGCTGCGCCTCGGGGGAGGAGCCCTATTCGATTGCGATGGCGCTCTATGGGTTGCTGCCCGATGCGTCGTGGCAGCTGTCGATTCACGCCGTGGACGTGAACCCGGCGATGCTTGAAAAGGCGCGGCGCGGGCACTACACCGCCTGGAGCCTGCGCGAAACGCCTGCTGCAATGCGAGACCGTTGGTTCCGTCCAATCGGGTCAAAGGTCGCGCTCGACGATACCATCCGCGCCGCAGTGACATTCGAGGAGCGCAACTTGAACGCGGACGACGCCAACTTCTGGAGGTCAGGCAGCTTCGACGTGGTGTTCTGCCGCAATGTGCTCATGTACTTCGCGCCGCAAGCCGCGCAAGCCGCAGTCGCCCGCATTGCCCGTTCGCTCACGCCGGGCGGCGTGCTTTTCCTCGGACATGCGGAGACGCTGCGCAATCTGTCGCAAGACTTCCATCTGCGGCACACGCATGGGACGTTCTACTATGAGCGCAAGGTTGCGCAGCAACCCGACATCGGAGCACAAGCACAAGCGCACGCGCCGGCCACCGCGGCTGACCCATCGGCGCTCACCGCGAGAGCCCTCGATCGCGGCGAGAGCTGGGTAGAAGCGATCGGCGAGGCCACCGCGCGCGTCCGCGCACTGACGACGCAGCCGCGCAGTGGCCCTCGCCCGGATGCAGCGCAGAACTCGCATCTTGGACGCGCCCTAGACCTCTTCCGGCAGGAACGCTTTGCGGACGCACTCGGGCTGGTTCAGGCCTTGCCGAGCGAATCGACTCGCGATCCGGACATGCTTTTGCTGCACGCGGTGCTTCTTGTGCATCGCGGCCAACTGAAGGAGGCCAAAGAGACTTGCCATCGCTTGCTGAGCATCGATGGATTGAATGCCGGGGCGCACTACGTACTCGCGCTCTGTCGCGAAGGTTGCGGTGACTACACCGGCTCGGCCGACTGTGACCAGGTGGCGGTTTACCTGGACCCCGCCTTCGCGATGCCGCGTTTGCACCTTGGCCTGCTTGCCCGACGCGCAGGGGATCGTGATGCGATGCGCCGCGAACTCCAACAAGCCATGGTGCTGCTGCAGCGCGAGGACGCGTCGCGGCTGCTGCTGTTCGGCGGCGGTTTCGATCGTAGTGCCTTGCTCGGGTTGTGTCGCACCGAGCTGCGGGCCATCGGGGGCGTCTCGTGAGCGGCGAATATCGCACGGCCACGCAACTGCGCCAGGCCTTCGATCGTTCGTTTGCTGAGCCCGCGCATATTGACGCCAAGCCGCACGAGGACTTTCTTCAGACAAGGCTCGGCGGTGATCTGCATCTCATTCGCTTGGCCGATATCGCGAGCCTGCTCCCGCTTGCTGCCTTGACTCAGTTTCCAACCCCGTTATCCGAGCTGCTGGGCATGACGGCGTCACACGGTGTGATCGTTCCCGTGTACGACTTGCAAGCGCTGCTCGGCTACCCCGCGTCGGACGTGCCGCGCTGGCTGGTGATCGCCGCCACCCGGCCGGTCGCGCTTGCATTCAACGCGTTCGAGGGTCACCTGCGACTTGCGTGCCATGCCGGCGCGCAGCGGAGCAGCACAGCGCCAACGCGGCAGCATGTGCTCGAGGTAATTGACGCAGAAGGGTTGGCCCGGCCAGTGGTATCCATCGCCTCAATCCTGAAGACGATCGAGACCATGGTGCAACGGGGCACTGCTTAGACGAAATAAGAAGGGTGGGCTATGTGGACGTTCGGAAAGAAAATCGCCGCCGGCTTCGCCGTTTTATTTTTGCTTTTTGTCGGCATCGGCTCCGTCGCGTATCGAAGTATCGACATGCTCACGCAAACCAGCTACCGGGTGGCGCACACCCAAACGGTACTCCGAGATGTAGACGAATTGATCAGCGGCCTGAGGCAAGCTGAGACTGGCCAGCGCGGCTTCATCATCACCGGCGAAGACCCCTATCTCGACCCCTATCGGAGGGCAATAATCGCAGTGCCCAAGTCTTTCCAGGAATTGCGCGAGCTGACTGCCGACAATCCGCATCAGCAAAGGCGCCTCGCCGCCGCAGAGCCGCTTGTGCAAGAGCGGCTCGACCATCTGAAGGAAGGGATCGACGTGCGCCGGGAGGCGGGCCTTGAGCCGGCCGCCAAGCTTATCCAGCGGGGCGAAGGCAAGCGGTTGATGGACGAACTCAACCGGCTGACCAACGAGATCAAAACCGAGGAAAACGCCATCCTGAAGCAGCGCGCTGAGGAGGTCGAGGCCGCATCGAGCGGCGCACGCCGCACTATCGTCGGGGGCACCCTGCTATCCCTGCTCTTCGTGACGGCCGTTGGCTTTGGCCTGACGCGATCGCTCGCCAACAAGGTCACGGCGGCTGTGCAGCACGTTCAGCGCTCCGCGACTGACTTGCAAACGGCCGCCAACGAACAAGCAACCGCGGCACGCGAGTCTTCCACATCGATGACCGAAATCACCGCCACCGTCACCGAGCTGCTGGCGAGCGCGCGGCAAATCGCCGGCAGTGCGCAACGGGTGACGACGGTCGCAGAAGAATCGGCCACTGCGGCCAAATCCGGCGACGGCACCGTGCTGCAGGCCAACGAATCGATCACCGGCATTCGTCAGCAGGTGGATCTGGTCGTGACCCACATGCTCGAGCTTGGCAAGAAATCGCAGCAAATCGGCTCCGTGCTCGACATCGTGTCCGAGCTCGCTGAGCAGACCAACATCCTCGCCATCAACGCGACGATCGAGGCCGTAGGCGCGGGGGATGCAGGCAGGCGCTTTTCGGCTGTAGCCGACGAAATCCGCAAGCTGGCCGACCGTGTCGCCAGTTCGACGAAGGAGACTCGTACCCTGATCGACGATGTACGCGGGGCCGTCAACACCACCGTGATGGCGACCGAGACGGCATGGAAAGCTGTCGACACGGGCTCCCGCCAGTTTGCCGAGGTGGCCACGACGTTCAAGCAGATTGCCGCTTTGGTGGTAACCACCACGGAGTCTGCCCGTGAAATCAGCTTGGCGACGCAGCAACAGACGACGGCCGTAGAGCAGGTCAATCTGGCCATCGCCAATACGGCACAGGCGGCCAGAGAGACCGAGGCCAGTTCGCAACAGACCTTCCAGACGGCATCGCGGTTGGCGGGCCTGTCGAAGGAGCTGCTGCGTCTGGTGCAGCATCAGCCCGCAGGCTAAGAACATGTCCAAAGATCCCTATCGCTATTTCCGAGTCGAAGCACGCGAGCTGGTCGAGCAGCTGAACAGGGGCGTTCTCGGCCTGGAGAAGCGCGCGGAGGATCAGGAGGCGGTACCGCGGCTGCTGCGCCTCGCGCACACACTCAAAGGCGCGGCGCGAATCGTCAGGCAAGGCGAGATCGCCGACCATGCGCACGCAATCGAAGACATTCTCGCGCCGTTGCGCGAGGGGGCGGATGCCGTGCCGCGTGAGCCTATCGACGCCATGCTGCAGTTGCTCGACGACATTGGCACGCACGTCGCGGCACTCACGCCTGTGGCGGATGTAGAGGCACCGAAGTCCGGCAAACCGACCATCGAAGAGGCACTGCGCACGGGGCGCGTCGACATTACCGAAATGGACGCATTGCTGATCCGCATTTCGCAGACGCACACGCAGATCGCCGCACTGCGGCGCAGCCAGAATGCTGCGGAGCGCGCGCGTGACCTCGCCGAGTTGCTGGTGCAGCAAATGTCGCCGCGCCACGCTCGCGTGGAACGGCTCGCTGGGAGCCCCTCGAAATCGATGGCCGAAGAGTTGCGTACCGCCCTGCGCGACCTTGACCGGGGACTAGCCATCGGCGTGGACCGGATGGAACGCGAAATCGGGCAAGTGCGCGACGCGGCCGAGCGGCTGCGGCTCATCACCGCCTCGGCGATCTTCACGGCGCTCGAACGAACCGCGCGCGATGCGGCACGGACGTTGGGCAAGAGAGTCAATTTTGAGGGGCGAGGCGGCGATGTACGGCTGGACGCCGAGGTCCTGAGCCTCGCGCAGAGTGCGCTGCTTCAAATGGTGCGCAATGCCGTGGCGCATGGCATCGAATCTGAGGGCGAGCGCATCGCACTGGGCAAATCGGTTGCAGGCCGTGTCGTCGTAGAGATTGCGCGACAAGGCCGGCATATCGTGTTTAGTTGCACCGACGACGGCGCCGGCGTCGATCTCGATGCCGTGCGGCACGCCGTGCAGCGCAGGGGCGGGCTCCCGGCAGCCACGCAAGGACTCAGTGGGGAGGCGCTACTCCAATTGCTGCTGCGGGGCGGGCTCAGCACTGCCACCGCCGTCACGGAAGTCGCGGGCCGGGGGATCGGCTTGGACGTGGTACGAGATGCCGTCGAGCGTTTGGGAGGTGACGTGGCGGTGCAGACAGCGACAAGACAGGGCACGACGGTGCGACTGATCGTGCCACTGCCGATCGCTTCGATCGAAACGTTGGTCGTGAAGGCCGCGGGCGGGGTCGCAGCCATACCGCTTGATTCCGTCACGCGCACGCTGCGGCTACGCGCGCACGAAATCGCAAGGACGGCGCAGGGCGAGGCCGTGGTCCACGATGAGAAAGTCATTCCGTTCATGCCGCTGTCGCGCATATTGCAGCCGGCAGCACCCTCGCGCAGAGACCACAGGCTCGGCTCCGCCGTCATTGTCCGGGGCGAGAACTCCCTTGCAGCGATTGGTGTCGATCGTCTGCTCGGCACCGCCAGCGTGGTGCTGCGCCCTCTGCCTGAGTTAGCCCTTGCCACGCATGCGGTTGCGGGCGTCTCGCTCGACGTGGAAGGCAACGCGCAAATCGTGCTCGACCCCGAAGGTCTTGTGAGAGAAGCGCAGAACGCCGGCCTCCCGATCAAGCAGCCCGAGCGCTCGCGTGCTGCAGTGCTCGTGATCGACGATTCGCTCACCACGCGCACGTTGGAACAAAGCATTCTCGAATCGGCCGGCTACATTGTGCAGACCGTGGCGTCCGCCGAAGAAGCGCTCGATCAGGCGCGGCGCCATCGCTATGGGCTTTTCCTCGTCGACGTGGAAATGCCTGGCATGGATGGATTTACGTTCATCGAGCGAGTGCGCGCCGATCCCGAGCTGCACGATGTGCCGGCCATCCTCATCACGTCGCGCTCGTCACCCGAAGACCGGCAGCGAGGCGAAGAGGTGGGCGCGCAGGCTTACATCGTCAAAAGCGAATTCGTGCAGACGCAGTTCCTGGAACGCGTTCAGCAACTGGTGCAATCGCCATGACGAAGCTGCGCGTGCTCGTTGTCGAAGATTCCATTACCGTACGCAAGCGGCTATGCGAGGTGCTGGCGCAAGATCCCGAACTCGAAGTGGTGGGCGAAGCGGGCAACGGCAAGCTGGCCATCGATTTGTGCCGGACATTGCGGCCCGACGTCCTTACCATGGACATGATGCTGCCACGGATGACCGGGCTCGCCGCTACGGAACACATCATGGCGTACTTTCCAACGCCGATTCTCATCATATCGTCGTCGTTCAATCGGGGCGAACTGCTCAGAACCTACGATGCGCTGGCAGCCGGCGCTGTCGATGTGCTCGAGAAGCCAAACGGCGACCAGCCTGAAGGCGACTGGGAGCGGCGTCTGATTTCCAGCGTCAAGATGGTCTCGCGCATCAGGGTGGTCACCCACCTGCGTGCCCGCGTCAATGCGCGCCACCACGCCTTGCGTGCGTCGGGCTGGCCGCGCTGCAAGCTGATTGCGATTGGCGCGTCGACCGGCGGCCCCAGCGCCATGGTCGACGTGCTGCGCGCCTTGCCGTCTCCGGTGTGCGTGCCGGTGCTCATGGTCCTGCATATCAACGAACGCTTTGGCACGGCGTTCGCTGAGTGGCTCGAGCAACAGACACCACACCGCGTGGCTTATGCGCAAGGCGGTGAGAGCCTCGCCGCGGCGTGCGGCCGAGTGTTGATGGCCCCGCCGGCTCGGCACCTGATGGTAAGTGACGGTTGCTTGCGCCTGATGCAAGCCCCCGAGCGTCACGCCTGCCGTCCCTCGATCGACTATCTCTTCGAATCATTGGCCAGCGAGTGCGGTGCCGCGACGGCGGCGTGTCTGCTGACGGGCATGGGGCGCGACGGCGCCGCAGGCCTCCTGCAGATTCGTCGTGCCGGGGGACTGACCATCGCGCAGGACGAGGCGACATCGTTGATTTATGGCATGCCTCGCGAGGCGGTGTTGATCGGGGCAGCGCAACGCGTGTTACCGCTCGGCGAGATCGGGCCTACGCTGGCCGCAGCGACGACGCCCGGTCCGGGAGGAGAGACATGATCGACACGGTATTGATCGTCGACAGCAGCCTCACCGTCCGCATGGACCTCCAGGAAGCGTTTCAGGACAGTGGCTTTCGTACCCTCCTCTGCCCCACTGCCGAGTCGGCACGCGAAACACTGGCTGGCACCGCAGCGGACGTTGTCGTGCTCGACACAGTGCTGCCCGATGGCGACGGCGTGGATCTGCTGAGCGCTGTGCGCGCATCGGTCAGCCAAGATGCGATCGTATTGATGTTTTCCACGGCGCCAGAAGTGTCAACACGCTTAAACGGGCTGTGCATGGGTGCTGATGAGTACGTCCAGAAGCCATACGACCGCAGCGCCCTCGTCGCCAAGTCGCGCGAGTTGCTGCAAGCGAGGCGGGCCGGGGCCAAGGTGGGGAGCCCCCCCATCCTTGTTGTCGACGACAGCGTTGCTTACCGCCAGGCCTTGAGCGACGCACTTGAGCAAGCCGGGTATCGCGTGCGCACAGCGAACAGCGCCGAGGAGGGGCTGCGCGTCGCGGCCGCCGAGCGACCTGTTGCCATCATGGTCGCAAGCGTCCTCCATGGACTCGACGGCGCCACCATGATCCGACGCTTGCGGTTCGATTCGGCGCTGCACCACGTGCCTTGCCTGCTGCTCACGACCGGCTTCGACGATCGTGATGCCGAGTTGTCCGCCCTGGAGGCGAGCGCCGATGCTTTCGTGCGTAAGGAAGATGCGATGGAGCTAGTCGTGGCGCGACTCGCTGCGGTGCTGCGCAATGCGCAGACGAGCACTAGCGACGAGCCTGGCAGCACACACGGCCCCAAACGCATTCTCGTTGTGGATGACAGCGCGACGTATCTCGCCGAAGTGACAGCCATGTTGCGCGACGAAAGCTATGAGGTGGTTCCCGCCCGCTCCGGTGAAGAAGCGCTGGAGCTGCTCGCCGAGCGCTCCATCGACTGCATCGTCCTCGATCTGATGATGCCTGGGCTCAGCGGTCGACAGACGTGCCAGCGTATCAAGGCCGCGCCCGTAATGCGCGACATCCCGCTCATCATGCTGACAGCGCTCGAGGATCGTGCAACGATGTTCGACGCGATGGCAGCGGGAGCCGACGACTACGTCCAGAAATCCAGCGACCTGGAAGTGCTGCAGACGCGTGTGCGTGCGCAACTGCGACGCAAGCAGTTCGAAGACGATAACCGCGGCATCCGCGCGAAACTGCACAACATGGAGCTCGAAGCCGCCGAAGCTCGAGCCGCACGGGCGCTGGCCGACAGCCGCGCGGAGCTATTGGCGATACTGGATCAAAAAAATCGCGCCCTGAAAGCGGCCAACGCCGAATTGCGACGCGAGAGCGAGCGGCGCTGCCGGGAGTTGCTGACGCAGCTGGCGCACTCCAATCGCGTCGCCTCCTTTGGCCAGATCGCGGCCTCGATCGCGCATGAGGTCAACCAGCCGATCAGTGCGATGATCACGAACGCCCAAGCTGCGCTGCGGTGGCTGGACATCGAGCCGCCTCAAGCGGAAGAGGTT